>NZ_JBYTDY010000001.1:0-476590 GCF_058791835.1 Paenibacillus sp. EB106-04-04-XG159 | reverse complement strand
CCTTCCCACTCCTTCTCGCTATTATCCCTTTCGCTCAGATATGTATCTCCCCGCTCCTTCTCGCTATTATCCCGTTCGCTCAGATATGTACCTCGCCGCTCCTTCTCGCTATTATCCCGTTTACTCAGATACGTACCTTCCCGCTCCTTATCGCTATTATCCCGTTCATTCAGATATGTACCTTCCCGCTCCTTATCGCTATTATCCCGTTCATTCAGATATGTACCTTCCCACTCCTTCTCGCTATTATCCCTTTCGCTCAGATATGTATCTCCCCGCTCCTTCTCGCTATTATCCCGTTCACTCAGATATGTACCTCTCCGCTCCTTCTCGCTATTATCCCTTTCACTCAGATATGCGCCTCTCCGCTCCATTTCGCTATTATCCCCTTCACTCAGATATGTACCTCCCCGCTCCTTCTCGCTATTATCCCTTTCGCTCAGATATGTACCTTTCCGCTCCTTCTCGCTATTATCCCGTTCACTCAGATATTTACCTCCCCGCTCCTTCTCACTATTATCCCGTCACTCAGATACATGTACCTTTCCGCTCCTTCTCGCTATTATCCCGTTCACTCAGATCGACACATTAAGTATTTTCATTTACCATCAAATATACTTTTCACAGACAGATTATTTGTTTTCCATACTTTCCTGAGTCATGGGGAGAATACCCCAATACTCTCCAAGAGGACATCTCTTGCTGGTTACTTTAATCACATTCTTGATCTCTGAATCTCACACAAAGCATTTATTTCTCTCATAAAAAAATATCTTGTCTTGCTCCGATCCCGTCCTCTTCTGATCATGCGGAATCAAGACTTCCCTGAGTCATGGGGGGAATACCCCAATACTCTCCAGGAGGACATCTACTGCTGGTTACTTCAATCACATTCTTGATCACTGCTGCTCACTCGTAATGCGGTTCCAAGAAGTCGTCTCTGTACCATATAAACTACTAAAACTAGGTCAGTTATTCACGCAAAACTGTATTGTATGACTACAGTTAACCTGCATCCTAATATACAACAAAACAAGCCACCCTCAATTCCTGAAGATGGCCTGTTTGTAGAAGATTACATGCAATTGTCGCCTGTTATACTTGTGCCTCAGCCGCAAGCGAAGCTGCCGCTTGCTCCGTACGAATCCGGTCACGCTCTAGGATAGGCTTCAGATAATGTCCTGTATAGGAGCCCTCGACTTTCACCACTTGTTCAGGGGAGCCTTGTGCAACGATAGAACCGCCGCCGCTGCCGCCTTCAGGTCCCAAGTCAATGAGGTAATCAGCCGTCTTGATGATATCGAGGTTGTGCTCAATGACGAGCACGCTCTCTCCAGAATCAACGAGGCGGTGCAGCACCTGCAGCAAGCGATCGATATCCGCCACGTGCAGACCTGTAGTCGGCTCGTCCAAGATATACAACGTCTTGCCTGTGCTCCGGCGATGCAGCTCAGCAGCGAGCTTGACGCGCTGCGCTTCCCCGCCGGACAAGGTTGTTGCCGGTTGGCCAAGCTTCATATAACCCAAGCCTACATCCAGCAATGTCTGGATCTTGCGGTGAATACGCGGCACGTTCTGGAAGAACTCGACGGCGTCTTCAATTGTCATTTCCAACACATCGGAAATGTTGTTCCCTTTATATTTAACCTCTAACGTTTCTCGGTTATAACGTTTGCCCTTACATACTTCACACGGCACATACACATCCGGTAGGAAGTGCATCTCGATCTTAATGATACCGTCGCCGCGACACGCCTCGCAGCGGCCGCCCTTGACGTTGAAGCTGAAGCGGCCTTTCTTATAGCCGCGAATCTTCGCTTCATTGGTCGTAGCGAATAAGTCGCGAATATCGTCGAAGACACCTGTGTATGTCGCCGGGTTCGAGCGAGGTGTGCGCCCAATTGGGGATTGATCGATATCGATTACTTTATCGACATGCTCCATGCCGCGAATCTCGCGATGCTCACCAGGGCGAACCTTGGCCTTGTTCAAGTCACGCGCAAGCGACTTGAACAAGATCTCATTCACAAGCGTAGACTTACCGGAACCGGATACGCCGGTAACGGCTGTAAATACGCCCAGTGGGATCTTCACATTGACGTTGCGCAGATTGTTCTCCTTCGCGCCGCGTACTTCCAGCCATCGATCATCCGGCTTGCGTCGCTCCAGCGGAATCGGAATGAACTTCCGGCCGCTCAGATACTGCCCTGTCAGCGACTTCTCATCCGCCATGATTTCCTGCGGTGTGCCTTGTGCGACAACTTGGCCTCCATGCAAGCCCGCTCCTGGACCAATGTCGATCAGATAATCAGCAGCGAGCATCGTGTCTTCGTCATGCTCAACGACAATTAGCGTATTGCCCAAGTTGCGCATATGCTCCAGTGTCTTGATCAAGCGGTCATTATCTCGCTGATGCAAGCCGATACTTGGCTCGTCCAAGATATAGAGTACACCCATGAGGCTCGATCCAATCTGTGTTGCTAATCGTATCCGCTGCGCCTCACCACCAGAGAGCGTTCCTGCCGCACGATTCAGCGTTAGATATTCCAAGCCTACATTCACGAGAAACCCGAGACGCGAGTTGATCTCCTTCAGGATAAGGTTTGCAATAAGCATCTCTTTATTAGACAACGAAAGCGCATCAAAGAAACGCTGCGCTTCACCAATTGACAGTGAAGTCACATAAGCCATATTCTGCTCGCCAACTGTCACGGCAAGGCTCTCTTTGCGCAAGCGGTCCCCTTTACAAGTTCCGCACGGCTTAGCGCTCATGAAGCTTTGAATGAATTCACGTATACCCTCTGATGCGGTTTCACGGAAACGACGCTCCAAGTTATGAACGACACCTTCAAATGCTACTTGAGCTTCTTTCTTATGTCCAAAATCATTTTCATAGACGAAACGAACCTTCTCATTGCCTGTCCCATTAAGCAGCTTCGCCATATGCTCAGGTTCTAGCAGTCTAACGGGGATATCCGTAGGAATGCCATAATGCTCGCAAACCGCCTGAAGGAATTGCGGATAGTAATTAGAAGTGCTGCCAGCCCATGCCTCAAATGCGCCCTCTTCAATCGACTTCTCCATATCCGGCACGAGGAGATCCGGATCGACAATCATCTTCTGTCCTAAACCGTCGCAGTCCGGACAAGCGCCGAATGGACTGTTAAACGAGAACATGCGCGGAGCAAGCTCATCCATACTGAAGCCGCACACGGGACAAGCCAGATTCGAGCTGAAGATCAGTTCCTCAACACCCATAATGTCCACGATCAGCTTGCCTCCGGACAAGTGCAGCGCTGTCTCAATCGAATCTGCCAATCGCGATTGAACATCGTCCTTAACGACAATTCGATCGACGACAACTTCAATATTGTGCTTCTTGTTCTTCTCCAGCTCAATCGTTTCCGATACCTCACGCATCTCTCCATCGACGCGTACACGCACGAAGCCCTGCTTCTGGATATCAGCGAATACAGTCTTATGCTCACCCTTGCGTCCCGAAATGATCGGAGCAAGCAGCTGCAGCTTCGTCCGTTCAGGATACTCCATAATTCGGTCAACCATCTGTTCGACGGTCTGCGACGTAATCTCAATTCCATGCTCCGGGCAATGAGGATGACCAATCCGCGCGAACAGCAATCGCAAATAGTCATAAATCTCCGTAACTGTACCGACCGTGGAACGCGGATTACGGCTAGTAGTCTTCTGATCAATCGATATTGCGGGCGACAAGCCTTCGATAGAGTCTACATCCGGCTTCTCCATCTGCCCTAAAAATTGACGCGCATAAGCGGACAGCGACTCTACGTAGCGACGCTGCCCTTCCGCGTATATCGTGTCGAACGCCAACGATGATTTTCCTGAACCGCTCAATCCCGTCAACACAACAAACTTGTCTCGCGGAATGGTGACGTCGATATTTTTCAGATTGTGGGCTCTCGCCCCCTTAATGACAATACGATCACTCGCCAATGTTAATACCCTCCTACTTCTAGGTCCACTCGAACCGTTTCATCCAAAATTGAGAACTGCAGTTCTGATGCATATTCATATATGTTATAAATCATTAAGCTCGTTAATCTACTCTGGAAATTAATCCATCGCACGAAGCTCAAGCAATGCGTCACGCAGCTCGGCAGCGCGCTCGAATTGCAAATTCTTCGCTGCATCCTTCATCTCTTTCTCTAAACGCTGGATGAGAGAATGACGATCCTTCTTCGACAGTTTATCGACGCCCTTGTCTGTGAGGTAATCGCTCTTCGATTCTGCCGTCTTTGTCGCTTCAATTACATCGCGGATCTTCTTCTTAATCGTTTGAGGCGTAATGCCATGCTCCTCATTGTAAGCGATCTGAATCTTGCGTCTGCGTTCCGTCTCCTTAATGGCCTTATCCATCGAATCGGTGATCTTGTCACCATACATAATGACGCGGCCATCCGCATTGCGCGCCGCACGACCGATCGTCTGAATAAGCGATCTTTCCGAACGCAGGAAACCTTCCTTATCCGCATCCAGAATCGTGACAAGCGATACCTCCGGCAAGTCCAAGCCTTCCCGCAGAAGGTTAATCCCTATCAGCACATCGAACACGCCAAGGCGAAGATCACGAAGCAGCGACATCCGCTCCAGCGTCTTAATATCCGAGTGCAAATATCGAACCTTGATCCCAATCTCCTTCAAATAGTCGGTCAGATCCTCGGACATCTTCTTCGTTAGTGTCGTAACCAACACGCGTTCCTCGCGATCCAAGCGAATGCGAATCTCGCTGATCAGGTCGTCGATCTGACCCTTTGTCGGTCTTACTTCAATGATTGGATCCAGCAATCCTGTAGGTCGGATGATCTGCTCAATCATCTCCGGACAATGTTCCAGCTCATACGGACCAGGCGTCGCAGATATGAACATCGCCTGGCATACCTTGCTTTCGAACTCATCGAATTGAAGAGGTCGGTTATCAAGCGCAGACGGCAGACGGAAGCCATGCTCTACAAGCACCGTTTTCCGCGCTCGGTCACCGTTATACATGCCGCGAATCTGCGGCAGGGTGACGTGCGACTCGTCGACGACAATTAAGAAGTCGTCCGGAAAATAATCGAGTAGCGTATACGGTGTAGCGCCCGGCTCGCGGAACGTCAGCGGGCCGGAATAGTTCTCGATGCCGGAGCAGAAGCCGACCTCCTGCATCATCTCAATATCGTAGCGCGTGCGCTGTTCCAGACGCTGCGCTTCCAAGAGCTTGCCGGCATCGCGCATCACCGCGAGCCGCTCCTCCAATTCGCGCTCGATATTAACGAGCGCGCGCTTCATCGTCTCCTCCGCCGTTACGAAGTGAGACGCTGGAAAGATCGCAACATGATCACGCTCGCCAAGGATCTCGCCTGTCAGAACATCAATCTCGCTGATCCGTTCAATCTCGTCTCCGAACAATTCTACACGGATCGCGTGCTCGCTATTCGATGCCGGAAAGATCTCCACGACATCTCCGCGCACGCGAAATGTGCCGCGAATGAAATTCAAGTCGTTCCGTTGGTACTGGATATCGACGAGCTTCGCCAAGATCTCATTGCGCGGCTTCTCCATACCTGTCCGCAGCGACAGTACCAGATTGCCGTACTCTATAGGTGAACCCAAGCCGTAAATGCACGACACGCTCGCTACAATAATGACATCTCGGCGCTCAAATAAGGCAGAGGTCGCGGAGTGCCGCAGCTTGTCGATCTCTTCATTTACACTGGAATCCTTCTCGATATAGGTGTCGGAAGATGGAATATACGCCTCCGGCTGATAATAATCGTAGTAGCTGACAAAATATTCAACCGCATTATTCGGGAAAAACTCTTTAAACTCACTATAAAGCTGCGCAGCCAATGTCTTGTTATGCGCAATGACCAGCGTCGGTCGGTTCAATTGCTGAATCGTCTGAGCAACCGTAAAGGTCTTACCAGTACCGGTAGCACCGAGCAATGTCTGATACGTCTTGCCGTTATGCACACCCTCCACTAGCTGTTTAATAGCTTGAGGCTGATCTCCCTGCGGATCAAATTCAGACACCAGTTCGAACTCTTTCGATGACACACGGATATCTGCCATGGATTCACCATCACCGTTCCTCTCTATACCTGCTATACACAGCTTTACCCTAATTCTACTGAATCAAATATAAATCTGTATAATATTCAAGTTATTCTCGTTATCTCACATCTGCTGACTAACAGAGTAGGACTCTAGTCGCATATCTTGCTACTCCTTGAAAATCTCTAAACTTTATCCCTCAAAAACCCGATAAATGTATCAATATTATATACTTTATATAGGAATGTGCACGCATTTCCGAATATTAATATCAGCAGACAAAATAAGAATGTTTGTTCCCGTTTATTATACTCCGATCATCGATTGGTTGCAAATGGGAACATTACTTAGGGAGATGGAAAAAAAGATGGATATGACGACGTTAATCGGCATCATTGCCGGACTTGCCGCCCTCGTCGGTGGTTTTCTATGGGAAGGCGGTCACATCAGCGGCTTGTGGGAAGGAACAGCTGCACTTATTGTATTTGGCGGTACGATTGCCGCTGTAGTCGTCAGTTATCCAATCCACCGCTTGCGCAGCATTCCGAACGCACTTCGAATAGCTTTCAAACAGCGCAATAATGAAATGTCGAAGCTTATTGACGATCTCGTCGCCATGAGCACGCAAGCTCGCCGCAACGGTGTATTGGTATTAGAAGAACCGGCTCAGAAGCACAGCAACTCATTTTTACGGGATGGTGTAATGCTCGTTGTAGACGGAACTGACCCTGAGATCATAAAGGATATGCTCGATATCGAAATGGATGCCGTTGAGTATAAATATGATGGATACGCTAAGATTTTTGAATCCGCCGGCGGATTTGCTCCGACATTTGGAATCATCGGTACGGTAATGGGTCTTATCCATGTATTGAGCAACTTAAGCGATCCAGCGATGCTCGGACCGTCTATCGCAGTAGCATTTACGGCCACACTGTACGGTGTAGCGACTGCCAATGTCATTTATCTGCCGATCGCATCCAAGATTCGAACACGAAGTTCTCAGCATATACGCGAGATGGAAATGATTCAATGCGGCGTGCTGGCCATTCAAGCAGGCGAGAATCCACAGATTATACGCAAGAAGCTCAGCTCATTCCTGCAGGGCGAGATGGCGACAGAACCTCTTGCTCGCGAAGCTAATACGAAATCAGCCAAGGTCACACCTGAGCGAGGGATGAAGTATGAGACGCAGAAGTAGAGCCTATAACAAGGCGAATCACGATAGTCAGGAACGCTGGCTGATCACCTATGCGGATCTCATAACCCTGCTTATGATCTTCTTCGTCGTTATGTATGCTATGAGTCAGGTCGATGCTACTAAGTATGCTTCGCTGTCTGAAACGCTGCAGACGACATTTAGCAGCGGCGGTGGCAGTGGCAACCTACCAGGCGGCTCGGGCATACTCGAAGGCGCTCATATAAGTCCAGGGGACGGCAGTGAATCTAATAACGACCAAGATCAGCAGAATGCTAGTGAAAATGCCGATGGCGATAAAGAGAATAAAGAGCAGAATCCCGCAGTCATAGTGGGGCAGATAACCGAGAAGGACCTCGCGTTCCGCAAGCAGGAACAGCAGCTGCAGAACGTGAAGAATACTATTGAACAATATATTCAGGACAATAATTTGCAAAATGACATCACGATCACGGATACCCCGAAAGGAATCGAGATCAGGCTCAGCGACTCTCTCTTGTTCGAACTCGGAAAGGCAGATCTTACAGAAGCTGCTATACCTACGTTGGACAAGCTCTCAAGCATGTTCAGTCAGTTAGACTCAACGATTAGCATAGAGGGCCATACGGATAACTTGCAGATGGCTCCTGGAGCGCGATATAAAGATAACTGGGAGCTCTCAGCAGAACGTTCACTTTCCGTCCTTCGCTACTTCGTGGAAGATAAGCAGCTGAATAGCGACAAATTTCAAATTGCGGGCTATGGCGATACTCGCCCTATAACGAGCAATGATACGGAAGAGGGTCGCAAGAAGAATCGTCGAGTGGAGATTATTATTCTGCGCAATGTTATTTCTCCACAGTAAATCCACATCTATTATGAACAGATACCCCCATTAGCAAGGCTTAAAGCCTTTACTGATGGGGGTATTTTTATCCTTATACCTATTATCAACAGGTTACACACATAATCCACGTAGTTATACACAGTTTAATCCACATTATCCACACAAAACTAACAGGTTGTCGACAAATAAAAGCTTGCTTATCCACAATCCACAAAAAAAGACGTCCGAGTTGGACGTCTCTGTTCATAACTTATTTAAGCGGTAGTTGTTCTGGATTTCGCATCCACTTTCGCGCGTGAAGCACGTCTCCACGGCACTTTGAGCAGCGATAGGAGCGAAGGCTGCCTCGCAATCGCCACGTAAGTTACATGATCGTCTGGCGCAAGCAGTACGCCCAGTTGATGGTGCTCACCCGCATAGATCGCGCGCTGTACAAACTTCACGTCACCTCGCGCGTTATACAATTCAAGCTTGCAGAACGCCGAATTCGTGCTCATCGCTTGATGAAGCTCTTCCTTCGAATGAATCGGAATACCATTTACCTTCGAGATCATCTCGCCGGATTGTATGCCCAGCTCCTCCGCAGGGCTGCCAGGAAGCACCGCCTGCACACATAAACCTCTGGCATCGTGAGCGAACACGGGACTCCGCTTGAGCTCCTCCTGTCGGCTGTACCATATAAGCCATTCGTGACAGCCGATGGAGATCAGGCCGGCCACTGGAACAAGCGGAGCCCACCAGTTCGCCAGCAGGGATACGGCGAGCAGCCCCGCGGCATATATGAACAGCCGAGAAGAAGTTTTATTCGCCTTCTCCTGCGGCGTATAAGTGAATGTCAGCTCGGCGAAGCCTACCATGACGGGCAGCCCGACGAGCGCCCAGCCCTGCTGCCATATGTCGCCGCTCAAGAGCGGCGCCCACGGCAGCGTGGTACCCGCTGCCACCGCCGGCATAAGCAGGATGAGCGGCAGCGGCCACATCATCTGCATCGAGTATGCACCTACGATGCGCCCTCGCTTGCTCTGCATAAACAGCGGGCTCGCAAACTTCACCGCCTGTTTGCGTATGAGCAGCGCTTCTGCTGCATGTACAAGCGCGACTAGCACCAGCAAGCCCGCCGCATTCAATTCGCGCATATCCAGTACGATGCCGCCAAGCCATCCTTCCGGTTGCCATTGCGGCAAGAGCAGCAATACACCCTGCATAATCGCTACAATCCCCGCAGAATACGCCAGGCACAGCATACGAACGCGAATGAACAACAGCAAGATGCTAATCCCCCATATCAATATCATGATGGATGGAGGTATGACAATTCCAAGACTTACAGATACCAAGCTAATTATGATTCCCGCAGCTAGACCACCCAGCGCAGCACGGATCGTCTGATCAATCCAGCTGTGCATCTTTACAGAAAACAATCGCCGTTCCATTAACATTTGACGTCTATAATGTATCGCAATCAGCACGATCGCCAGCCAATAGAATGGCGACAACACAAGCTGAATTCCAGCCTCCATCGCTTTATAACAAACTTCCAGGAACACCTGCACGGGCATTCGCTCCTTTCTATTTCTTTCGCGCACTAAAAAAGGGAAGGTCGATAGCCATTGCTCCCGACCTTCCCTATATTCGACACCCGTTAACGGATTTCCTTCTGCACCGCATCGATCGCAGCCTGCAACTGAGCGTCATTCTCCTTGTTGCGCATTACTTCGAGAATGCTAACCTCCAGCTTCTCAGCTGTCTTGCTGTCAACCTTGCCGCTCACAGTCAGACCTGAAGCCTTCTGGTACGCCTTCACCGCTTCTTCTGTCTGCTTCGAGAAATAGCCGTCCTTGCGATCCGTCTTATAGCCCAGACCGTTCAGAATGACCTGAACATTCTTCACTTCTTCGCTGTTCATATTGAATTCCAACGTCTTATCCTTAGGAATCGGCGTTGCATTGTAATAATCCGGCTGTGAAACGAGAATATCCGGTTGAATGCCTTTCTGATGAATCCAATTGCCATTCGGCGTCAGCCACTTGGCAATTGTAATCTTGATCAAGCTGCCTTCGTCATTCTTAGTCGTGTAGCTCGTTTGAACAGTTCCTTTGCCGAAGGTAGGCTCACCGACGATCTTCATGCCTGCCGATTCCTGCAGAGCGCTCGCCATAATCTCAGAGGCACTGGCACTGCCTTTATTCGTCAGGATCGCGATCGGGTATTTCTTCTCCTTCACATCGCTGTCAGACTCGTGCACCTCTCGCTTGCCATCCTTGTATTCTACCTGAAGGATCGGCTTGCCCTTCGGTACAAACAGCTCTGTCATCTTCTCCACGACATCAAGCACGCCGCCTGGATTGTTGCGAACATCAATCACAAGTCCCTTCATGCCTTGCTTCTCCAGATCCGCTAGCGCGTTAGCAAAGCGATCTGCAGTATTCGAGGAGAATTGACTAACTTCAATATATCCGACTTTATTATCTAGCATGGAAGAATGAACGGTCTCAAGATCTACCTTGTCTCGAACAATGTCAAAGACTAATACTTGTGTAGTACCTGGACGCTTCACTTCGATCTTCACAGTTGACCCTTTAGGACCGCGAATCTTCGATACTGCCTCATTCAACGTCATTCCGGACAAGCTTGTTCCATCGACACTCAATAAAATATCCTTAGCTTTCAAGCCTGCTTTTTCGGCTGGTGATCCCTTAATCGGCGACACAACCGTGACATTGCCTTCTTCCATCGTCACTTCCGCGCCGATCCCGGTGAATTGGCCTTCTACGCTGACGTTAAAGCTTTCCGCTTCTTCCTTCTGCATATAAGTGGAGTACGGATCGCCAAGAGAATTGAACATGCCCTCCACTGCGCCGTTAATCACCTTTGTTCGGTCAACATCCTGATAGTATTTGTTTTCAATAACATCAAGTACCGCATTGATCTTTGCGGTTTCCTTAGAAGATAAACTGTTAGAGTTCGCCGATGCACTGCTTGCAAAGATCGGCAAATCCAAAGCCAACATCGTCAGCATGCTGCTTAGTACAACCGTTATCCCGATGATAACAGCAACGGTCCGTCCTTTAAACTGCACCCAATCACCGCCCTTGTCTTGTCCAGTTCTAATACTTCAACTCTTCTATTATATACCGCAAGGGAAGCAATTATTTCAAGTATGGTTCTGGATCAACCCGATCTCCATCAACGCGGACTTCAAAATGAAGGTGGTTCCCTGTCGAATTCCCGGTCGTACCCACTTCAGCAATCTTGTCGCCTGTGCTTACTTTATCGCCCTTTTCGACCTTAATGCCGCCATTGCGAATATGTCCATACAGCGTCCAGAGGCCGTTGCCGTGATCTATAATGACACAATTTCCGTAGCCGCTCCACCATTCCGCTAAGATAACAACGCCGCTTTCCGCCGCATAGATTGGTGTACCGCCAGGTGCTGCCATATCTAAACCGCTATGGAATGCACCCTTGCGGCCTGATACAGGGTCTGTACGTGAGCCGAATTGAGATGAAATCACATAGTCGTCTTTTAGAGGAACAGCTAATTCCCCGCCGTTGAAGGGACCAGAACCGCCGCCTGAAGAAGGTTTAACGTTTTTCTTTGCCGCTTCCTTACGCTTGCGTTCCTTTTCAACTTCTTCAATCTGTTTCTTCTGAAGCTCGGAGCGCTGCTGCAGGAATTGAACTAATATCTCGTCCTGCTCTTCGCTCAAGCCATGCATCTCTTCAATCTGATCATCGAAGCTCGCAATCATCACTTCTTTTTCTTTTTCCTGATTCATAAGATCTTGCTTCGTCTGCTCCAGCTTCGCGTAGAGACTGCGAACCTGCACCAGTTCTTCTTCAATTTCCTTCTTCTTATCCAACACCAACTGCTTATCACGTTTATGGTCATCAAGTATCTGCTTATCTGTACCGGCAATGATCTCAATTGAATCTAATCGACTCAAGAAGTCGGAGAAGCTCGTCGCACTAAACAGCACATCCAGATAGGACACTCTTCCGTTCATATACATCAGCTGGACGCGAGAATCTAACAATTCGGATCGTTCTTCGATACGTTTATTGGCCTCTTCCAGCTGCCGCGCATTCTCTTCGAGATTGGCTTCAGTTTGATCGATCTCCGTTGAAACCTTCGCCATTTCATTGACCTTAGCATCTATCTTATTCGAGATGGCTTTCAGATCGGCTTGCGTCTTCTTCTTGCCAGACTCTGCGGAAGATATTTTATACTGGGCAGCCTGCTGCTTCTTCTCCGCAGAACGCATCTGATTCTCTAGATCCGACAACTGCTCGTTGACCTTATCGAGTTCTGAAGCATGCCCCGTCTTGGGTGGTACCATCGTGAACAAGAGTACTACGCTCAACATGAGCAATACTAACTTCTTTTTCAATACGGCTCCTCCTCTTAACTAATCTTATCTACGTTATACCTTCAAATATTTGCGCGTCGAAATGACGCTTCCCCATACTCCAATTAACACACCTAGTACGAGCAATGAACCCGTAATGAGCAACCATACTTCACGAACTGGAATCAGTTGCAAGAACGACCAGCCCGCATCAACCGCAGCCGTAATCAATTGAGAATAACCAAACAATAAGATTCCCAGAGTGACAATTGCGCCGATAATCCCCAAGAGTACGCCTTCTATGAAAAATGGCCATCTGATAAAGGAATTGGTTGCCCCCACCATCTTCATGATGCTGATCTCACGTTGCCGAGCCATTATTGTAATCTTGATCGTATTGGAAATGAGGAACATTGAAGTAAGGGCTAACCCGATTACTAGAACAAAGCCAAAATTACGTACAGCTTCTGTTACCTGAAGCATCTTCTCAACAGGTCCGCCGCCGTATTTGACTTGCCAGATCGGCTTGGCACTGTTTGTTTCATTAATAGATTCAATCTTTTTCGCCACCATCGGAATCGTATCCGGCTTATGTACTTCTACTATAAAGGAGTCTGGCAATGGGTTCGTCTCGTCGGTATATCCACTTAAGAAATCTTCACTATCCTCACCTAAGCTCTCCTCCATCTGCTTCATCCCGTCCGCTTTCGACAGGAATTCTACTTTACTGACTTCAGCCATGCTGCCGATATCCGTCTTGAGGAGGTCGATCTGTTCCTGTGTAACATCCTGATGCAAGTAAACTTGAATCTGAACCTGGCCGTCCATTTCCTTCGTTAACGAGTTGATATTAAGGGACAAGATAATGAATACCCCTAATACGAACAATGAGATGACTATCGAGCTGACAGAAGCCACTGACATCCACCCGTTGCGGAAAATACTCTTGCTGCCTTCACGTATATGGCGGAGTATTGTATTAAGCGTCATAGCCGTAATCCCCCCGCATCACATCTCGCACGATATTACCGTGTTCGATCGTAATAACGCGGCGCCGAATCGTATTCACGATATCTTTGTTATGAGTCGCCATCAAAATGGTCGTACCGCGATAGTTAATCTCTTCGAGCAGCTTCATAATGCCCCATGACGTCTCGGGATCCAAGTTGCCCGTAGGCTCGTCCGCTACAATAACGGCTGGGTTATTCACGATCGCGCGCGCGATCGCAATCCTTTGCTGCTCACCGCCGGACAATTGGGCCGGCAAACTGTTCATCTTATGCTTCAAGCCGACGAGCTCCAGCACTTCTGGAACGCGGCGTTTAATGACCTTCTTCGGAGCTTCGATAACTTCCATCGCGAAAGCTACATTTTCATAAGCGCTCATCTTCGGCAGAAGCCTATAGTCCTGAAATATAACGCCTATATTTCTTCGTACAAATGGAATCTTGCGCTGCTTCAGCTTGCCGATATTGAATCCGTTGACAAATATTTGACCCTTTGACGGAACGATTTCTCTATATATCATTTTCATAAAAGTAGACTTACCCGCACCTGACGGACCTACTAAATAAACGAATTCATCTTTGTCGATCTGTACAGTTATCCCGCGCAGGGCGTGGGAACCATCGGTGTACGTTTTCCAGACATCTTGCATTTCAATCAACTGTATCACTTCCTATGCGTCTAGTTCAGCTTTAATATATTCGACATAAAGGTTACAATTCCTTTTCTTTTTTTCAATTTCCATATTCTTTTTGAGCTTTATTGCGACTGACTGCATTATTTCCCGGGAAAAAGTCAGCGTCTGACAGCTATCCTCAGCATTCTAGAATCACCCTCACTATTACCTATCTATCTTGTCTCCTGAACTAGTCCACATCTGCTCAAAGCTCCTTAAAACAGTCAAGTTTCTGAAATGACGGACATATAATGAATGAACGTAGAGGTCGCTCAATCAGCAATGATTCATGGCGGCTCATTCCGTTGTTTCGTCGTACTGTTGCAAGCCTGTCCACGAACAACTAGATGTGCCAGATCATGAAAATAACAGGTGGTGCAGTTCGATAGAGAGCAACCTATCATTCGCATTTCATCGCATGGGAGCACAGGAGGAAACAGCATTGAAAAAGTTCTTTGGATGGGTATTAGGAATAATCCTAGTATTGATGATTGGGGCGGGAACTCTGTGGGGAATAGCTGAGCGGTACGCAGCCTCCACAACGATACCTCCTGAAGTGAGGTTATCCAGTTGGGCCGTCGGAGGAATGGAGATCGATGCATTCATTAACGAGTACAAACAGAAATTAGCCGAACTTGAAAATACTCCTGTAGTATTTACCTTCGGCCAATCTGAAGTCGAGCCCGTAAGCACGACCTTGAAAGATTTAGGAGTAAAGTATGATGCAGAAGCATTGTTCATCGCACTCCGTCACTTACAAGAGGGAAATCTGTTGGAACGCATTCAAGCTCGCAGAAACTTCCAGAAAGAATGGAAAGTGCGCTTTCTGTGGAACAGCAAGGTGTGGACGCAGCGTTTTACCGCTTCATGGGAGGAAAAGGCCTTTGGCAACCCAACTAACGCTTCGCGTGAAATCAACGAGCAGGATCAGGTTATTTATACACCCGATACGACTGTATTCCGCTTAGATCGCGTACAGATGGAGCAGCTCATTCGCGCAGCCATTCCGAATGAATGGAGCGAGAAGAAGGAACTCACCATCGATGTTCCACTCGTGAAGCAAGAAGCCAAGATCACACTCGAATCGTTGAAAGTCGAAGGGATCGACCGTAAAATTATCGAAATGGTTACAAATATAGCGCCTGGGGATGCTGGACGTTTTCACAATGTTAAAGCAGCGGCCGATACCGTGAACAAGATGGTCCTAAAGCCGGGAGATATATTCGACTATGACAAAGTCATTGCCGAGGCCGAACGACAATACGGCTTCAAAGAAGCCCCTGTCATCTTAAATGGAAAGCTCGTACCCGGAATCGGCGGCGGAATCTGCCAAGTATCCAGCACACTCTATAACGCAGCACTCGGTACTGGGCTTGAAATCGTCGAGCGCCGCAATCACTCGCTGCCTGTAGCCTATATGCCAATTGGATTAGACGCAACCTTCGCTCAAGGCTATATCAACTTCCGCTTCAAGAACACAACCGGCAAAGATATTATCATCCATACATCCACTGACGACAATCGTCTCACTATCAAAATGTTCGGCACCATGGACCCAAGCATCAGCTATAAGACAGAAACTAAAACCACAAAAATCATTGAGCCTACCGTAAAATATGTCGTCAACAATAAACTTGCCGATGGACAGCAGGAAACGATCCAGAAGGGCAAGCGCGGGTACACAGTAGAATCCTATCGTATTAAAATGGTCAACGGCAAAGAAGTTTCCCGCGAACGTCTCGACGTAGATAACTATCGCGCACAGCCTACTATAATCGCGACCAGCTCCGGCGGGCAATTGGGCAAGTCCGATGCCAAGCAGGAGAATCCTACTCCGATTGTCGAAGACGGCCTAAGCGGCCCTAACTTCCGCTAACGCCATACAGCTTCATATTTATTCACGGCTGACAGCCGCTGGTTCAAGCTCGCTCGAGTGAGGGACCGGATCCTCACATTATTTCGGATCCCCCACTCGCCCGCTTCCCAGCGGCTGCAGCTGTATTCAAGGCATGCTCGAGCGCGCGCTTGTGCTGCCCCCTTGGCTGCCCCGCTCACCCCTGACCATTTCCGCGCGCATGCACTCCGCGCACACCTCTCACTGCTATCCCACTCCTTCAGGTGCGTATACCCTCTGTGTTTACATTGGGGTACTATACCATTCGCTCAGATTTGCTCACCCTCTGCGTTTACATCGGGGTACTTAACCGTTCGCTCAGGTCCGTATACCCTGCGCGTGAACCCGTTCAGATAATATCCCACTCGATCAGGTGCTCATATCCTCCGCAATCGTATCTGAGTATTACACCTTTCGCTCAGGTGCACCTTCCCTCTGCGTTCACATCGGGGTACTATACCGTTCGCTTAGGTCCTTATACCCCGCGCGAACCCGTTCAGGTAATATCCCACTCGATCAGGTACTTGTATCCTCCACAAACGTATCTGAGTATTATACCCTTTGCTCAGGTGGTCATTTGGTAAGAGGTATAAGAGATACCTAGCGAGAATCTGGATTTAAGCTTAGAGTGCAAAGAACTTATTCCATCTGAGGCATGGGGAGATTGGTCAAAGGCTTGCTCAGACTTAGTGCCAAGAGGTGGCTGGTTATTCAACTTCCTCAGGTTCGAAAGTGATTACCTGAGCTATTGGGAGATTGGTCAGAGGCTTGTTCAGACATAGTGCCAAGTGGCAACCGGTTATTCGAATTCCTCAGGTTCGTAAGTGATCACCTTAGGTATTGGGTGAATGGTCAGAGGAGTGCCTGAACATACTGGGAGATGATTTAGGGACTCTTTGATGAAATATTGCTAGAGAGTGGCGGATGGGGTTGAGAGAAAATTGAGTCGGTTAAGTTAAAGAAGAAAACCAACAAAAACAACAAGGCCGTCCTCTTCAAGCAGCAGAGGACGACTCTTATGGTCTGCTCACGCGCGTGCGGCCTCACTGGACCATCTTAACGCACGGAGCAAGGTTTATATTGTTTTCAGCACAGCTTCGTGTGCGGATAACCATTCTTTTGTGGTTTGCACGGCAGCGCCTGCGCGAGCGATGGCAGCCGCTACTTGCGGTGCAGCCGTACCGCCAAAGACGTTGCGGGCGTTGACCACCTGCTCCGGCTGGAGCACATCGTAGATCCGCTCGTCGAATAACGGTGAGAATTGCTTGAACTCATCGAGTGTCAGATCGAGCAGGTATACACCCTTCTGAATACAGTAGAGCACGGTCTTGCCGATGACTTCATGCGCTTGGCGGAAAGGCAGCCCTTTGTGAACGAGGAAATCTGCGATATCCGTAGCGTTTGAGAAGTCCTGACGCACCGCTTGACGCATGCGATCGCGGTTGACCTTCATCGTCGCAACCATCGGCGCGAACAAACGAAGCGCGCCATCTAATGTAGCGACGGTGTCGAACATGCCCTCTTTGTCCTCTTGCATGTCTTTGTTATAGGCAAGAGGCAAAGCCTTCAATACCGTCAGCATGCCGACGAGATTGCCATATACGCGGCCTGTCTTGCCGCGCACAAGCTCCGGCACATCCGGATTCTTCTTCTGCGGCATGATGCTTGAGCCGGTGCAGAAGGCATCGTCCAGTTCAATGAACTGGAACTCGGTGCTGGACCAGAGCACCATCTCTTCGCAGAAGCGAGAGAGATGTGTCATGATGAGCGATGCGTTCGCTAGGAACTCGACGATGAAGTCGCGGTCGCTGACAGCGTCGAGGCTGTTTTCGTACACGCGGTCGAAGCCCAATTGCTCGGCGACGAAGTGTCGATCGATCGCGAACGTTGTACCCGCGAGCGCTCCTGCACCAAGCGGCAGCGTATTGATGCGCTTGTAGCTGTCCTGCAGGCGTTCGATGTCGCGTTCGAACATCGACACGTACGCCATCAGGTGATGCGCGAACAAGATCGGCTGCGCCCGTTGCAAATGGGTATACCCTGGAACGATCGTATCGATGTTCGCTTCCGCTTGCTGGATCAGCGCTTCCTGAAGCTTGGATAGCAGCTCCACGAACAGGATCACATGCTTGCGCAGATACAGATGCATATCCGTTGCCACCTGATCGTTGCGGCTTCTTCCGGTATGCAGCTTGCCGCCTACCGGTCCGATCAGCTCGATCAGCTTCTTCTCGATGTTCATGTGAATATCTTCATCGGACACCGAGTAGATCATTTCGCCATTCTGGATAAGCTTCAGCACCTGGTACAAGCCGTCCTTGATTGTCTCGACATCTTCCTGCGGCAAGATGCCGCAGTGTCCGAGCATCGTGACGTGTGCCAAGCTTCCCTGTATATCTTCTTCTGCCATTTCCTTATCAAATGTGATGGAGGCAGTGTACTGCTCTACCAATTGGTCGGTTTGTTTCGTAAACCGGCCTCCCCATAGCTTACTCACACGGCTTCCTCCTTACGTTGCTTCGTCTTGTGGTATGAGATTATAATCCGTGAACCTTGGTACCGTGCACGCCGGAAGCCACTTTGAGGCGAAGCGCGTTCAGGTGGATGAAGCCTGTAGCGTCATTTTGATCGTAAGCTTGAGTTGGATCAGCTTCCATCGTCGCGATATCCGGGTTGTACAAGCTCACCGGGCTTTGGACGCCTGCGCCTATGATGTTGCCCTTGTACAGCTTCAAGCGCACCACGCCTGTGACGCCCTTCTGGCTCTCGTTCACAAGCGCTTGAATCGCAAGGCGCTCCGGTGCGAACCAGAAGCCGTTGTACACGAGCGTGCTGTACTTGGTGATGAGCGAGTCGCGCAAGTGCATCACTTCGCGGTCCATCGTGAGCGATTCCATCTTACGATGGGCCGTGAAGAGGATGGTGCCGCCCGGCGTCTCATATACGCCGCGGCTCTTCATGCCTACGAAGCGATTCTCGACCATGTCGACGCGGCCGATGCCGTGCTTACCGCCTAGTTCATTTAGGCGTTCCATGACTTCGAGCGGTGTCATGGACTCGCCGTTGATTGCCGTACAGTTGCCTTGCTCGAACGTAAGTTCAATGTATTCCGCCGCATCCGGCGCATCCTCTGGCGAGACGCTGAGGAGGTACATGCCTTTGTTCTCATCCGCGCTCGGATCGAACCAAGGGTCCTCCAACACACCGCTCTCGTAGCTGATATGAAGCAGGTTGCGGTCCATGGAGTAAGGCTTCGCCGCTGAAGCCTGCACAGGGATTCCGTGCGCTTCGGCATAGGCGATCATTTCCGCGCGTCCTGGGAACTGGGCGCGGAACTCTTCGGAACGCCAAGGCGCGATCACTTGAATCTCCGGCGCGAGCGAAGCCGCCGTCAGTTCGAAGCGCACTTGGTCGTTGCCTTTGCCTGTCGCGCCGTGCGCGATCGCCATGGCGCCTTCCGCGCGCGCGATCTCGACCATGCGCTTCGCGATCAGCGGACGCGCGATGCTCGTGCCGAGCAGGTACTGCCCTTCATAGAGGGCGCCTGCTTGGAACATCGGATAGATGAAATCCTTCGCAAACTCTGCTTGCAGGTTGTCGATATAAGCTTTGCTTGCCCCTGTTGCGAGGGCTTTCTCTTCCAAGCCGTCAAGCTCTTCTTTCTGACCAATATCCGCCGTAAATGTGATAATATCCGCGTCGTATGTTTCCTTCAGCCATTTTAAAATAACCGATGTATCCAAACCGCCCGAGTAGGCCAGCACGATCTTGTTCTTAGCCATAATGAGTTCCGCTCCTTCCAATCTGCCACCCGCAGTACGTCGATGTCGCTGGGTTGTGTTATCTGTTAATGGGGTTAATTAAGCCATCAAGGCTGCCATGATTGCTTTCTGTGCATGCAGGCGATTCTCCGCCTCATCGAAAATGACGGAATTCGGTCCGTCGATCACGCCCGAGCTAACTTCCTCACCGCGATGCGCAGGCAGGCAGTGCATGAACAGGTAATCCGGCTTTGCCAATCCGACCAGCTCTTCATTCACTTGGTAATCCGCGAATGCGACTTCGCGCGCCTTCTGCTCCGCTTCAAAGCCCATACTTGCCCATACGTCTGTATAAATGACGTCCGCGTCCTTGACCGCTTCCTTCGGATCGTTCGTCAACATGATGTTGGCGCCATTCTCCGCAGCGACTTCGTACGCTTGCTTCACGAATTCCGCATCCGGCGCATAGTTCGCCGGTGTTGCAACTGCGATCGTCATACCGAACTTCGCCGCACCCATCATGAGCGAATGAGCCATGTTGTTGCCGTCGCCCACGTACGCGATCTTGAGGCCTTCGAGCTTGCCTTTCATTTCATATACGGTCATGTAATCCGCCAACGCCTGACAAGGATGATTGAAATCCGACAGTCCGTTGATGACGGGCACGGTCGCGTTGCGAGCCAGATCAATTACGGTGTTATGGCCGAAAGTACGGATCATAATGCCGTCGACATAGCGGGACAGTACCTGCGCCGTATCGGAAATCGGCTCACCTCGCCCGATCTGGATATCGTTGCTGCTCAAGAACAGCGCTGAACCGCCTAGCTGATACATTCCGACTTCAAAGGAAACGCGTGTGCGGGTGGATGATTTCTCAAATACCATCGCCAGTGTCTTGCCCTTCAGCGGCTGCTCGGGGTCCCCTGCCTTCTGCTTGCGCTTAAGTTCGATCGCATAATGAATAAGTGCATACAATTCTTCTTGTGTATAATCAGCCAGCGCAATGAAGTCGCGGCCTTTCATTTGTTCAATAAGATTCAGGTTCATGTCGGTATTCCCCTCCGTGTCGTGCGGTCGTATTCTTCGTGCGTGATCATACCGGTGTTATGAAACCGGAATCGTGGCTTCCTGCAGCAAATGCTGCAGCATATTCACTGCCAGATCGATGTCTTCTTTCGTAACGAGCAAGCTCGGCAGAAGGCGAATGACATTCGGACCTGCGGTCACGAACAGCAAGCCGTCTTCTTGAGCTTTCGAGACGAACTCAGCCACGGGCTGTTTGCACTCGATGCCGATGAGAAGTCCCGTACCGCGGATCTCGGTTACGATAGGCAGATGGCCGATCTTATCGTGGAGCTGCGCTATCAAATAAGTGCCGGTATCAGCCGCGCGCGCTGCTAATTGTTCTTCGATATGCGTTTCGAGTGTGCCAAGCACTGCTGCCATCGCGAGCGGTGTTCCGCCAAATGTAGAGCCGTGGCTTCCTGGACCGAACGCCTCGCGGAGATGACCCTGCGCCAGCATCGCGCCTACTGGGAATCCGCTGCCCAAGCCTTTGGCTACTGTGAAAATGTCCGGCTTCAGCCCGTAATGCTCATGCGCGAACCAACGGCCTGTGCGACCCATCCCTGTCTGTACTTCATCGATAATGAGCAGCAAGTTATGCTCTTTGCACAATTGTGTCACGGCTTCGGCAAATGCAGGCTCGATCAGATGCACGCCGCCCTCCGCTTGCACGATCTCCAGCATAATCGCCGCTGTATGCGGACCGATGGCTGATGCGAGAGCTTCTGCATCGTTAAATGGAGCATAGCGGAAGCCTTCCGGAAGTGGCGCAAAGCCTTCCTGCACCTTGGCTTGCCCAGTTGCGGTCAGCGTAGCGAGCGTGCGGCCATGGAACGATTGATGGAAGGTGATGATCTCGTAGCGATCATTGCCCAATATCTTCTGATTGTAGCGGCGAGCCAGCTTGATCGCGGCTTCGTTCGCTTCTGCGCCGCTATTGCAGAAGAACACTGCGTCTGCACAGCTGTTCTGCGTGAGCAGCTGCGCTGCTTCCTCCTGCTGCGGAATGTGGAACAGATTGGACACATGCCAGAGGGTGTCCAGCTGAGCTTTTATTTTGTCTGCGACCCGCTTCGGCGCATGGCCGAGGTTCGTAACCGCGAGTCCGCACATAAAGTCGATGTATTCTTTGCCTTGATCATCCCAGAGCCGGCTTCCTTCACCCTTCACCAGCGCGATTGGATATCGCGCATAGGTTGGAAACAAGGCGCTTGCGTTAGAATTTGTCGAGTTGGACATGGACATCCTGTAATCCCCCTTTGTTGGCGCATATCGCAGCTTGAGCGTGGATAGCGCAGTCGTATATTCGCACCATGGTGCGTTGGAGTCTGAGCCACAGAGTGTGCGGTGATCTATCGTCGATGACCCGCTCCTGCTCCTGTTGTATCCGCCGCTGCTGTGTACGTCTTGACGATTCGTGTTCCCAGCTGCTCGCCCGCAGCCAAGCGCCGCATCACATCCGGCTCAGTTCCTTGGGCGATGACTACCTCCGCTACTCCTCCATCCATGCACTGCATCGCGGCGCGAACCTTGGGGATCATGCCGCCATATATGTCTCCGTCCGTGATCATCTGTTCGATATCTTCCGTCGATATGACTGGCAGCACTGTTTTCTCGCCATCTATCGACTTCATAATTCCTGGTACATCGGTGATGACGATTAGCCGATCAGCGCCTAGGTGAGCTGCAACCGCGCCTGCGGCGGTATCAGCGTTAATGTTATAGCGCTGACCTGCGGCGTCGATGCCGATCGGCGCGATAACCGGGATGTAACCCATTTCGATTACCCCTGTAATCAATGAAGCATCCACATGGGTTACATCCCCGACGAAGCCGATCTCAGCGGCTTGCGCCACCGGTTGCGCCTGAATCATGGCGCCGTCCGTGCCCGACAGCCCAATCGCAGCAGCTCCGGCCTGCGTAAGCCTGCGCACGATCTGTTTATTCATGCTGCCTGCGAGTACCATTTCCACAACATCCAGCACTTCTTCACTTGTCTTGCGCAGGCCGTTGATGAATTCGGTCTCGATTCCCAGCTTCTCAAGCGTTCCCGAGATTGCAGGCCCGCCGCCGTGTACGATGACAGGCATGGTCCCGCTAGCCTGCACATCACGGAGCTGTTCATAGAAGGAATCCGGCAAGGCCGCAAGCGTGCTGCCGCCGCATTTCATAACTAAACGCCCGTTTCCCATTCGGTTCTCCTCCTGTTCTCTTTCCTGCGATGTAGGATGTGTTGATCATGGAGGGCAGCTTCGTACTACACTCCCCTGTGCCAAGTCTCTATGTTCGATACGCCGCATTAATGCGGACGTAATCATAAGTTAGATCACAGCCCCAAGCGATTGCTTCCCCGTTCGCCATATTCAAGTTGACGTGGAACACAATCGTGTCTCCTTTTAAGTAAGCAAGCGCTGCTTCCTCATCAAATGCTATTGGTGTGGATTGGCGGAGCACTTCAATCGGTCCAACGGAAATGTCGACTGTGTCCACCTGCACCTGCTCGCCAGAGTAACCGACCGCCGCGATAATCCGCCCCCAGTTTGCATCAGCGCCAAATACCGCCGATTTCACCAAGCTTGAGCCAATGATGCTCTTTGCAATCACATGTGCGGAATGATCGGTAGAAGCGCCCGATACGCGAACCTCGATCAGCTTCGTCGCGCCTTCGCCATCGCGCGCTATGGCTTTCGCCAATGCTGCGCATACATGGTGGAATGCCGCTGCGAAAGCTTCCCATGCTTCGTGCTGCTTATTGAGCGTGTCGTTGTTGGCAAAGCCGCTTGCCATAACAAGGAGCATGTCGTTGGTGCTCGTATCACCGTCCACGGTGATCATGTTAAATGTGCTGTCTGTTGTGTGCTTTAGCAGCTCTTGCAGGGCCGTTTGCTCCACTGCCGCATCCGTCGTAACGAACGCCAACATGGTCGCCATGTTCGGGTGAATCATGCCCGAGCCCTTTGCAGTTCCTGCGATCGTGATCGGCTTGCCGTCTATCTCAACAACTACACATACTTCCTTCTTCACGAGATCCGTCGTGAGGATCGCCTGACTGAACTGCTCCGCTCCGTCCCGCTCCTTCGTGAGCTTGGCAGGCAATGAGGATATGCCGTTCTCGACGCGATCCATTTTCAAGTTTTCACCGATAACACCTGTAGAGGCTACGGCAACAAGATGCGGCTGGATGCCCAGCAGCTCCACCAATGCAGAGCGCATACGGTAAGCGTCAGCTTCGCCCTGCTTGCCCGTGCAGGCATTGGCATTGCCGCTGTTGACCACGACCGCCTGCAGCTTGCCTTCCACAGCGATGCTTGCGCGCGTCACGCCAAGCGGCGCGGCTTGGAAGGCGTTGGTCGTGTAGACCGCCGCCGCCGTTGCCGGCACGTCACATACGATCGCGCCGATATCGTTGCGCGTCGTCTTCTTGAGGCCGCAGTGCAACCCTGCGGCCCGAAATCCTTGCGGTGTCGTAACGGAACCTTCCGTCACTTGAAACATTGGCGTTCCGCCTGCCGCTTCCTTCGAAGCGTCTGCCAGCTTGCTATTCATAAGGCACTCCTCGCCCTTCATCTTGTAATCTATTACTCTATCTATTTCGTATATGAATAATGACTGAATCTCGCAATTATGGATAAACGGGCACGAACAACAACCCCGTCGTCTCATCCCAGCCCATCATTAGGTTCAGGTTCTGAATCGCCTGCCCTGCCGCGCCCTTCACGACGTTATCAATGACCGAGATGATCGTCACGCGCTGCGTTCGCTCATCGATATTAAAGCCGATGTCGCAGTAGTTCGAGCCGGTCACTTCCTTCGTCATCGGCCAGTGCCCTTCCGGTCGCACACGGACGAAGCGTCTGCCTTCATACATTTCATTGTATAAATGTACAAAGTCGCGTTCCGTGTACTGTCCGTTCAGCTTCGCGTACATCGTACACATGATGCCGCGCGTCATCGGCACAAGGTGCGGTGTAAACGTCACGGTCACCGGCTTGCCGGTCAGATCACTCAGCACTTGCTCAATCTCTGGCGTGTGCTGATGCTTATTGATCTTATAAGCCTTGAAGTTCTCGTTTACCTCAGAGAAATGAACCCCCATGTTCACTCCCCGCCCAGCGCCGGATACACCGGACTTCGCATCAATGATGATGCTGTCCGATTCCAGCCAGCCTGCCTGCAGCGCAGGCGCCAGGCCAAGCAGCGCGGCGGTTGCATAGCACCCGGGGTTCGAGATGAAGCTCTTTCCCTGCACATCGCTCCCGTACCATTCACACAAGCCATATACGGCTTGCTCCAGCGTATCGGGATCAACAGGGTCGTGCTTATACCACTGCTTATACTCCTCCGCATCCTTCAAGCGGAAGTCGCCGGACAGGTCAATGACCTTAAGGCCTGCCGCCAAGAGCTGCGGAACGAGCTTCGCACTTACACCAGAGGGAGTCGCCGTAAATACGATATCGGCCTTCTCCTTGATCACCTGGGGGTCTACGCCATCCAAGGTGTCCAACATGATCTGGTTCAAGTGCGGGAACCAATCCGCAATCGGCATGCCTGCGCTCGATGACGAGATTACCGATGTAATGTGAACCTGAGGATGCTGCTGCAATAAACGTATAAGTTCAACGCCACCGTATCCAGTAGAGCCTACGATAGCCACTCGAATGGTCGAAGATGTCATGATGAATTCTCCTTTTCCCCCTATAATGACGATCATCCGTTCACGATCAGAAGTTTTAGTTGCAAACCTCTTAAACAATTTATGTATCATTATACGATCGTATTTATAATAATACAACCACTTTATGAAAAAAACACAATCGCCTTTAAATCTACTAGGGAATCCCTTGTTTATTCAGCTCAAATTATTCAGTTATACCGATATTCATGCATAAATGGGGTTAATTATAGATTGGGTGAGATAGTTGAAATTTAAGATTTATGAGTCTATGAGTAGAAAAAAGATAACACCAAAAAACCGATCACCGCTCTTCTTAGCGTGATGATCGGTTTTATTGTTTTCATCGCATATTACGAATGAACTTTAAATCCTTCACCCAATACTTCATTCGCATCACTTATGATGACAAAGGCCGTTGGATCGACCGAGCGAACGATGCTCTTGAGCTTTACGATCTCCGTTTGTCCGACGACGACCATCAGCACCTGACGTCCCTCGCCTGTATACCCGCCTTCCGCATGCAGCTTCGTCAAGCCTCGATCCAGGTCATGAAGAATGGCGTTGCTCATCTCCTCATTCTTATCCGTTATGATATGAGCGAGCTTCGTATAACTGAATCCTAGCTGTACCACGTCCAGCGTCTTGCTCATTACGAACAGCCCGATCAAGGCATACATTGCCGCTTCAAATGACAGCATGAAGCCCGCCAGCAGGATGATTACACCATCGCATATCGCGACAGCAAGCGGCAAACTGATCCCTACGAAGGTATGCAGCAATTGCGCTGTAATCGCATTGCCGCCAGTAGATCCTCTTCCACGAAATACAATCCCAAGACCAAGTCCAATCCCGATACCGCCGAAGATGGCGGCTAATAGCTGATTATCCGTTCCCGCAGGCAGATTCTCGGTCAGATATATAAAGGTAGGAAATGCGATTGAGCCAACAAGCGTCCGAATGCCGTATTGCTTGCCTAGCAGCGAAACGCCTAGGATAAAGAGTGGAATGTTGAACGCATATTGTGTAATAGCTGGGTTCCAGCCAAATGTTTCTTCCAATATGATCGATAGCCCCGATATGCCGCCTGAAGCAATGTTGTTTGGCTGTTGCAGCATATTGAAGGTAACCGCCATGATAAATGCCCCGATCAGGATCATGCCGTATTCGATGACCGTATTTATGGGATGGTTAGGAGGTATTAGCGGCTTCCTGCGATTCTTCTTGGATAACCGGACGCGAGATGTTGATGACATGATTTCTCTCCTTTAATATACACTTAGTATGCTCGATAATAGATAATCTCTTACTCTGCTGTGCTACAGCGATCAAGTACATCAAAAAACCTGCCCCGACAATGTCGGTGGCAGGTCCATTACAAGCTCAGCATATTTATTGTTCAGAAGGCTTCTGTATACGGCTGCGTAAGTAGGCTTCAATGAACGAATCAAGATCGCCGTCCATGACGGCGCCGACATTGCCAGTCTCATTCTGTGTGCGATGATCTTTAACCATGCTGTACGGATGAAATACATAAGAGCGGATCTGACTGCCCCATGCAATATCCATCTGTTCGCCGCGAATCTCGGCAAGGTGCTTCTCCTGCTCTTCAATCTTAAGCTCAACGAGCTTGGAGCGCAAGTGGGTCATCGCACGTTCCCGGTTCTTAATCTGCGAACGTTCTGTCTGACAAGTCACAACTACTCCAGTTGGAATATGCGTGATTCGTACGGCAGAGTCCGTAGTATTGATATGCTGTCCACCTGCACCGCTTGCTCGGTACACATCAATTCGCAAGTCCTCTGTACGAATCTCAACTGCACTATCCTCAGTAATCTCTGGAACCACGTCACAGGATACGAAAGAGGTATGTCGACGACCCGAAGCATCGAATGGCGAGATGCGCACCAGACGGTGAACACCCTTCTCAGCCTTCAGATAGCCGTAAGCATTGAAGCCCTTGATGAGCAGCGTTACACTCTTAATACCCGCCTCATCACCAGGCAGGTAGTCTAGCACTTCAACCTTGAACCCGCGCTTCTCCGCCCAGCGTGTATACATACGGAGCAGCATCTGGCCCCAGTCTTGAGACTCGGTGCCGCCGGCTCCCGGATGCAGCTCAAGGATTGCGTTATTCTTGTCATACTCTTCGCTAAGCAGAAGCTGAAGCTCATACTTCTCTACTTTCTCGAATAGCTTCTCCACGGACTCGGTGATCTCCACCGCAAGACTCTCATCCTGCTCTTCCTCAGCAAGTTCCCACATCATCTCGATCTCTTCTTGCTCTTCCTTGAGCGTCTGGTATTGATCAACAATACTCTTAACACCATTCAATTCAGCAATTATGGCTTGAGCCTTCTCATTGTCATCCCAGAAGTTAGGAGCAGACATCTTCTCTTCATAATCCGCTATCTGTTCCAGCTTAAGGTCTAAGTCAAAGAGACCCCCTAAGATTTAATAGTTTCGCTGCGACTTCACGCAGTTGATGACGTACACTTGGATCGATCATCTGAGTCACCTCTATAGTAGATTGTTCACTTGTACAGCAACATCGGGCGCCCCGAGGGTCGCCCGATGTTTATATCATATGCACGGTTAGAGTTTATGCATCCTTACCGTGGCATTGTTTGAACTTCTTGCCGCTGCCGCATGGGCAAGGGTCATTGCGACCGACCGTAGCCTGCTTAACCACTGGCTTCTTCGTCGCAGGCTCAGCGTTAGTGGACATCTTGCTCTCTTCCACAACAGCTTGACGTTCCACCTTCTGTTGAACCTGAGCTTTCATGATATACGTCGCCACTTCTTCTTGGATCGTTGCGACCATCGCATGGAACATCTCATAGCCTTCAAATTGATATTCGCGAAGCGGATCTGTACCGCCGTAAGCGCGGAGGTGAATACCTTGACGCAGATGATCCATCGCATCGATATGATCCATCCACTTCGAATCGACTGCACGAAGCACGATCACTTTCTCGAACTCGCGCACGAGCTCTTCGCCCATCTGCTGTTCGCGTTCGATATACTTCGTCATGACTTTGTCGAAGAGGTATTCCTTGATCTCTTCTTTCTCTTTGCCCCAGAGGTCATTTTTCGATACTGAACCTTCTTCGAGCAAATGGCGATTCATATATTGAATAACTTCTTCGTATTCCCAGTTTTCTGGAATTTCTTCCTCATTGCAGTGTGCATCAATGATTCGATCGATACAAGGCTCGATCATATCCATAACAATCTGGCGGATATTGTCTGCGGCCAATACTTCACGTCGCTGACGATAGATGATCTCGCGCTGCTGGTTCATCACATCGTCATACTGCAGGACGACTTTGCGCAGGTCGAAGTTGTTGCCTTCTACGCGTTTCTGTGCCGATTCAACCGCACGCGTGATCAGCTTCGATTCGATCGGCTGATCTTCTTCGAATCCAAGCTTCTCCATCATGCCAAGCACGTTATCCGCACCGAAACGGCGCATCAATTCGTCGTCAAGCGACAGATAGAACTGTGTCGATCCTGGGTCGCCTTGACGTCCCGAACGTCCGCGCAGCTGGTTGTCAATCCGACGGCTCTCGTGGCGCTCTGTACCGATGATGTGCAATCCGCCTACTTCCGGCACACCTTCACCGAGCAGGATGTCCGTACCGCGGCCTGCCATGTTGGTCGCGATCGTAACCGAACCCGGCTGACCCGCACGAGATATAATTTCCGCTTCTTCAGCGTGGAACTTCGCATTCAGTACTTTATGAGCGATGCCCTTCTTGCGCAGCATATCCGACAACAGCTCAGAGTTCTCGATCGATACCGTACCGACGAGTACCGGCTGGTTCGTCTTGTGACGCTTCACGATCTCTTCTACAGCAGCGCGGAACTTCGCATTAACAGTCTTGTAGACGACATCCGGTATGTCTTTACGAATGTTCGGCTTGTTCGTTGGAATCTGAATAACTTCAAGACCATAGATGCTCTTGAACTCTTCTTCCTCTGTCTTCGCTGTACCTGTCATACCCGCAAGCTTGCGGTACATGCGGAAATAGTTCTGGAATGTAATCGTCGCGAGCGTCATGCTCTCATTCTGAACATCCAGCTCTTCCTTCGCTTCGATCGCTTGGTGCAAGCCGTCACTATAACGGCGGCCTGCCATCATGCGGCCTGTGAACTCGTCAACGATAACAACTTCGCCTTCCGTTACGACGTAGTCTACATCACGACGCATAATCATATGCGCACGCAAAGCTTGTTGAACGTGGTGGTTCAAGGTAACATTATTCACATCGAACAGGTTCTCGATACCGAATGCCTTCTCAGCCTTCGATACACCTGTCTCTGACAGCGCAACTTGGCGTGTCTTTACATCTACAGTATAGTCATCCTTCTCCAAGCGTCTAATGAAACGATCAGCCGCGAAGTACATTTCAGTAGACTTCGCTGCTTGTCCAGAGATGATGAGCGGCGTCCGCGCTTCATCTACCAGAATGGAGTCTACTTCGTCAATGATTGCATATGTCAATGGACGCTGTACCATCTGCTCCTTATACAGCACCATGTTATCGCGCAGATAGTCGAAGCCGAACTCATTGTTTGTACCATACGTGATATCGGCTGCATATGCTTGCTGCTTGTCGTCTGGATCCATGCCCGCAAGGTTCAAGCCAACTTCCATACCGAGGAAGTTATAGATCTGACCCATCTCTTCACTGTCGCGTGTAGCCAAGTAATCATTAACTGTGACGACATGAACACCCTTGCCTGCGAGTGCGTTCAAATAGACCGGAAGGGTACCAACCAACGTCTTCCCTTCACCCGTCTTCATCTCCGCGATCTTGCCTTCATGCAGAACGATACCGCCAAGCAGCTGAACGTCATAGTGACGCTTGTTCAATACACGCTTAGACGCTTCACGCACTGTTGCAAATGCTTCAGGCAGCAGTTGTTCCAGAGTATCTCCCTTCTCCAAGCGCTCGCGGAATTCTACCGTTTTCGCTTTGAGCTGTTCATCAGTTAATTTTACGAATTCTGGCTCTAAGCCATTGATGACCTCAACGGTCTTCATGATACGCTTTACTTCGCGCTCATTGACATCGCCAAATATTTTTTTAACAAGTCCTAGCATGGTTAACCCCTTTCGCCCCAAACAGATCGTTGTGGTCGTCACCATCATCATTATATGAAGGTGGAGAACTTATCCGTTGACTCGTGTTTGCAATAAATTGTAACAGTTTCACGGGAGAGCCGCAACCGCTCAAGTCTCGTTTCGACCGATAATCATGAGTTATAATATCTATTATACGTGAAAAGAGCCTATTCCGTTGTGGAATTAGGCTCAATTCATTATTGGCGTTAAATACCGTCTATATCAGGCGGTTGGCCGCTACCGTTTCTTAGCCTTGTTCAATGAGGCCATATCGTCCGTCATTCCGGCGATATACCACATTGACTTCCTTCGTCTCCGCGTTAGAGAAAACGAAGAAATTATGTCCGATCATATTCATCTGGAGGATCGCTTCCTCAACATCCATTGGCTTCAACGTGAACCGTTTCGTTCGCACAAGCTCGAGCTCATCTTCATCCTCTACAGTAGCAACAGGGGCTGCTTCTGTAAACAGTTGCTTCAAGCCGCCTTCTTGACGCTGGCGAATCTTGCGGTTGACCTTCGTCTTATGCTTGCGAATCTGGCGTTCCAGCTTCTCCACCACCAGGTCGATGGATGCATACATATCGTTGCTGCGGTCCTCTGCTCGAAGAATCAAGCCAGGCATAGGAATCGTAACTTCGACACTGTGCAGGTCGCGCGTTACACTGAGTGTAACGTTCACATCGGATGACGGGGGTGTTTCGAAATAGCGTTCTAGTCTACTAAGCTTTTTCTCAACGTATTCGCGAAGAGCTTCTGTGACTTCAATTTGTTGACCTCGAATGCTGTATTTCATAAGGAACTCCTCCTTTGCTTACCTGTATTATATCACAGGCAGGCACCTCAATTCAAAATGTCAGCCAGACTTATTTATGTACAATTACTTACATTTTTCACAACCGAGATGGAGGGGGGGAAACAGAGGGTGAATTATAAAATCAGAGCAGAAAACTGTAATAATCCACTCGAATAATCAATAGTAAATATATGCTCACTCGTCTTAATATCCACTCTAGGTAATTCAATTGATCTCTTCTTCTCGAATTTGACATTAGACATTACTTTTTCAAATAACAAGAGGAAATCCGCCCCTAGTCCATGGGTGTTTGATTTAAATACTATCCCATCTACATCATCCAACGTAATTAGGTTAAACTCCACGTTAGCGACCTGCTCGCAAAACTTCTTCTTGCTTGCAGAGGGCACCATAAGGTCTTGGTCACCGTTATAGCTTACAATCCTACATACATTATTAAATTTCCTATAAAGTGAAGGCAGATAAAATACCTCTTTTTCTTGTGGAAAGTCTGCGGCGATATAATGAAATCTAATCTGTTTATCCTCGGTGGTTAGTATACGATCTGACAGTAGATATAAAGGATATAAATAGGAAGAGTTATCAATTAATAATGTAAATAATCTTGGAGCAAATGCATTACACAGATACGCTAAATATGATCCATGCGACTGCCCGAGTACAATGACTTTTCCGTAATTTATATTACGGTTTTGCTCTTTAAGTATTCCTACAACTGTAAGCACAGCTGTAATATTATCTATGGCCTGCATAAACGACATATCGTTAAAGTTCTCAATATTCTCCTTTTGAACATCCAGTTGCATAAACTCTTGCCCGAAGTAATGACATTGAACTGCGATGAGATTGTATTGATTCGCAAATTGATCTCTCATCTTCTGATACACTTTAGATTCTGTAGTAGCACCGAATCCAGGGATTAATAACACGACCCCCGTCTCCTCATTTACTCCTTTGTTAGGCAAAGAATAGACGATATCTATTTCTCTTGGTGTATTCGTATAAATGTTACAATGACCCGGTGCTGATAATCTATAATGTTCTGCCATTGTATCCTCCTAGTGCTCTGATGTTAGAGTATGATAGCGCTATAATTCATAAAATAACTAGTCTATATATCGTCAATAATGCTGTTCGTCATTAGAAACCAAACCATAATAAAAACCCCCAGCAATGCTGGGGGTTAGCTAATCGAAATCATATATTATTCGGCGATTGCCGTAACAATTACAATTTGATTACGTTAGCTGCTTGTGGTCCGCGTGCGCCTTCCACGATATCAAATTCAACAGCTTGGCCTTCTTCCAACGTTTTGAAACCGTCAGTTTGAATAGCGGAGAAGTGAACGAATACATCGTTACCTTCTGCAGTCTCGATGAAGCCATAGCCTTTCTCTGCGTTAAACCATTTAACTTTACCTTGCATCTCTTAACATTCCCTTCATCTTCAAATCAGTAAGGATGACCCTCACAATTTCGACTATATCACCCAGTGGAAACGGTGTCAATGATAATTATGGGAATTATTTAATGAGGTGCTGATAAGTTTGAACATGAATCAGTGTGTCAATATAAATTCGAAATGTTATCGTATATGGCTCGTATTGCCGGATCTTCCGCAAGCAATTTCAAATATATATATTCCATCCACTTGAAATCTTCTTCTCCATCTATATCCAGCACTAATGTGTCATTCATCTCTATCATTCCGCATGCTCCATCAAAGATATGGGCATTTTTTGTCAAAAAATTCGGTTCAAATGCATAAATTGATGCATTCATGTCATACGTAAGTGGAACTTGCTGTCTAGCTGTATATTGGGCTGTTTGGACCAATTTAACTGTACTCTCATTCTCTTTCTTAACCATGTTGAAATATGGACTTCTTCTTGATTTCACAACAGAAAAGACAACATCTAAGTTTCTATGTTTCAGCTTGTGGTTAACTACAGACAAGATGTCGTTTACAGTTCTTATTGGCGAAGTAATGTCCAGATCTAACACGAGATCGTAATCAAAATTAGTCTGCTCCCTCATCTTGAGATAAGTATCCCTAATTACACTTATTTTACCGACATCATTTCCCGCCAGTAACACTTCTCTCTCGATCACTTTACAGTTCGGAAGCTTGGATGATAATTGCTTCAATTCCGCACTGTCTGTATTCATTGCTACATCTACTGATCCATCAATCTGCTTCATCAGCAGATCGATTGCCGATAAAGTGTACAAGACAAGCGGATAATCATTAAATTTTTTAATATTCTTCCCCTTTACCCCTTGAGAACCTGCTCTTCCGCATACCGTTACAAGTATTCTCATTGTAATGACTCCCCTTTGGCCAACTTAAGAACATGGCTAGCTCTCTTTAAATTATTCCAGTTCCCTTGCTTCTTCATTACAACATCTAAGAAGTAAGCTAGTTCTTGAATATACATCGTATTGGATATTTCTTGGGTATCCGCAATCTGGCCTTCCTTGTGAGAATAGATTGTGTTGTTGATGAGGTCACAAACAATTAGATCATCTTGAGTAACCAATTCAATTTGACGACGAGAATACATACCGAAATAGTCTAGATGAACTTCTACCACCTTATCCGTATACTCTAGTATGTATACAGCTAGATCATTACTACTAATATTTAGGTCAGATTTCTTGCTGAGTGTACAATTTACGCTGGAGGGAAGGCCAAACAAATCCGTTACATAGTCCAATTCATGAATACAATCTAATTCGATGCCGCCGCCCATTTCTTTTCTAGCAGAATACGAATTCCTATAATCACCGTCTCTCCATTGAGGAAGATAAGAAGAACATATGACCCTAACAGAATAAACCTGCTTATCTCCTATATAGGTTTTTAGTGACCTCATTATCCTTTTGTATCGTAACGGCGCAGCAACATAAACTGAATCTTCATCAATATCATTCAGCAACTCATAGTATAACGGTTTATCGAATACTGGCTTCTCCACAAAAAAATACTGTGCTTTATTCTTCATCTTTTGAAGAGTCTCATAATGAAGCGAAGTCGGATTGGTAATGAAAGCGACATCGTATGTAGCTGGCACTTCTTCTACATCATAATAAGTAGCAGATATGTGATCCACAATATCAGCTGTTCTGCTTGTTCTGTACGCATCTACTGTTAGATCAAGTTTCCTCTCTTCACATAACTCCACCAGATTACGAAGATGTCTCATTCCAATGGAGCCTAATCCAAAAAATATGACTTTCACTTCTCAACCCCCTCGATCCTGTCGATCAATTGCAGAATAGACTTATCTTCCGCAAATGAGTATCTTGTTGTTGCAACTTTCCCCTCAATATAGCTAAGAAACTCTCTGATCTCCTCCAAATATGCATCCTCAATAATTGTTTTGGAGTAAGCATCATCCTTCTCATACTTTGCATATGTACTGACTTGTTTCATAGTTGCCAGTTCTTCGTCCCACACTTGTAAGCTGGTAGGCGACCCTTCCCATTCCAATTGAAGATTCTCGCCTACAATCTCCAGACTCCGTTTAGCTACTCGTGAAACAACATTAATGTTCAACGTGCCCACTATTCCATTCTCATGTTTCAGTAGGATAGAGAAATGATCGGGGTAATCTATCTTTAAGCTAGTTATCTTACCTCTCTCGACATGAAAATCTTGAATCTGACCAAAGGTGCTTGTTAGCCAGGGTAGTTCGATCGCCATTAATTCTCTGCAGCCATTCGTTTGTTGATGTGCCACAAAAAAATCTTGATAAGACTCCCAAGGATGCCAATCCTTTAGATACTGTCCAACGTGATATCTATAGGTTATATTCCGGTAACTATTCGCTACTAACGATTGAATGTGCTGAACTTCCTTGCGATATAACATCGTAGACGACATGAACAGCTTAACATCGCAAGCCTCAGCTTTCCCCATCAATTCGTCGTAATAATTATGGAGTAAGTTGAGTTCAGTAAATACATGAAGCCCGTAGTTTATCGCTTGTCTAATAATCTCCTGATGCGTAATTGGAGAAGTACATACCATAACAGCAGTTATCTCCTCATGGCTAATCAGTGCATCAAGCGAATCGTATGTCCCAATCCCGTGCAGTGATCTCACTTCCGCTTGACGGTCTTTCCTTACATCAACACCATAAACTGTTATATGATTAAAGTTGTTTCTAAGCAATCGAATTCTTCTCTTCCCCATTGAACCTAACCCGATGATAGCAATCTTCATCCGTACTGCTCCTTCCAGATGTATATAAAAAAACGGATAATCCGTCTATTCAAAGCACGTAATTATCCATAGATAACTTATATTACCCCTGCCTCGACATCAATGTTTGCCCGTTTGAAATCGTCCATCTTACCGATATCAATCCAATATTCACGGATAGGGAATACAGTTGTTTGGAGCTGCTCCTGTATAAGCTGTTTAAATAGTTCAGGCATATCATAATACTCACCACGGGGAATAAAAGCCAAGGAGTCCGGATGGAGCACATATAGCCCACCATTAATAAAAAAGCGCTGTGTCGGCTTTTCTTCTATAGAAAGGAGCTTACTATCTTCTACTTTAACGACTCCGTAAGGAACCTGATACTCGTGCTCCCTTACACACATCGTAGCAACAGCCATATGTTCAAGATGATAATCCAGCAATTGCTCGAAGTTAACCTTGGTCAATAAATCACCATTCATGACAAAAAAAGACTCATTTATCCCTTTATCAGATAAATAGCCTAGCGCCCCTGCGGTGCCTAGTCGCTCTGTTTCATGTATATATTCTATCTCTACTCCCCACTTGGAGCCGTCACCAAAATGCTCGATAATCATGTCAGCATGATAATTAACAGTAATATAAAACTGGTAGAATCCATGATCAATAAAATTCTCCAGTATCATTTCCAATATTGGCTTTTCTCCAAGCTTAAGAAGAGGCTTAGGGCAGCTATCCGTTAATGGTCGAAGCCTTGTTCCCAGTCCCCCTGCCATTAATACAACCGGATTCGAATATAATCGCTTTTCTATAAAGCTATCTATCAATTCGATTCTTACGACTCTTCTTCCTGAATCAAGAACAGGAATTTGACGAAGGCGCTTTTTCTTCATTAATCCATAAATATTGCGTTTGCTCTCACCTAAATAAGCTACAATAGGATCCTCGTTCATAATTCTTGTAATAGGCTCCTCTAGAGAGACTCCTCGTAGTATTCCCCTGCGAACATCTCCATCTGTTACCGTACCTAAGAGTCTCTGCTCTGCATCAACAACAAGTGCGATTTGTAAACCTGCTGAGTCAATCCGCTCAATCACTTGCATTACCGTCATATGATCATGAACAAATATCTTCTTCCAATCAATCATGGTGACACCTCCCTAGCTGGAACCCCATAAGCAATAGCTCTAGATCCAATAGAACTCAGTACAACTGAGCCAGCACCTATCACACTTTCATGTCCTATATGAATCCCCTGAATTACCGTTGCACCCGCTCCAATGAAGCTGCTTGTCCCGACCTTTACATCTCCACAGAGGGTAGAACCAGGCGCTATATGTGTATGAGATCCAACTATACTGTCATGATCTATCGTTACGTTCGTATTAATGATCGAATTTTCTCCAATAATCGTATCTGCCTGCACGACCGCGCCAGCCATTATTTGTACACCTTGCTGAATTGAAGCGGAAGGGGAAACGATTGCTTGAGGATGTATAACTGTCATAAAGAGATACCCTGCTCGAATGAACTGATCATACACACGCTTTCGAACTGTAGGTAGCCCCACTGCTCCTATGCCATTGACCAATGCAATATCATTAACATCATAAATATTAATATGGGCATCATCGCCTAGATAGGGAATACTGCTATGTAAACGAGATTCATGCGATGGTAGTTCCGTATATCCTAGAATGGGTATAGACAGACGTTGTAGAATCTCTGAAAGAACCTTTGCATGTCCGCCGCTTCCAAGTATGATGACTGATCGATTCATGAGATCACCCGCTTCATCGTTACTGCAATAATTCATCTGCTTCATAATCTTTATCAGCTATTCGACCAATCATATCCCAATACAACATCGGTGACTTTCCACTACCAGGCCGCTTCGCAGTTAAATTATGTACTGTCCATATCTCACCTCGAGACACTGGAACAGCTGCCACTAGGCTCTTACGTGCAATTGCCATATTCCCAACTTCAGAATGTGAGGGAAGCTTCTTCCCTGTTCCCATCGCCTGCTCAACCTGTCTAATAGCACTGACCATAAGTTGAAGCTCCTCTGGATTTAAGGAAGCCTGATGATCTGGTCCAGGAAGCTGCTTGTCCAATGTAAAATGCTTCTCTATAACCTGAGCGCCAAGAGCAATCGACGCTGTCGCTGCGGCTATCCCTGCAGTATGATCTGATAAACCTACTGGGAGCCCAAATGCTGCTTCAAGCGTAGCTATTGCCCTCAAGTTAACTTCTTCGACAGGAGTTGGGTATTCTGTCGTGCAGTGCAACAAGGTAACCTTCTCCTTCAGATGGAGCTGCCCCTCGTCAGAACGATATGCTTCTTCTATTAAAGCAGCTGTAGGTGTCTGCTGTCCGTTGACATAGCCACAAGCGAGTACTGACAATGCTTCCTCTACCTCTCCCAAAGTCCCCATGCCAGTAGATAAAATAACCGGCAATCCTGTGAGTGCCACTTGCCATAACAATGGTCCATTCGTTAGGTCTCCTGAAGAAAGCTTTACTTTTTGAATGCCACATTGATGGGTTAAGAATTGCAAACTCAATTCGTCAAACGGTGTAGAGAGAAATTCAATTCCTTCTTCCATGCAGCACGCTCTCAGCAAATGGTGATCCTCTTCGGACAATTCAAGCTTCTTCAGCATGTTATATTGTGAATCATCACCCGATGCTCGTTTCTGATACGCTGCTTTCTCTGCCTGCTTCGTCACCAACCGTTCTGACTTGAAGGTCTGGAACTTAATAGCATCCGCACCCGAACGAGCAGCAACCCGAATCAGATCTTTCGCCATATCAATAGAGCCATTATGATTTACGCCCGCCTCGGCGATGATATATACTGATCGCTTCATCTTGCTAGACACCTTCTCTTTCCTTGCAGTCATAGAATGACTTGGCTGTACCTCTGCTCAGATCTATAGCCTTAAGTACTTCTTTAATTTGAGGAGATGCTTGACCCGCTCCATATACGGGTATTGCTTGCTTCAGCGCACGCTGAAACTCTGATGATACAGCGCGATGAATCGCTTCAATAATACTCTCTCGACTTTCTTCACAATCCAATATGGAAGCACTGCGCAAGCGGCCTTTCTGCCGATCACCAATGTTTACAGTCGCCACTGACAATGAAGGTGCTTCTATAATTCCACTAGAGGAGTTTCCAATCACAGCAGTTGTATACTTCATTGCGCTCAAATATCTTAGCTGCCCAAGTGAAGTCGTTAGATACACACGATCTCTTCGCTCAGCAGCATATTCTTCTAGCCTTGTGATCAAGCTTCTTCCACCAGCATCAGCATTAGGCTTTGTTATGATGACGGGGAAATCAGTAAAACGGTCTAGCGCCTCAAGCAGCTCATTCAGTGCTTCCAACGGCGTTATGTTCCCCCATGTTGCAGGATGATAAGTAACTAAAAAGTAAGGACGTTCCAATGAAAAGTTTAGTTGCCGACTTAATTCTTGTCTCGAGAGCAGTGCTGTTCTAGTAAGATGATCAAGTCCAGGCGCGCCAAAGTTATACACCCGATTCGGCTGCTCCCCAAGTTGGATAACTCGATTGCGATACGGTTCCGCTGCTGTAAAATGAACGTACGACATCTTCGTGATACTATGGCGAATCGATTCATCTACAGCACCCTCTGTTACTTCTCCCCCATATAGATGAGCAACCGGAATATTCGCAAACATGGCTGATTGAGCAGCTGCTAATGTCTCAAAACGATCGCCCGTCAGCACAACAATATCCGGTCGCAGCCGATCGAAGGCTTCCGCGAATCCTATGACACCAAGCCCAACAGACTGACTCATCGCTTTATGCGTATCACTGGACAACAGCATGTCTACTTTCCAGTCAATAGTGAAACCATCTTCTTTGATCGATCTGTATGTTAATCCGAACTGCGGCGACAGATGCATCCCTGTTACAATGACATGCAGATCCAGTTCTGGATCTTCTTGAATCTCTTTCATTAGCCAATAGACCAATCCATAGTCAGCTCTTGTCCCCGTAACTACTGCTATCTTGCGCATCTTATACACCTGCCAGAGTAGGACTGCTTGGTATATTAATGACCTGATGCTGCAATCTTTCGGTTATCGATAAAAGCATCCTTGGTGAATCCTGATACATCGGCAGCAAATGAAGCGGTGTCCAGATCGGACGGGTCATCCATCCTGCTTCATTCGTAGCCTCAAGTATACGTTGCAGCGCTTCTGAATCAGGTTTATCTAATACTAGAGCATTGAGCCAACAATTACTCCGCGCATACTCTGATTCTTCAAACAATCGCACACCTTCTATATGTTTAAACTGCTCTGCATAGCGTTTAGCCAGTTCTCTCTTCGCCGTAATAAAGGACTCAATCGATTCTAATTGAGCACAACCAAGCGCTGCATTCAGATTAGGCATCCGATAATTGTAGCCTGTTTCATCATGATAGAATGACCATTTATGCGGAATTTTTGCAGTCGTAGTCACATGCTTAGCGTGTTTGGCCAAGCTGCTGTCATTGGTAACTATCGCGCCGCCACCGCCCGTTGTCATCACCTTGTTTCCATTAAAGCTGAACGCTCCAATTTTGCCCAAGGTCCCTGTGTGCTGCTGTTTATAGGTCGATCCAAGCGATTCTGCAGCATCTTCAACACAAGTGATATGGTATCGTTCACAGAGGCTCAACAACGGATCCATATCAACAGGATGTCCGAATGTGTGCATAGGAACTACAGCACGAATAACTCGATTGGTAGATTTGCTAATACATACACCATCTTTAACAATCGCAATTTCTCGCAGATACGCTTCTAATTGATAAGGATCCAATCCTAATGTCTCTTCAGACACATCTACAAAATGTGGGATTGCTCCACAATAAGCTACAGCGTTTGCAGTAGCTACAAATGATAAAGATGGTATAAGCACTTCATCATCACGTTCAACACCCGCAAGCATTAAACTAATATGAAGTGCAGCTGTTCCATTAACTACTACCACTGCATGTTTAGCACCTAAGTAATCAGCTAGATCAGCCTCAAGTCGATCTACATAAGAACCAACCGATGAGACCCAGCCGTCATCAATACATGACTTGACATAGTTCCACTCATTCCCCTGAAATGTCGGTTCGTGCAGCGGTATAAATGGCTTAGGTTGTCCTACCACATGCTGCAAAGTACTAATTATATGTTCGGGTGTAAGTGTCATCTTCTTCACCAAGTTTCTATACGTTGTATATATCAGATTTGTACATTTGCAAATTCTTTGGATCCGCAAACCACTCAATGGTCTTTTCAAGACCCTTGCGAAGTCCCATTACTCCAGGGTATTTAGGTTCCCAGCCTAATAACTGCTTAGCCTTAGAATTACTTGCCCATAGTCGTTCCACTTCACTCTTAGCTGGTCGAAGACGCTCATCAGCAGTCTCATTCTGTACATTCTTGCCCATAATCTCAGCAATAAGGCTTACCGTATCTCCAATGCTTATCTCATAATTACTGCCGATATTGATCTCCTCGCCTATTGACTGTGGAGACTCAAGCATGGCTATAAAGCCTCGCACCGTATCCGCAACATAGTTAAAGTCTCTTGTTGGGTGAAGAGATCCGAGCTTAATCGTTTCTTTACCTGCTAGAACCTGAGTGATAACAGTCGGAATAATAGCTCGTGCTGACTGCCTAGGTCCATACGTGTTAAATGGTCGAATAACGCCCACTGGAAGCTCAAACGACCTGTAGAAAGACAATGCCATCTGATCAGCGCCAATCTTCGACGCAGAGTAAGGTGACTGTCCTTGAAGTGGATGCGCCTCATCAATAGGTACGTATCTCGCTGTTCCATATACCTCACTCGTTGATGTATGTACCATCTTGGATATACCCATTTCACGAGCTGCTTGAAGAACGTTTAAAGTACCTTTAACGTTTGTATCTACATATGTATCGGGTGAATGATAGGAGTATGGAATCGCGATAAGCGCTGCAAGATGAAGCACTCGATCACAGTCCTGCATAGCCGCCTTCACTCCGTGCGGATCACGGATATCTCCACTAAAAACTTCAAACTGTCCTTTCACATCAGGAGCGCATTGATCCAACCAGCCCCAGCTGTTAAAGGAATTGTATAATGTAAAAGCTTTAACTTCATAGCCTTCTCTAACCATTGCTTCGGTAAGATGAGAGCCGATAAAACCATCTGCTCCGGTAATTAATACTTTTTTACTCTGTGACATGGCCACTCACCTCAAATAAAATAATCAATTACCATCTTCCTGTGTAACCGTCTTATACCATTCATAAGCTTTGTATGGACTTATATCATTTATTGCTGTTAATAAACGACCAAACTCATTAATTCTGTTAAAATATTTATTGTCTCTGTATTCCGGGAAATTTTCACGGACATATTTTCTCATCTCAAATACTTTAGCGAATGGAGGTCTTTTGAATCTAGAAAATGCTAAATGCAGTGAATTGGCATAAAATAATTGAATAAAGCTAAATTCTATCGCATCCTTATTGTTTTCATAGAGACCTCTTTTGCGGTACTCTTCTAATTTCATAATCTCTATCGTTAAACGATCAAAGTGATGCATACTTTCGGTAGAAGTTATCGTTGAACTAGGATTGATAAAATAGTAATAATAGCATTCATTGATATGGTAATAAGTATTAGCATAAAAAAATACAAGCGGTCCCCACAAATTGTCTTCATAGAACAAATGCTCAGGAAACCACAGATCATGATCAATTATCATTTTTTTACGATATATTCTACTCCATATACCGGGTGTAGATCCGTCCAATATAATATTCTCACGTTTTGTTTCATCAAGCACGCCAGTAATGTAGGATAAGTCACGAATCTGTAGTGAACTATAGTCGTTCACACTTCGGGCCCGAACGCAATTGCAACTTACGATATCCGCATCGTTTTCTATAGCCTTGAAATATAAATGCTCGAACATATCTAGGCGTACCCAATCATCACTATCAACAAATCCGATATACTCACCTTTAGCAGCTCGTATCCCTAGATTTCTTGCTCCACCCTGCCGAAGGTTTACTTTTGAATCAATTACAAATACTTTATCGGGATACTCCCGTTCGTATTCTTTCATGATATCAATAGAATTATCGGGGGACGCATCATTAACTAGTATGATTTCAATATCTTCCATCGTCTGGTTAACTAATGAATCTAAGCATCTTCGCAGATATTGTTCTACATTATATATAGGGACTATCACACTTAGCCTTACCATCTTTAGTCACATCCCAAATGTATCTAATTATTCAAGTTCATAATCTAACAGTCTGATTTCAAACGGTGAATGCTGCTGGAGAACTCTGATTCCAGAAAAGGTATGAACTCTAAAATATGCTTAATTAGTAACTTCAAATACTTTTCAATTATACGAAATTTATCTCTAGGATTGGATAAAGAACTGATCTGAGAAATATATCGTTGATAACTGTTCATCATTGAGTTCAATCCAAAGCTAACATATATTTGATAAACTTTATTAGCTGAAATTCTACCCCACTGTTCAGCTATTTGATTAAGACCATTGATGAGTTCATTCATATTGTTTATTTTTTTGGTCATCCTATCAATTAACTTAAGTAGTTGTTGAAGTGAAAGTTTCAACGAGTGAAGATCATACTGATCACGTTCCAAACGACAAATTAGGTCTGATACTATGTTTTGTTGAGTATTACTATCAAACAATCTTTTTACAAAATTTTCATCTTGTGTATCTAACTCGTTGATAAGTAACTCACCAAGCGTTCGGAAAGGCGCCCCCTTAATTACTGCCCCATGCTGAGAAGCATTGGTGAAATCTACATCAGGAAATTGTTCAATCAATTGTTCTATGTCCTTTAAAGTAACGAACATTGTGTGATTTGTATCGTTTGTTGTTCCGAATACATTCGGGACTTTCATCGTTCCCTGATTCATTAATTGATCGATTACTGCGGAGTCCGCATGTTTGACGCCGGATGCATAATACTTTCGATTTGGAAATGATAAATCCTGACCAGTAAGTATAACTGACCTGCACCCCATATATGCAGCCAACTGAATACATAATCCGGTAACACTAAAGTTAGATTTGAATTTAGTAATTTCGGTAATATTGCTAAGCAAATGGGGTGTAACAATATCGAGATTCATAATGGTATAGGCCATATGTTTGCGGTTATCGTTAAGAATCTCTGGGTAAATAAAAGTGCCAAATACCATCGGAATATGATTAGTCTCAATTGATTCGAATGCCCTGTTATTTGCTACATTTCCATCCATAGATACAATAATATCTGGCTCAATATTATTAGCAAGTAAGGCTTGGGTACTTGTACCTGCAGCTATGATTATCGCTTTATTCTTTATCTCTTTAAGCAATTCCAAATCGTATTGTAATGAAGGACCTGAACCTACAACTACAGCTGGAATATTATCAAATTTGTTATGAAAAATAGATATATGGCTTGACTTTGAAATATAATATAAATTTCTTAATATATTGCTAATCCAATCATTGGAATATTGGCTAAAAGTAGCTAGATTACTTCTCTTCATCTTGGTGATTTGGACGGCTAGTTCATGAAATAACTCAATCTCATCACCAAATAACTTCGCATAAGTTGGAACGATTATTTCCGTAAATGACCCAACAACTTTATCAGTGTATAGGTTCAAAAATTTATTAATTACATCTCTATCTGTTCCTACTGCAATGTCCACAATATTCTTATTGTTTATTAATTCAAATAAGTCTATGCTCTCAATAGCTTTTGAAAAGATATACGGGCTAGGTTCATATACAAAAAAGAGTTTGTCAGGAAATCTCTTCATTAAAGCCTCTATATGATATCCAAGTCCTAGACCTATAACTAACAGTTGTTGTGAATCACTAATATCAGCAGTTACTTGATCTAGCCAAAGAGCTATCTCTCGTTCTGAATTGTAATTACTATACAAGTGAGCTACTCTACCATTCTGATCCAAACCTATGTTTAATCGTCCATCTCTTGCACGCGAAACTTGAAGAACACTTGGTATCTCTTTATCATCAATAATTACTGACAGTAGATGAGGAAAGCGATTCTGAATAGCCTCCATGTTGCTAATTCTTATACTCAATAGCAATCTTTACCTCCTTGCTCTTACTTACCAAGTCCTCAATAAGAGGTAAAAATTCGTACTGTATAATATCGGCAAAGCCAATGAAATTTCCCCACTCAATCTCATTAGATAATAATTCAATTACAGGTTCATAGCTTTGAATGAATTGATTCACAAATTCAGTCACAGAAGCATCAACTTTCACCTGCTGACTTAACTGTTGTAAGAATAGCATTGAAGTACCAATCCATTGAACAGAAGAAACAACAGTAGAAATAATAGGTTGTGAAGACTCAGCTGAGCCAGCATATAAAGGTTTAATATAATTCCCCATCTCTTCAATTACTCTTTCACAATATGTATTCAATTCTGTCCAAGTCATATCATAACTTTGTTGTTCTGTAATAGTAGTAATACTCACCGTTTCAATATCGTTATATCGCGATAACAATTCATTAGCATAGCCATCATAATACTGCATCCCATCAATATTCACACAATATAACAATTTATTATCATCCAAAATGCTTCTCGTTACATTTCCCCAAACTTCATCCATCTTTTCGTTTGAGTCGATATCGAACTCACTTATATCGTTATTAATTATTATTTTCACAATAACACCTCATTGGCTCTATTTATACTACTTATATCGGCACTCTCCCCCTCATTCGTGAGTTTTCATCATAAAATGAAATATTAATACAAAAAAATATCCTGAAGGTGATTTCACCTTCAGGATATTTATTAGGTCGCTAAGTATTAACCCAGCAATTTCAGTACGCTTTGTGGAGCGGAGTTAGCTTGAGCTAACATCGATGTTCCTGCTTGTACCAAAATTTGATTACGTGTAAAGTCTGTCATTTCTTTAGCCATATCTGCATTGCGGATACGGGATTCGGAAGCAGACAAGTTTTCATTCGTAACACCAAGGTTAGCGATTGTGTGTTCCAAACGGTTTTGAACAGCACCGAAGTCAGCGCGTTGTTCAGAAACTGTATTGATAGCAGCTTCAATTGTAGCAATTGCATCTTTAGCAGCTGTAGCAGAGCTAAGGGACAAGCCCGACAAAGACAATTCGTTTGCATTCATTGCCTTCAAAGTTGCTGTAAGTTGGTTGCTTCCATCAACACCAATTTGGAATGTAACAGAAGTAGAGAATGTAGCAGCGCCTGCTCCACCACTTCCTAACAATTGAATTCCATTGAAGTTAGTGGATTTAGCAATATTGTCGATCTCGGAGACCAGTTGGTCTACTTCCTTTTGAATGTTCGCACGGTCTTTGTCATCGTAAGTACCAGTAGCAGATTGGTTAGCCAATGTGTTCAAACGTTGCAGCATGGAGTGAACTTCTGTCAAAGCACCTTCAGCTGTTTGAATCAAAGAAACGCCGTCTTGCGCGTTACGCATAGCTTGAGTCATACCGTTCATTTGGAAACGCATCTTCTCGGAGATTGCAAGACCAGCAGCATCGTCTGCTGCACGGTTAATGCGGAAACCAGAAGACAATTTTTCCATTGTCTTACCCATTGCACTGTTGTTGATACCCAGGTTGCGGTGAGCGTTGATCGCGCCAACGTTCGTGTTAATAAACATAGACATTCTAATCATCCTCCATGATTATAAGTTATAGGTCACGTCCTTGCGACCTATTATATATATCGTTATTTCGTGAATAGAAGTTTATAGCAGATTCAAAAAAATTATTGTTTTTTGTCAAAATAATAGGCAGTATCATTCATCCGCCCTAGGTTATAATAGGCATTGGCAATGGTTTGATTCTGCTTCACAACTACGACTTGAGACTTAACGTCATTAAACTTACTTTCAACTAGTTTCAACAAAGACTGATGATTATGTATTAATTGTTGCAGCAGCATCTTTTCTTGCTCCTCATTTAATGACTCGATCGAAGAAGAGGAACTTTCAATAATCTGCTTGCACTTCTCCCATTCACCCTCGAACAGCAGGAAAGCAACATCATTCCACTCCGTACTTTGATGAATCTCGTTAGAAAGCTGCTTAATTAAACGATCCATTTCATGATAAACACTGATCTTATCTGAAACACTATGCATAGGATTTCCCTGCTGACATTTCTTTCCCCATTTCATTCCAAGCACTGCTAATAGACTGCAGCATCTCTATAACAACCGGAAGAGATTCTGTACTTTTGTTGAGATTAGCCGCTACCATCTGCTCAATCATATACAGATATAGATTCTTTAGATTGCTAGCGATCTCTCCCCCTTCTCTTTCATTAAGAGAAGAAATCAGTTCAAATACAATGTCTTGAGCCTTCAGCAGTGATTGATGAGCCGATTTATAATCCCCACTGTCCAAAAAGGTAATGGATTGATTTACGAATTTAATTGCACCTGCGTACAACATAGAGATTAAACGATGAGGAGAGGCCGTTTCATATTTGTTTTTCTGGTAAGCTTGATAACTCTTTGCTAGTGAAGGATTCACATTTCTATCCCCTTAACCTTTGGATTTACTTAGACCGGCCAGTTGACTGTTCAACCAATTCCCTTCACTCTGCAATTTACCCATTGCAACTTCCATAGAGGTAAATTGTCTCTTGAGACTTTGTTCTTTCTTCTCAAGGCGAATCAGCATATTTTCCATCGAATCATCGACGAAAGATATTTCGGAATCGTACCCTTTTATACGAGAATTCAGAATCCCATTCGTTGTACTCGTCCATCCATCAATTTTATCATTTATATTTCGCGCAATCCCATTAGAACTGCCTTCAAAATTGAAAAGTGTAATCACTTTATCGGGATTGTTTTCGAAGACCTCTTTAAATTTCTTTTCGTCAAGAGTTAGCTGACCCGTCATCTCCGATCCTTTTTTACCCTTGTCCATATCAATACCAATATCGGCAAGCATTACTTTAGTGGCAGGAGTATCACCTACGACTTTGGTCACCCAATCTGTTAGCTCCATATCCAATTGTCTAAGAGTAGAATCACCTTGCATGGGTTTATCTTTTGCCGTATTTTCACGAATGAGTTTACGGACATCATTGAAGGCGTCCACAAATTTTTTAACGTTCTCGTATACCTTATTGGTATCTTTTTGAGCCGTGATCAGGGATGAGGAGTTCTCTTTAAGAACCGTAATGGTAACTCCATCGATAACTCCTTTTATTTCATTTGTCGCACTTTCAACCACTAGTCCATTAACTTTAAGGCGTGCATCACTAGAATCTTGGACCATATTCCCATTAGGATCTGTCAAACTTCCCGTTATACCGATCTTATCTAACCCTGCTATCTGGGGACCAGTTGCACTATTAATCGTATTTTTCTTTCCTGTATTAGTTGAGGTTAGAACTAAAGTCTTGTTCCCTGTCGATGTCTCAACGACAGCTGCTGATATACTTTTAGATTTACCGTTAATATCATTCTTCAAATTCTCTAACACTTCTGCATCATTATTGCCTCTAAGCTTAAAATCAACGCCATCGATCGTGATTATATCATCGGGCTTAAGTGTATTGCCGGTCGCTGAGAATTCACTCGATTTGATTACATGGCTTTTAGCTAACTTCTCCACCTCAATATTATAGTTGCCCGTAGCCGCTTTAGATGTTCCCGATACTCTTACGGCAGATTCATCTGAGCTTTTAACAGTGGATATGTTAAAGCTACTATTGTAAGTCAATTCCGTAGTTGCTGTCTTTAACGTATTCAACTTCGTATTTATCGTACGAAATAGTTCCTGGGAAGTCTTTAGATCCTTCTTCTTCGTTTCTAGATTGTTATATGGTATGCGCTCTAACTGCATCAACTGGTCAATCATAGTCGCTGTATTAAGACCTGACGCAATACCTGACATACTAAAAGACATTATCCTGCACCACCTTTAATGTAATAGGCACTTATTGAATATCAAGCTTTCTCGTCCAAAAAGACACCGACCATCTCTTTCATCCGAATCGACAATTCCAGCAAATATTCTGCAGGTGAAGTGGCAATAACCTCTCTTGAGGCCTGATCCAGCAGCTCCACTACGATTTGTTCGGCTTCTTCATGGTACTTCAATCTAATCTCTGTTCCAGATGTCTTAATAGTTTGATTCAACTGCTGCAGAGCTAGCTCAACCTGTTTCTTGTCCGATTCCAAATACGGCTCGAGATCAGTCTTGCCGAGCTGCGGCAGTATGTTTCCCATATTACTTGTATTAATGGACCTCGGAAGCGAGAATCCTGCTTTACCTTGTTGAAAGTCTACGCTGCCGGTATTATATCGATGAATTTCGTTCATCTTATTTCCACCTCACCAGACCGTTTGATTTACAGTATTACTCCCTATTTCTTAAAATTCTTAAGTACATTATCTATCTGTTGCTTATTAGGCTTGATCGTTTCAGCCGCAGCATTCTCTGCAGCAATGCCTTGGTGAAGCTCCTTGCGCATAATCTGAACATGCTGCGGGGCGTTAAAGCCGAGCTTCACATAATCGCCTTCGACACCAAGCACAACGACTTCAACATCGTCGCCAATCATCACTTTCTCTCCGACTTTTCGTTTAAGTACGAGCAGAGTCATCGCCTCCTTCACGCAGCACATGGCGAATCGGGAGCTCCGCATTGTGAATGATGTATTGGCATGCCTTTCTGGTCAATGGAGCTAGAATCACCGGGGCACGTAAGTTAACGCTCACCTGACCGTCATTCAGATTGACGACAAGCATCGTGATGGCATCTTCCGGTCCGTTTAACCCAAGAGAATGAACTGTGGCAGGATCAAGCTCTATCGTGAAATTATCTACTTGATCGGCAGGCAGCAGAATAAAGCTAATATCCTCCTGAACCGCATGCAATACATAGAAGGGAGTATCTTCATATGGAATCAAGGCATACTCGCGAATGGCTTGAAAACCAATCATTCCCTTGGTCATATCGAACAGCTGATGTTTATGCGGCTTCAATTCTCCATAAACAGAGCTGTGTATCACTACTTCATCCGCTTCACTCGCTATACTCACTCTCGAACAACACCTTTCGTTTCTACTTTAATCTCAGGCGGATAGATCCTCACGTCTATCGAAACACCGAATCTGGGCAGCGCTTGAAGCTGTACTTCCTTCACACCGCTTCTAATGTAACGTTGGAAGGCCAACTCACCATAAGTCACTTTATTCTTCGCGATGTTGCCCAACTGATCGCCTTCTTGCGTATGTTGAGCGATACTTTCCAGCCCCTTCTGAAAGGCATTGGACTTCAGTTCATTAGCGAGCGAAGAAGGCGGCAGCACTCCGATCTCTTCCCAGACCGCTTCCCAATCCGCATCCATCTCTGGATTGCGGGTCGAGATATGAAGCTCAGCTGGCTCATACCGAAAGGAATGAGATTGAATCTGACGAATAATGCTAGAAATCTGCACCGTTGCTGCCACCTTCACTTTCTATAGCAATTTAGGTCAACGATTATCGGATAAAGTCGATCAAGGATACCTGCATAATGCGAGCCCCAGTTGCGAGCGAGGCCTGCAGAACGTTCTCTTGTGTCTTGAGCTTAATAAACGCTCCTGGCATATCCACATCCGCCACATCCGCGCGTTGCTCAGTCAACGAAACTTTATCATCTTGCAGACGATTCTCCATGAGCTCGAAGCGATTCATTCGTGCGCCGATCTCTGACCATTGTGTTACGATCCGATCAACATGTAAGTCAACTCTCGTCATACTATCTGCAATCTGTTTCGTATCATTTGTTTCAAGCGCACTAATCAAATCATCCATCATACGAAATACATTATCATTGTCCGGCGTTGCAGGCTTGCTAAGGTCTACCGCACCGCCGAATATGAGTTCTCCAGTAATACTCACAGGAACTGTTACGGCTGGGCTTACATTAAGCTCGTATACGCCTTTATCCGTCGTCTCCGTTGATGCGCCGTTCACCGTATATGGCGGGCGGTCTGTCATCTGCCCATTAAATAGATAACGTCCATTATAGGAGCTGTTTCCAATCATAACGAGCTGCTCTTTGAGCTGCTTCATCTCTGCAGATATCGCCTTGCGAGCATCATCTGGCGTAGTTCCGGTAGAGGCTTGCTGAGCTAATACCCGAACACGCTTCAATACATCGTTTGCTTGCTGCATCAAGGAATCCATCGTGCTAAGCATTCCAGAACCCATCGAAGCGTTAGTTGCATACTCATCATTGCGGCTTAATTCCGTGTCATAACGCATCTGATAGCCGATCCCTACTGGGTCGTCGCCTGGTCGATGAATCTTCTGCGCCGACGCCAGTTTGTTCTGCAGATCCGTGATTTCGCTATTATTGTGACGCATATTCTTAAGCAGCTGCGTGTTCTGCATACTTCCTGTTACTCGCATGTTTATCCTCCTTCGTCAATACCTATGTTAGCGTCCGACTAGTCCCATCTGGTTAATAACGCGATCCAGCATTTCATCAACAGTCGTCATATTCCGAGCTGCTGCATTATAAGCGTGCTGGAATCGAATCATGTCAGCCATCTCTTCATCAAGGGATACACCGCTGACCGATTGACGTCTGAGATCGACATTGTCCACCATATCTTGTTGAACCTTGACATTCCGTCCTGCATTGGCAGAGCGTGTTCCCAGATCCCCCACTAAGGCTCGATAGAAATCATCCGTTGTACCCGTTGACATGGCAGTCAGATCCTTCGGAAATTCAAATATCGCGTCTCGCATCGAAGCTAGCCCGTGCGCGATAACACTGTTGCCTTTGACCGTAACATTTTGACCATTTTCCACATTGTAACGGCCGGAAGCTGCGATCATATTCGTATCTTTCACGATATCAGAATTAACCTGAATGTTATCGATCGTGAACGCTGTCCCACCATCCATCGTGGTGAAGAATGGAATACCCGACTTAGCAGGGTCCGATAGCGAATAACCCATCTGATGCAGGCCGTTGAAGCCTTGTACATCCACTTTAACGGAACTTGATAGCACTGAACCTGCTGGAATGGTGCTGCCTGGCTGAATCACCGTGCCATTTTCTAATGTAGTAGCCGTCTTCGCGATCATATCCTGTGCAGCAACGTACCCCGAAGGCAACTCGACTTCTACCTTGCCAGTGACCATCGTGTTGACCATCGCATTCAGCTGGGTACGCATCCGTTCCACTTCAGCCAGCGACTTATTATATCCGCTCAATTCACCTGCTGTTGCAGTATCGAGTATATCTTCGGTCAGGAATGTAACCGCATCGTCTTCCATGACAACCTGTCCGCCCGCGGTTAACGTCATTTCGCCATAAGCGCCTTCTACCACTTGAACATCAATAATAGTTGATAGCTTATCAATCAATAGATCCCGCTGGTCGCGGAAGTCATTCGCATTGTCGTTAAGACCTTCAACCTTCTTGATCATTTGCGTTAGATTATTAATGTTATTAATGAGATCATTAGCTTCTGTGATCTTGATATTAATATTGGTATTAATGTCATCCTGCAGCTTCGTCAGCGAGCTGCCGACATGCTTAATCATATCTGTCATATTGGTCGCCGCGCCTATTACCTCTACACGGGCACTTAACAAGCTTGGATCTCGGTTCAGTACTTCCCATGAATCCCAGAACTTATCCATTACCGCTCTTAGACCGTTGTCAGACGGCTCATTTAAGAATCCCTCTATGGAGCTAATGGAGCTGTTCAGAATCTGCCATTCACCCAAGCTTTGATTCTCTCTTCGATATTGCACATCTAGAAATGAATCACGAACTCGCGTAATGCTGTCATATTGAACCCCTGTACCCAGCTGCCCTGGAGCAACAGAGGAGTACATGCCCGGCATCTCTAGCGGGCGTGTTGCCGAAGCGCTGACGCGCTGGCGTGTATAGCCTTCTGTCGATGCATTCGCAATATTGTGTCCTAACGTCTGCATCATCGTGTTCTGCACAAACAGTGAGCGTTTGCTCGTCTCTAATCCATGAAAAGTAGATCTCATACGATACCTTCCTTTACCCGTTCATAGTTATGCTCTAGTGTCCAGGCGTCCTGCCGTCCAAACTGAGCGATTGCTTTGTTCCGGCCGTTTATAAGTAAGACCTTCATCTGGATATTCAATCATCAGATCAAGTCGATAATTAACATATTGCAGCGATTGATCAAGCAGCTGCTGATTATGATCGTTAAGCTCCTTCAACGACTCCAGTGTGTCATTCAGCTTCAGCTGTACAGCGCGCAGGCTCTGACGCTGATCAGGATCAAACACCAGCTTCGATAGCTCTGTAACCGTGAGCTTTAACTGCGAGCGTATCCCCTTGCTCTGGATGAAGGCATATGAACGATCAAGGAGCTGCTGCTCCGCTTCAGCGATCTGTTTCATCAACGATTTCTCAGCTTGTGTACACTTTAGCAGCTGATCGATATCGTTCTCAACGATGACTCTCGTCTTCCGGCGCGCGCTCTCAATAAGCTCCTGATAGTGGCCTTCTAATGTATATAAGTTATCGATTATAGCTCCAATCTCCATTCAATCGCCCCCTATTCCTATAGCATCGCCCATCAGTCTATTATTCTGAGTAACGGCGAAATATTGGCAAAAGCTTCTCCGCTACTTTCTCGGCGTCTACATGATAAGTCCCAGTAGAAATCGCCTGTTTCAGCTCTTGAATGCGATCAGCACGACTCGTATCCTGAGCTTTATTCTGTGCGTCGAGCATCTCCTTCGCTTCAGTGGAGATCGATACCTCGTCCTTCCGCGCCGAGGGCTTCGTCGTCCGCTGCATAGCTGATTGACGCTGATATTGCTGCGCTGCACCTATCCGTTGTGTATCATTAATCTTCATCATGTTCACCTCTTCACTCAACTAAAGGAATATATATCGAAACCTTATCCGAATTCATACCTCTATATGCTCCACAATGACAAAAAGCCGATAACCTTTACTAAGATTATCGGCTTCACTGTCATAAATATTTAGTCTCTTCCTCAATAAATCGCTTGACTATTAGAAAATAATTACTATCGGTTCAAATCCTTCTCCGCTGTACGGTATGTAGCTGCCTGCTGAGAAGCATTGCGCGCGGCTCTTGCCGCATCCTCTGCACTATGATCCTGTGAACGCTTCAGATCGCCAATTAATCTGCGGCGACAATCCTCACAAATATTTCCCACATTGATAGGACTTCCGCAAGTCTCGCAGTCGTAGAACATATTCGGCGCGTCTGCAATCGAGATGCGTCCTTCGCGGATAAACTTCGTAATCTGACTCATGCTGACACCTGTTGCCTCAGACAGTTCAAACATCGTCGCTTTCCGTTCTTTTCGCAAATAGTCCACGCATTTGTTGTATTCAGCCTCAATGTCCTTCAAACAATGGGGACACAGATCACGAAATGCCTTCGCGAATAACCGTCCGCAACGGTAACAGTTGCACAATTCCATTGCCGTCACCTCTTCTGTCATCACTTTACCTATAATCATATCTCATCATTTGACAGAAAACGAGTCTTTTTTTATGAGTCTTTTTATAGTTCTTAAGCCCTTGCCCACGTATAACCCCATACCGTGCCCTTAATGCCCGCTTCATCCAGCCCTCTCTGCAGAGCATCCGCACAAGCGCGCAGCGTATTCCCGGTCGTGAACACATCATCAACCAGCATAATCGTAACAGAGCTGCTATTACTAGAGAGAATCCGAGATAGCACTTCGTGATTGCTGCGATACGCTCCCTGCATACTGCGCTCACGACCGCTTCTGCTCTGATGACTCTGTCTAGCGTCTTCCCTCACACGGGACAGCGCCGGCAGCAAGGGCCGTTTCCAAGCATGCGCCAGCAGCTCAGCTACAAGAGCGGCTTGATTGAATCCGCGATCCTGCAAACGTTCCGTGCTGGAGGGCACAAAGGTTACAGCATCCGGGTATGATGAGCGCGAGCGATTCCCATGTATAAGATCTCTTATTCCCTGTAAAAAACCTGAACTCTGACTACTTCTATCGACGAGCTCGGTACGCTGATAGACATCCTCGTACCTCTCCAGCATCATGCCCGCAAGCAGCTGGGCAAACCCGATCTCCCCTTTAAACTTGAAACGGGAGAGCCATTCCTTCATGACCGCATCGTATTGTACCACGCTGCGGTTTGCTGCAAGACCATGCGCCATCAGAGGATGGCGCCTACAGTCCGAGCAGCGGATTCCCCGCCCGCAGCTGCGGCAGCCGATTGCGGTGATCCAGGGGATGGCCTCCAGGCAAGACCGGCAGAGACGATGCATCCATCGTCTCGGGTCCGTATTGCCAGAGGCTCCTCCCGTTGGAGAACCGCAGGTGAGACAGCTGCCGTGCGAGGGCGCGCTCCATTGCTCGAACCAGCTGCGTCTTGTCTCCATCGCCCAACCCCCTCCGGCTACGAAGCGCCATCCAGCAAGTAACCGCCGCGCTTCGCCAGGCGGTTCATGCGGCGAATCTGCCGCACCGCTCCGCGCTGGGCGCTGGTCCACTGCGGAGCGGCGAATACGACGCGCCCATGCGGGTCGTCCTTCGACCGCCCGGCGCGACCCGCCATCTGGACGAGAGACGACGTGTCAAACAGCTTGTCGTCCGCGTCCAGGATGAAGACGTCGCTTCTCGGCACGGTCACGCCGCGTTCGAGTATCGTCGTCGTGACGAGAACGCGGATGTCTCCTTGCCTGAAGCGAAGCACCTTCTCCGTCCGCTCCGCATCGGCGGCGGACGTGCCTGCCACCGGCTGCTGCTCGAGCACCCCGCGCAGCAGCCGGACCATCCCCTCGACGTGGCGAATTCGCGCCACGAAGACGAACACCTGCGCCCCCCGCGCAACCGCCTGCCGCAGAGCGGCGGTCACGCGGCGGGGCAAGTGCCCGCGTGCAATGCAGCGGGCCACCCCCGGCATCGCCATCCGCTCAGGCACCGGCAGCGGATGGCGATGGTACCGCACAGGCACAATCGCCTGTGCGAGCTGGCCGCGCCGAACCGCGCGCTGCATCGGCGCCGGCGGCGTCGCCGACAAAAATACAAACGTGCCGCCCGGCTTCAACGCCTGCTGCGCCGCACGCTGAAGCACTGGGTTGTTGTGGTAAGGGAACGCATCCAGCTCATCCACAACAACCAACTCAAAGGCATGCGCGAAGCGCAGCAATTGGTGTGTCGTCGCCAGCGTAATCTCCGCCTTCACCCAGCGCTCTGCGCTCCCGCCATACAGCGTCGCCACCTTCGCATCGGCAAACGCCCGCTCAATCCGCGGCTTCAGCTCCAGCACCACATCGCGTCTCGGTGTCGCGATGCATACCCGCTTCCGCGCCGCGAGGGCGTAACCGACGAGCGGAAACATCATCTCCGTCTTGCCCGCTCCCGTCACCGCCCACAACAAAAACTCCCCTTTGCTAGCCGCACCGCCCACACGGCGTCCCTCCAGATACTTCAACGCCTTCATGCTCGCATCTCGTTGAGCAGGTGCCAGATGATAGGGATTCAACAGCTCGTCCAGATCACTCTTATTACTTGCATCCTCACCTTCATTCAATGACGCACCATACTTCTTATACGTCTGCGATTGAACAGGATCCGGAGTTGTCAGCCCGATCACGAGCATTGCGCACGAGCGACTCCGTCCTAGATTCAGACATTCCGTGCACGTTAAACACTTCTTCGAGCCGCAGCTCTCGCAAGAGGATTCCTGCAGCTTCTCGCCTTTGCCCCCGCATCTTCGGCAATAAGACTCCCTAGTATTGCTCGTATCCTGGTTCAGTTTCGGATCATCCTGGATCCGCAACCGAAGCTTCAACGCATGAAACGACTTCCCAACCAAACGCAGAGTACGCTGACCGATACGAATCCAGATGCTGTCTCCCTCTCCCCACGCTATACCATTCGTCAATGCCAGCTTGCCACGGAGCACTCCCCATTGGAGCGCCGCATGCAGCGTACCCCGATCTGTCTTCTCGCCATATGATTCTAATAAAGAGAGGATCTCACTTTCAAACAAGGAACGTCCTTCCAACATCTCGCACAAGCGCTCACTCAAAGTAATAATACCTGCAAATCCGGTTACTAAGCGGTCGTACCTATGCATCATTCGTTGAGTATTCGTTTCATACGCAGCAGCTATCTCCCTCACATAACCGTTATCTGCATATCTGCCTGCAGTTTCATTCACATGTCTCCTGCCAAAGATCCTAACATCGATCCTCTTCGTCGTCTGTTCTTGATACCCGAGATCAATCGTGTAGGCCATAATTAAGAATCCATCAAAATATCGTCTCCACTCTTCCTCCCCCCAACTGTCCATATCCGATCGCGCCTCAAATTTCTGCGACGCTCTAAGCGCAATCGGCAGCGGCAGCAGTTGATTCAGCATGACGAGCTTCTCTCCTTGTGAAGGCCCCACTCTCTGTTCTTCCATCCAATACTTAATGTCTACGCGACCGTTTAGCGTCAATCCCATATGCCAGCCTGTACGTGAACGTACCGTATAGAGCATGACCTGCATCTTTCCCACCTTACCTTTCTACTGATATATCTCATTCTATTCTGGTTTTTAGAACTTTTATCAGGCTCGGTCTTGTCATATGCTGCTGTAAAATATCTTGGGTAATTTTACAATTATTAGTTCTCTAAACCTATTCAACTTCCTGCTGCCATTCATGTACTTTTTGCATATTTCGATATTATTCTTCAATTAGCGTCATCATCTTATGTCGACCTAATATAGTTCATTACTCCTAACTATTACTAACGCTTCTTTTCTACTCTCCTTCCTAATTAACAGATTGGTACTTTTGTATCCTATTGTTGATTGCCCGACATAAGCTTCGCATCCTTTATCGACATCAAACAATTGCATAGCAAACAGTTTATAGCTGCACCCTCCTCACATTTGCACGACCTAGTTTCCTAACGACATTGACATTAAACGAGATTAACTATTGAATCTGTTAATTTGTATTCTTCGTTTGATAATATACTCACGCCACAAACACAGCAAAAAAGCACACCCATTCCAAATTCAATCGGAATGATGTGTGCTTCACATCTACGAACTTGTATATAACTTTGCCCTAATATTACCACCAAGTTCTTGATTTGCCAAGTACTCAAACTCGAGATGCAGTTATGAGTCAGCGGCGAAGCCGACGCCACCATTGGCGGACGCGCCTTCTAAAGCGCGCCGCCAGCCACAAAGGGAACTCTTCGCCAGTCTGCTTGCTTATGCAGCATCAGCACAATCTGTGCTTCCTCCGGCTCCTTCTGCATTCTTATGCGGTGCACCGCATCCTCTTGCTCTTTCCTGCTATTCACATGCACAACATGACAAGTCATATCATTGCGAAGTACCATTTTGCTAATGATCGCTGTTGTATCATCCGTCGAGTTATTGTCCACAACGGAGAACTGCAGCCGTCTACCCTTAATCCAAGCGAACCAGCTATAGGCCCGGATAATCCATTCCATATGGCGCTCATCATTATGCGACACAATCACGACATGCATCCAAGGTGCTGGCTTAACGCCGCGCAGCTTGTTCTGCAGTCGGTGTACCAGATGAACGACCACCACCGCCAACCCGTAGCATCCCACAATCCATAACAGCATTGCAATCATGCGGCCCACCTCCCTATAACAAAGTGTATGCCGCAATATGCGCTACGGTGACGGACAAGCGTCGTCATTTTTTGATTTTTTTCTTAAGAGTTGTACTTCTCCATCCGCAATCCGCTTATAGAGTTACCCAACCATTCTTAATGGACCCGATAACGGCTTGAGTCCGATCTTCCACACCCATCTTTTGCAGGATGCTGCTGACGTGATTCTTAACTGTCTTTTCACTGATAAATAGATACTCGGCAATTAATTTGTTGCTTTTGCCTTCTGCCATAAGTCGAAGCACTTCCGCTTCACGTCGAGTCAACGGATTCTCTTCCACATTGTTGAGACGCACGCCTGCATCTTGTACCGTGTCGTGCTCCATTACCCCTTCGGCATCCAATAATGTCATGCGACGCAGCTGTTGAATCAATTTCCCCGTGACCTTTGGATGAATATACGCGAACCCGTTCACGACTGAACGAATCGCATTAATCAAGGCCTCAGCCTCCATATCCTTCAACAAATAGCCCCATGCGCCTTTGCGTAAAGTTTCAAATACGTAGCTTTCATCATCATGGATCGATAGAATAAGAATCTTTACATTAGGAAATATGTCTCGCATACGTTCTGTAGCTATTACACCATTTTCTACGGGCATGTTAATATCCATTAGCACGACGTCAGGCACTACGTGATTGCAGAATTCCAGCACCTGAATGCCATCGCCGCATTCCCCAATAACTTCCAGGTCATCTTCCATATTTAAAATACGCTTTAATCCTTCACGAAATAGCTGGTGATCGTCAGCAAGGAGTACTTTTATTTTATTTCCTGACTTACGACTGTCCATAGGTTTACTCCTTTCCCTTATCTACATTCGTAGGAATGACAATGACGATTTCAGTACCTTCGTTCTCGATCGAATGAAAAGTGATCTCACCTTCCACCAGTTCAACACGCTCCCGCATGCCGATCAGGCCAAAATGTTCTTTGGCTTTTGATTCCAAACTCCTCATATTGAATCCGATGCCATTGTCCTTAATAACTAGCTTAACTTCCTTATATTCATAAGACAATTTACAGAATACGTGTGTTGGATTCGCATGCTTGGCTGCGTTCGTGAAAGCCTCTTGAACCAACCGGTAGATGGCCGCCTCCATGGCCGAGCTCAACCGGCGTTCTTTGCCTTTCAAGTCAAACGAGGTATGTATCTGCAATCTATCTTCAAAGTCATGAATGAACTTGCGCAATGCTGGTACAAGCCCCAGATCATCTAAAGCCATAGGCCTCAAGTTGAAAATAGTTTTACGGATCTCCTCTAATCCAGCTCGCACTTGCGATTTTAGATCTACTACTTCGTGCTGAGCCATTTCAAATTCCTGCTTACTCAGCATTCTCTCCACAATTTCCGTCCTAAGAACTACATTGGCAAGAGACTGAGCAGGACCATCATGGATTTCTCGTGCAATCCGTTTTCGCTCTTCTTCTTGGGCCAGGATGATCTTCAAGCCGAGCATTTGCCTATTCTTCGCTGATTCCAATATACGAGTGACCTGTGACAAGTCTCCTGATAAATACTCAAGTGCAACATTCATCTGCGAACCGATCATTTCAGCGCGTTCAACCGACATCTCAACATGACGCAGTCTCTTCTGCAGATCTTCTCGGCGAGCCTTCAGATAGGATTCCTTCTCCTTATAGATCATGAGCTCCACCTGAAGCGCTGTCGCTTTCTCATAAGCCTGCTTGTTGTCTTCTTCCGAATACTTCATGAATTCGCGGCTGACTTCGGTAAGACGTCGACGAGCCAGGCCAAATTTCAGCTCCAACTCGTCCACTTTATCACATACACGACTCGTTTCCTCCAACATCTCTTGCATCTGATGCTGCAGTGTCGCTGCTTCGTCTCGTGCAGAGTCCAGAATCTCGAATATTTGATATTTACTGTCCTCCATCACTTGTATGGCATTCTTAATCACGCGATCAATAACATCGACTTGATTGTCCAATACTGTTCCGTCCCTTGCATGAGAATAGGTGCTGAATTCTCCTATTATGATACCATATTAACGGATTGTTATGGACTTCGTCTTTTGGTCCCAATTCACTTGTAGTCCTAATTGTTCGGATACGAGTCGAAGAGGGACTAGAGTCCTGTTCGATCGAATGATAGGTGCTACTTCAGACTCTGATCGTTTGCCATTGTTCCAATAAGTCTTCTGATCTACTCGCAGTTCCAAATAACTATCGCCGCGAAGGATGCTTACTCGTTTCGCTTCATTATTCCAAGTCGCGTTTCCGCCAAATGCATCCAAAATGACCTTAACCGGCACATACGTTGTTCCGTTCAATACGATCGGCGCTACATCCAGCTTGACGTCTTTGCCGTTCACTTTCGCCTGCTTGCTGTTGACCGTCAGCTTCATCTCGGCTTTAGGCAGCGCCACAGAGCCTCCCGCTGGGAGCTTGGCTTTGATGTTATCAAATGCGATTTCTCCTGCCGAAGAACGCTCATCTTGACCCTCCGTGAGATTAACTACGTATAAACGCTCCAATGTCACAGGTCCAGGCACTCCTAAAGATGCTAGATCCACCTCGAACGTCTGCCATCCATCCCAGTTGATTACCTCGGCCACATCTACGAGATGCTGCTTGCCGTTTGCATCTACCAGCTTAGCTCGCAGCCAATTCATGCTGTTATCACCGTATACATCCACCGTAAAGGATGTTGTTCCAGCAGGAAGCTTAATGCCTGTTGCCCCATTCAGCATTGCATAAGCGAAGTTGTCGGCTGTGTCGCTTGTCATGTCGTACGACAGCTTAACCACCTTATCTGCAGCTCCCCGGCCATCATAACCGCTAACAACTGACGCTTCACCGAATGTTGATTCCTTCGGCAATCCAGCGAAGCTAGGCTTTACTGTAGATTTATTGAAGTCCTCTACCATCTGCTCAGAGCTGAGTGTGAGTGGAATCATCGTCTTCACTCCGTCATAGCTGGCAAAGGCGTAACCAACCTTCGTGTTGTCAGAAACTGTATCGACCGTCAGGACTCCATCTGTTACACTGCCGCTGAAGCCTTGGAATTCCCATTTGATAGATCCATTAGGCACGGTTGCAGTAGAACCGTCCATCAGCTTCACCTTTACCGGCACAGCGATCTCAGCGCCAGCCTGCAGAGGTCCACCACTTGCATCGATATACATATCCTTAATCTGAGCCGAGCCGATTACTTCAACGTCCTTCTTGTTAGTCGCGCTGCCCGACTTGGCAATGACTTGCGTCTTACCGGATTTCTTCGCCGTAAATGAAGTTCCATTCCACGCGACTTTATCATCTGAAGCGATCCATTTCACATCCATATTGCCAGAATCCACTGGGTTGTAGTATTGGTCATACGCTTTGATGCTGTAATTGGCATTCTGTCCGATAAAGAGGCGGTTAGGTCCAGACAACTGCATCCCTTTAACTTCGCCCTTAGGAGCAATGGAGAACACACCCAGGCCATTAACAACTCTTCGTTGTGTAGTGCCATCCTCTGTGTTGTGCGTCACCTGTGTAGCCGTATCACCAAGCGGTCGATGCACCATCTGTGTAGAACCGCCGCCATCCAGGTTAACTGCTTTCCATACTCCCATCTGAATAAGAGCTTGCTGAAACTCCTGCAGCGTCAAACCGCTGCTGTTCTCATTCTTCTCAGCGGTTACCATATATACATAACGGTTATCCTTTGAGTAGCCTACTGCAGTGCGAGCACGCGCAGAGCTGCCGCTGATCGAGCCCGTGTCACGCGTGAACCCAGACGCTTTGCCATCTTGTACAAGCAGTGTGTGCCCTCCTATCATCATCTGGAACGAATCTGGATCTACTTCCTTTCCAGTCGTTTCAGAGACTAAATGATAGTCTACCGCCACAGGCATGCCGACCTGCATATTCTGACGCATATATTCCGCAGCCTTCCCATGCCCGCGCAGTATATATGCTCCTTCTGGCACGCTCATATCAAGCGAGGAGCCATCTGAGAAGTCCGTGACAACGCCATTCTGCACGAGCGCCTCCGTCGGTGTTGTGGAGCTGTTCTTCGGTCGTTCCTTGTTCTTCCACGCGCTTGTGTAGATGTACATTGTGTTCGCATGACTATATTGCTTATCTGGCTCAGTCATATAAGTTGCCTTATTAATGCCTGCCAACGGGAATGTTTCTCCGTTAGAACCGCGTGCTGTTCCTTCAAATTCATAATCATCAATAACCGGCTTGCCGTCCTCTGTAACTGCAAATGCATACATACCCGTTAGATCCGAAGGACTTGATATCATTTCTCCACTTGTAATGTCGCCTCCAAGCGGTGCGCCCTCCAAATTCATGGTGAAAAAGTCGCCGTTTATACCTGCTACTGCGCCGGTGTCCTTGGTCATGCCAACAACACTCTGATTTGAATTCAGCTTGCCTTGCTGTCCATTCATCGTATCGAGCTTCACATAAGGGTTTGATAAGTCTACTACTACCGCATTCATATTCACAGGAACTGATTTACCAGCACGCGGCGTAGTATATTGATACTTGACTAAACGCGCGCCAGAAGTAATGATCTCCTCATCAACCTGCTTCAATGAAGGCGCAGTCGCAGCCGCGTTCACTGCTGGTTGGGATTGTTCATCTCCAGATGCATGAACCGTGCCTGTAAAGCCGTAGAGCGGTGATAATAGCATCGCTCCAGTAAGCAATAGTGTAAGCCACTTTGGATGGCGTGTTTTCTTCGTTTCTACATTTGCATTGAAAGACATTTCGTTTCATTCACTCCCCAAGTCGTCGCTTCCTACTCTCCCAAGCCAAGCAACGGATAATCTAGCTAAAGCCGCCTCTCCCCACGACTTATAACTCTATTCAAATTGCAATAATTCTACCAAATTGTGCTTTTTTCTATTTAAATAGACTCCTTTTGATAGATAAAAGTTGCGTTTTTCAGCCTATGTAATTCATGGAACTGCTCGTGCATACGAAGATTTGGCCTATTAAAAAACGAAATAACTCGTATATCACAAGAAAAGCACCATCCTTCTTCACTAAGAAGTTAGGATAGTGCTTGTCCTATATCATTCTTTAAATATAGTTAAGTTGCTGCATCATACGTCGAATCATAATGCTCGCTTGAGCTCGTGTCGCGTTTTCTTTAGGGCCGAATTTGTTGCCTGTCATCCCTTGAATGATGTTTGCCTGCACCATCTTAGCGACAGCATCTTGCGATGATACGTTGATGCTCTTGTAATCTTTGAAGCCCGTCAGATAGCTGCTTACGGATCCGTTCAACGTTACTGGCTTGCCTGCAGCAATCATGGCGCGGTTCATCATGAGCGCCATTTGCTCTCGCGTGATCAGGCTGTCCGGCTTGTAGGTGCCGTCTGTAAAGCCTGTAATGATATTCGCCTTAACGGCTGCGCCGATGTAAGGCGCCGCTGCCGAAGTCGGATTCACATCACGGAATCGCTTCGCAGAATCAACGTTGCCGTCTAAACCAAGCGACTTCGATACAAAGACCGCAAACTCGCCTCGAGTAATAGGCTTGTTCGGTTCAAACTTGCCGTTGCTGCGCGCATCGACGATAAAGCGACCCGCGAGCGCGTTGATGTCGCTCGCAGCCCAATGGCCGCCTACATCGGAGAAGCTGCGGTTGCCGCGCGCGATCGCAAGCGCGCCATTTTTTGGCATTTGGCTGTTCACCACACTGACGCTGCCCTCATCTTTTACCGTTGTCGGTATATAGGCAATCTGTCCAGAGGATCCCTGATCCAATCGAACCGCTGATGTTTTCTCCGCGGCAATAGACTGAGTTGTACGATAGCTGATGTGTGTCTTCGTATCTAATGTTACAGCCTTTGCACTCGGATAACTCGTATAAGCCGACAGCTGGAACTCATGCGGCTCTACAATGACGGAGCCCGAGGCATTGCGGATTGCATTCGATAAGCCCGCTGCCTGCTGCGATGACTGCTTCTCCATCTGGAACAGCAGCGTCGCACTAGCTGACGACGTTCCTAGTTGACGACTGATAGTCGCAAAGTCCAGATCTTTTAACGCGATCGTATACAGCCAATCTCCATAACGTACGCCAATCTTTAACTCTTTGTCCTTGCGAGCCATTTCCTCAAGAGATTTGAATGGAATCGCAACAATCGCAGCTTTCTCATTTTCAGATAGATCCAGAACTACAGCTTCTACTCCATTACGAGATGCATATTCCATGGCGCTCTTCCAATGAGCATCGTCTACACTATATCGATTCACATACTGGCCTGACAACGAACGGTCCGTCGTCTTCTTGGCGGCTGCCGTGTCTACCAATAGCAAATCTTTCAGGAATAAGTTCCATGAAGCTTCCTTCGTATTGCTTGGCAGGGTGCCCGAAGAACCGCCGCCATCTATCGAAGAGTTGGTCACCTTAAACGAAGTGAACCCTCTCACCTTATTACCGCTCATATCCTGCAAATAGTTAGAGCTCGGCGCACTATAAGTTACATACACCGCATCACCATTTGTAATCGGCTGTGCCAGCGTTAAGGTCACGGTTGAATTGTTCACCTGCACCGAACGTACGGAGCTCTTGGCATAATCCGTTCGTACTGTGAAGGAGCTTGCTGTAGGAACCGAGTAATGATCCAGCTGCTTCGAGAAGAGCAGTGTGATCTGATTCCCGTCTACGCTTGCCTTATCCACTTGTGGAAAAGAGGTATCCGTCGTAATGCCTACAGGAATCATGTTGAATGCTGGCGCTCGATTGCCTGACAAGTCCATTAGCCATGGCATTCCAGGCACATAAGACAAGGTTACGATATCATTCTTGGATGTGACTGCTGAGCTTAATGTCAAGATAACTTGGTTGTTTCTGATATCTACCTTGTTGACATAGCGCGCTTTATCATTTACAAGTACCGAATAGAAGCTCTTCATCGGCACGAAGTCTGGATTCAAGCCTTCATTATAGTTTAGGATCAAACGTGATCCATCAACGACTGTCGAGACAAGGACAGGCGCCTTCGTATCTACACTATTACGAGCGTATACAGGTCCGAACGCAGATAGATTAGCATTGTTGCGATCCGTCAGCGGATACGAACCAGGCGTATACTGCACAGTCACAACCTGTCCGTCTGCAACTACCGTATTCAACGTTAACAGCAGCATACTATTCGCCGTAGTCGCACTTACCGGAGTGTATTTTACACCATCAACCATAATGGTAAATTGTGAAGTGCCGCGACTATCCAGCTCTTTCAGCCACTCGCTAAATGTAACCTGTATAATGCTGCCCATCACCGTAATTGAAGTGATCTTATTCGTCGAGGTTTCTACATTATTCGTTACCTCGCGCGATGAGAAGCTCGCGGCACGGTTGCCGTTTACATCCTTCAACGGGATGCTGCTCTGCGTATAGGAGACTTTTACAACTTGACCCGTTGCAATTCCGCTCTGCATGAATATGCTCACTTTTTTACCTTGAACAGTTACACCTATCAAAGGGCGTTCTTCATCATTGACTGTTACTTTGAAGCTAGACAGATAAGGTGTGCTTGAGCTGTCCAGATCTTTGCTGTAAGTCAATTCAATCATATCTGATCTTGCCATCACTGCCGATTCCAGAACTGGAGCTACCGTGTCCGGTATAAGTGTCTTAAATGTCCACGCATTCGTCATCCCTGGGTATGGATTGCCTGACAAGTCCTTCAGAGCCCCTTGCGCAATGCTCACTGTATAGGTAGTACCAGAGGTAAGCGCATAACGCGGTTTAATACGCACTTGTCGTTTATCAGATGGATTCACTGACACATCCACAGTTACAGCACTTCCGCCGCTGCGTTTTAACACGATCCCACTTGCGTTAGCAACCACGACGTCTTTATTCATGGTCATGACCAGCTCTGTATTCAGCGGTACATTCGTTGCATTATCAGTCGGATATACGGATGAGATCGCAGGCGCGCTCGTATCTGACGATACCCGGAATGTCCAGGTTGTACTATCTTTAATGCCGTTGAATTCATTATTGTAGCTGTCTCGGAAGGCTCCGCGATCCACATGTACATAATAGGTTTTATTATCTTCCAGCTCATTAAGAGCAATCTCGATGGTATTGGTGCCTCCGCCCTTAACATTTGCAGATGTCGCCTTGTGCTGCTGTACGGCATTCGTACCTTGATAGACGGTGATATAACCATTACCAAGATAAACTTCTTTGTTAAATACCATCTTCAAGGTTGGCTTCTTGGATACCCCAGTCGAGTTATTGGCTGGTGATAAGCTTGTTACTGTAACTGGACTCTGATTGCTGCCCGCTTCAGTAGTAAATCGCCAAACGTTCGAATTCTGGATTCCCGCGAACGGAGTCATATCGGAATCATAAAATGTTCCTGCATCAGCTAATACATAATACTCCGTGTTTTTCTCTAAGCCGCTGACACGAATCGTAGCCGTATTGCCTGATACCGATACATCATTCGATGTAACCATGATATCTTTAGTCGCGTTATCGCTCATGCGCTTGATCTGGATCTTCCCACTGCCTACCGATATAGGCTCATTGAAATCCATCCGCATAATAAGCTCAGATCCAAGGACAACCCCTCCCGCGAGATGTTGAGGGAACGTGCCCTGCAGCTGTGGAGGTGTGTTATTAGAAGACACTGTCTTGAAGTTCCAATCATTTACTCCTGAAAATGGCTTGCCCGAAAGATCCATAATCGCATCTGGTGTGATCTCTATTGAATAATCCGTTCCATGCTGCAGATTAAGTCCGGTAATCGTCAACGTGTTCGTACCCCAGCCGCTAATATTACTAGGGCTTGGCACTGGAATAGAGGTCTCTACTTGACCGCTCTTCTTGATCAAGATCTGTCCCTTATTCGCCAATACTTCCTTGTTAAAGGTGATCGTTAATGCCGTGTTCACCGCTACTCCAGATCCTAGAGGCTTCTTGTCCGTCACGAGAATCGGAGTGTTGTCAGCAGCAGGGCCTGTTTCAAATAGCCATTGGCTGGGTGTCGATATCCCGACATATGGCTGATTGCTATAATTCAAAAATGCATTATTATCTACGGTCATGTAATACGTTTTATCATGCTTAAGCTCGCTGACTGTAAATCTAGCAATACTGCCATTAATCGATACATCGCTTGCTTTAATAACTTGAATTGCTGTTTGCGATGTTGCTTCATATACGGTTATATTTCCAGAGCCTGCTTGTACAGGTTCACTGAATACCATGGAAAATGAAGATTGAGGCGATATATTCTTCATGCCTGTTTCCGGGTATGTTTCTGTCAGACTTGGTCCTGCTGAGAGCACTTGAACTTCACCAATATCTGATATCGGTTTAGCTGCAACCGTACCGCCAACTATCCCTTGCATAAACAACATCATCGCCAAGGCGATGGACAACGTACGCTTCATTATGAATTCCCCTTCCGAAAAGACACTCGTACTATATTTTTCGGCTTCGGGGAGGTGAAAGTTTAGAGTTATTCCTTTATTCTGGGCAAAATAAAACCCCTGTCCCATTATAGGACAGAGGTCATGTCTTATTCCTTATAGGCCAGCTTCTGCGCGAAGCTGCTCAGCCTTGTCAACACGCTCCCAAGGGAGGTCAACATCCGTACGGCCAAAATGACCGTATGCAGCTGTTTGCTTATAGATTGGTTTGCGCAGGTCAAGCATCTTGATGATGCCTGCAGGACGAAGGTCGAAGTGCTTCTCAACGAGTTCAACAAGCATCTCCTCTTCCACCTTGCCAGTACCGTAAGTGTCAACGTTGATGGACACTGGGCGCGCTACACCGATTGCGTATGCCAATTGGATCTCGCACTTGTCAGCTAGTCCAGCAGCGACAATGTTCTTCGCTACATAACGAGCTGCATATGCCGCTGAACGGTCGACCTTCGTTGGATCCTTGCCGGAGAATGCACCGCCACCATGACGCGCATAGCCGCCGTACGTATCAACAATGATCTTACGGCCAGTCAAGCCAGCATCCCCTTGAGGTCCGCCGATAACAAAGCGTCCAGTTGGGTTGATGTAGAAACGAGTCTTCTCGTCAATCAAATCGCTTGCAACAACCGGATTAATAACATGCTCACGAATATCCGCTTGGATCTTCTCCAACGATACATCTTCAGCGTGTTGTGTTGAAACAACAATCGTATCTACACGAACTGGTTTGCCGTCTTGATATTCGATTGTTACTTGTGTCTTACCATCCGGACGGAGGTAGTCCAATGTACCGTCTTTGCGAACCTCAGACAAGCGGCGAGCAAGACGATGAGATAATGAGATTGGAAGCGGCATTAATTCCGGTGTTTCGTTCGTTGCGAAACCGAACATGAGACCTTGGTCTCCAGCACCGATATTTTCCGTTTCACTCTTGGCATCTTCAGTACGCGTCTCAATCGCGGAGTTAACTCCTTGTGCGATGTCAGGCGATTGTTCATTCAAAGATGTCAATACCGCGCATGTCTTATAATCAAAACCATACTTCGCGCGTGTATACCCGATTTCTTTCACCGTTTCGCGCGCGATGGATGAAATGTCAACATAATCGGCTGTTGTGCTAATTTCTCCGATAACAAGCACTAGACCTGTAGCAACGGATACTTCGCACGCAACCCGAGCATTCGGGTCGTTTGCCAGAAAGGCGTCCAATACCGCATCTGAAATCTGATCACAGATCTTATCTGGATGTCCTTCAGTGACGGATTCGGAAGTGAACAAATGGCGTCCTTTAATAGACATTGGACTCTACCCCCCATACCAAAAATGTGAGCGTTCCATGATGGAAACTCTAGACAAAAAACGAACCTTCTCCATCGTGGAAAAGGTTGTTATACCAGCCTTCGAAAATTCATATTACTGCATTTGATAGGAAGTGTCAATGTAACAACCATAAATTGCTTGTCCATATATTTCTTAATATTCGGAATCAGGATTTGGATAATTGTTCGCCTTGGGCTACCAATCGCTTCGTAATCTCACCGCCTACTGAACCGGCATCACGCGACGACAGGTGACCCCAGTAATCATGGTTTGACATTCCATACCCTGAGGATGTGACCGAGCCAAGTTCTCCTGCGAACTCTGTGTCTCCAAAGCCGCTTTGAACTCGCTGTTGAGCGACGGGCAATCCGAATTCTGCCGCAATTTCATATTTCAATCGATAAAGTGCATCTTTGCTTGCTGGTACAAGCTTCTTATTATTAGCCATGGGGATTTCCCTCCTTATATAGGTAAGTTAGATGAAGTAATGATGTTAGTATGCACGAACACCCTAACCACACCCGTAGGAAATAATGTCCCCTTTGGCTGAAATAAGAAAGAGCGGCTCCAAGGCCGCTCTTTCTTACATAATAGGAATAATAGCTGTACTATTGCGCCATACTATGGCTTAACTGTTTCATCCGTCGCAATGTTCTTAATGGTGTATCCACCACGAACCATGACGACGACACTGTTCTTAGGCGTATCCTTCGCTGTAATGCCGCGCCCGTCGCGTGGGAACAGCAGCAGATGGTTCTTTGGCACATCTGCGCCATTCAACAAGTCCACGCCGTCGGTCAAGTCAGATACTCCGCTTGCATCCGCACTATAGATCTCGGACTTGCCGGCGCGGACCACGAACTCGGCTCCGCCGCTCGCAATTAATTGCTGCCCCGGCTTGATCGTCACGATCTCCATCTTGTCAGCTGACGCACTTCCGCCAGCTGAACCGTTGTCGCTCGTTCCACCGCCGTTGCCGCCATTGCCGCCGCTCAGCTTCGCAAACAACTGATCCACGTAACTTTTCGTCACGAGCGGGTCCTGTGCATTGCCTGGTTCAGCACCTGCCGTACTCCATGCGCTTATGTTCATTAAACTGCCCATCAATATGCCGCCGCTAAGCACCGCGGCTGTAAATAAGATTTTCTTTGATTGTTTCATAGGTGCATCCTTTATTAACTAGTTTATAGGAATAATACTTCTATACGGCGCAATCTCTTTTGTCGCCAGCAGTTTACGATGTCCATTAATCTCATCGTAAATGTTGATATTGTAGCCTTTATAGAGAACATTGATTACATCTTTTCCTTCAAATGTAACGTTTAGCTTCTTATCCTCACCTGTAGGCATCGACTCAGACTCGCTTCCTCCAACTGTATAAGATTTCTCAAATGTGCGCGTGCCATCTACGATTTCAAATACAACCTTATGACTCGAGTTAGCTACTTCTTCATATGGTGTGGACATCTTCATGTTGTAGCTGAATTCGATATTGAACTGATCATTAGAAGGAACGGATACGCTGAGCTTATTCACATCTAATGTATATGGGTTGAAAGATAGACCCTTCAGATCCGTCATTACTGTTGTTGATTGCGTAGGAAGAATGTATTCAGTCACATTTACGATGCCATCCGGCTGTGCTTCACCTGTCGTATATTCAGCTCCTGTAATAGCTTCACCGACATATAGTCTTATTTTATCCTTAGAAACGGATTTAGGAATATTTGCAGTTATGGCTACCAGTGCTGATCCAGTCGAACTGATCTTATTTTTCGCATACTCGAACTTTGCTGGAATATAAGTACCGTTATCCGCGACAAAGTATGCCGACATTCTTGGAAGTGTGTTCATCCGTGTTTCTTGATTCGTTTGCTTAAAGTCTACATACAATAGATCTGATTCTTTTCCTTCATAAACTGAGTAGTTCATAATATTTACTTGCGACTGTCTGCCACTGTTCGCAATTACGAGCGGCTGATGGTTCTGCAGGTATGGCATATACTTGAATTTGCTTCCTGTCAGCGAGAATCTTCCAATAGTACTGCTGCTTGTTTCACTCAACACGTTGGACAGCACAACAGTTACGTTGCTGTAATCATAGTTGTATGGAACCTTGCTTGACATCACCATTTGGATCGTCTCACCAGGCTTTATACTGAGCTTATTGGCAGGCTTTATTAAGTGGACAGACTTTTCGTCCAACTTATTGCCGTTCAGAACCATATATCCTTTAATGTTTGGTACTGAAGCATCTGCTGTGCCTTTATTCGTAACTTCTATAATCGCATTCAACAGATCTGAATCTTCCCAAGGCAAGCGCTGAAGCTTATCTACCTTCACTTCATAGATGCCGTCCTTATTCTTCAATGTTGTAGTATTGCCTGATGAACTACCTTCATTCATCGCAGGAACCTGATAAATTGCGACGAGATAGTCATTATTTTTGTTCTCTTCTTTAGCCTTTTTAACCAGAAGTTTTAGACCATCCTTGTTAGCTGTGCTAGGAATGCCTACTGACAAATTAATCTGAGCTTGCATGCCAGGAAGAATCTCTTCCTTCATCTCATCAGCTTTCATAGGGTATACAATACCTTCTGATGTCATAATGCTGTATTGATAGGCTGGCAATGCTACAGCCTTCTTGCCTATGTTCTCGAGTTTCAACGTTAGGTTAATATTTTTCGTATCTCCAGATGTATCAATCATAGAGTCTACGATCTGAGTAGCTACACCTACATCATTGATATTGACGATTTTCTTGGCATCCGGTTTGGTATATACATGTTCGTCAGCTTTAATGATCGTGCCATAATAACCAAGTGGAACTTCGGTGTTATTTTCACCGTCTTTTGATGTAACATACAATTGATAGGTTACTCCACGATTTTGAGTAGGCAGTTTAGCATATAGATTGATGTTCTTGTTCTCATTAGGTGCAATCTCTGTACCTGCAGCTATGTCGGCCTCTAGTTTATAGAACTTACCTTCCGAGCTCTTCAGATAATAACTCATCTCTGGCAGCTTCACATTATTGTTACTAATGTTCTCTACCGCAAGCGACATAGTTCCTTCAGTCACCTGGCCCACCTTCACTAATTGAAGACTGGAAGCAACTGTTTTGAGCTTAAGATCTTTCTGCGTTATTACCTTGCTTCTACCATATGGTACAACCGTTGAGTATTTCGCAGGTACTGCAATCTTTCCTAGCGCTTGCTCATATCCTGGCATGCTGAAATTCCATTTTACAATGTTAAATCTTAGATCGGATAGATTTGTCTTTGGATTCACCTTGACCGAAAACCGAATACCTTCAGTCGTATTTGGTGCTATCTTACTCTTCTTAGCATCAGCAGGATTGATGACTGGTGTATAGTTGGAACCTAATACATCCGTTACCCTAACCCAATAATCTTTGAAATCAAGCGAGGACTTTTCTCCATTATGTATTGCAAAAGTAAAATATACATTTTTGTCATTTCCTGTGTAGCTCAATTCAAGATCTTTAATCTGAATATAACTATTCTTCGTTATGTATATAGATTGCAGTTTAGGTGATTCATGAACAGGATTCGTAATTCCTGATGCAGCATGTGCAATTGATGGCGCTAATCCGCCCACTGAGAAGGACATCAACATAGCAGATGCAGTCAACAACAATACAGTACGTTTCAGTTTCAACCTTTTCATCCTTTCTGGTAAATCTCATAATATATACAATTATATAATGTATGACGACTAGAATGGATAAAAGTTGCTTAAAGTTAGATGACAATATTGACACAAAAAAAGAGCTGGGATAAATCCCAGCTCTTTTTCTAATTTACGTTAATTACTTAACGATAACTTGGAAATCAACGATGAGTGCATTGTCAGCGATAGCTGTGATTTGGAATTTGAATCCGGACTTCACAGTCACACCATCCAAGCTGCTAAGCGCATTTCCATTATCGTCTTTAATGTTTGTAACAAGTACTGCTAAGTTAGGGTTGGAAAGAGTTACACCATATTGGTCAGTTACTTTAACAACATCCTTAGCAAGAGCTTGTGCAGTAGTGAATTTCGCAGCTTCGATGGAAACCACTTTATCAGCTACTTTGGATGCTGTAGAACCGTCTTTCAATTCTACTTTAGTCGCAGTAGGAGCCACATCGGAAATTACGATTTCTTTAGGTACATTCACTGCAGAGCTTGCACCGTATACTGTAACAACGACGGATTTCTTCATTTCACCGGATGAAGGGAACGCTTTGGAATCATACGCAGCGCTCAATTTTCCACCATCATATGTCAAGTTTTTGTCCATTGTGTTTACAGCGTAGCTAGTAGCTGGAATTACAACTTTAGTTCCATCTTCAAGCAAGCCGTTAACTGCAACTGCTACAGCGTAATCAGAACCACCGTTGTTGTACAGTTTACCAAGGTCTGCTACTTCGTAGCTCTTGATATCTGCTTTAGCAACTACGCGGGAAGTGAATGAGAATTGGCTTCCATCAACCAATTTGCCAGCTGCATCATACAGGGACAATGTGATTGTGGAGCTGCCAGGTTGTTTAGCTGTAAATGTTACATCTTTGCCACTTGCAATTTCAGATGCACTCAATGCAACAGCTGCTTCGTTGGAAGATTCAACTTTTACTTTGTATCCTTTTCCAGCGAAGTCAAAGTCGCGACCATATTGGTCTTGAACCTTGATGTTGCCAGATTTCAGTGTGTTAGTTGCATTTTCTGCAAAGTTGGATACGAAGTCTTTAGTACCATAAACTACTTTGCCTTCAGCTTTAGCTACTGCAGAGAATGAAGCAGTTGCAGGCTTACCTTTTTTAGTGTAAGCATTAATGAATACTGTGCCTTCTGCAGTTGGCGTAACGTAAAGCTTAGCTTTACCAGTTACATAGTCTTGTTCAAATACTGGATTGGAAGCATTAGTTGAATGAATGCTCAAGAAACCATTATTCAAAGCAGTAGCGTTAGTGATTTCATTACCGAATTGGTCAAGAGCAGTGAACGGAATCTCTGTCTTCTCACCAACTACAGCAACAGCTGGATTTCCGAAAGTAATGCTATCTACAGTTACTGCTTCTTTAACTACAACATCATAAGTAGCGCGAGCATTAGATGTTTTAGAAATCAGTGTAACTTGGGATGTACCAGCTTTTACAGCTGTTGCATCTTTTCCAAGCTTCAATGGAAGAACAAGCTTGTTCACACCATCGATTGTCATAGTTTTGACATCAGCGTAAGTTGCGTCAACTACAGTAGGATTAGTAACCACAGAGACCATGTTGTCTTTGATAACTTGTGGATCAGTGATCACATTTCCATACTGGTCCTTAGCATCAAGAACGAGACCCCAGTTTTGTGGAGCGCTTTCGCCTTCAGTCAATTCTTTCTTATCAGCGTTGTGAAGACCAGAAATGCTGATTTCAGCTACGCCAGCTTGGTCAGACACAGTCAGCAATTGAGTTGCAAATTGCTGGGATTGAACATCAAGAATGTTGATAACAATCTTGTCGTCCTTTTTGAAAGGATTAGTGCCCGTTACTTTAATTACACCGCTTGGATCAGCAGCAGCTGTGTAACCACCAGCAGTTACAGTCAAGCCGGATGCTTTAGCCTTAGTGATGTCTTCATTGTATTGGTTATAAACTTTGTATCCTGTTGTAACGATGTGATTGTCCTTTTGCAAAATAGCTTTGTCGGACAAGAATTCGATCTTAGTTACCTTCTCAGCTTCTACGCTGAATTTACCAGCGTCAACAGCTTTCTCAGAAACGCCGTTCACTGTTACAGTGTAGTCGCCTTTGAGGAAGTTAGTAACAGTTTCAACAGTTGCAACTGTTTTGTTGTCGTTCCAAGCTACCTTAGCAACGTTTGCTTTGCCGCCAGTGGAGTTCTTGATATCGAAAGTAGCTTTAGTTGTATCAACAGCACGGTTGAAAGTAACTTCTACTTTCTTAGCGCCTGTCAACTTAGTAGTTGCGGATACAGCTTCAAGAGTAACATCTACTTTGTATGTTTTGCCTTTGTGTGTTACTTCAACAGTTGTTTTTTCTTTTTCAACAAGAGCCTTGTCAAGAGCTACTTTAACAACTTCTTTGTCAGAGAAAGTAACTTCGATGTTTTTCTCATCGATTACTTGTACTTTTTCTACAACTACGCCAGTTTGTTGACGAACAGCATATGCTGCATCAACCAAAATAGCGCGAGTTACTGGAACGTTCCATTTGCCGTTAACGGAGAAGTCATAGCCTTCTGCCTTCATAGCTGCAACCCAGCCATAAGCCCATTTGCTTACGCCGTCGATTGCTGGAGCGTCTTTAACTTCTTCAAGACCAAGAGCTTTAGCGAATGCTTTCGCCATTTGCTCGCCTGTGACCTTACCTTTAAGGTCAAACTTGTCATTGCCTACACCGCCCATGTAGCCAGCTTTGTTAACTGCTTCTACATAGTCTTTAGCCCAGTGCTTAGCATAGTTTTGATCCTTGAATGATGGAGGTGCGTCTTTAACGATCTCCAAGTTAGTTGTAAGAGCAAGGATCTTAGCGAATTGACCGCGGTCAGTTTGAACGTTCAATTGCGGATCGTTGCTTCCTGGAATTCCGTTAAAGATACCATCTTTAACCAATGCTTCGTATTTCTGTTCTGTTGTGAGTTCTGCGGCACCGAATGCTACGTTCGCGAACATGGAGAACGCCATAGCAACGGATAGCAACATAGCTAATCTTTTTTTCATAACCTTTTTTTCTCCTCCTCTAAATTGCTTCGGTTGTTGAGAGTGTTGCATTGAAGATTGATAGCTCATTTCCCTCATTCGCCGATTCACCCCCTTCCCAGAGTAGAGCGAAATGTATACAAAAGAAGTCTGCAACACGAGCATGTTACAGAAACTCGTAAACGAATGGGAATAATAGAGATATGTATGCCACTCTAGACATTATACATGGGCTAGTGCCTAGCGTAAAGCATAATTTGTGAAAAACAGGGAACAATAAAGAATTTTACCGTTTGTTTTTCAACTTCATGTATTTTAACGCAACAATCTCAAAAAAGTTGCGCAAAACAGAAAAAACTTTTTAAAAATCGTTTTTCTTCTGTCCTACATATAAAATCTCTATACAGTTTGCTATACGATATGTACACTTCCAACATCCACGTCACATAGTATATCGCTATATATACCTATCGTCATTCATCAATGTTTTCCAACAGATGTAATAAATTCAGCTAACTGGATGATTTGAGCTATGCTTACAATTTTGATCCTCATCAACTAAATCGTAAAAGAGAGAGCTGAGATTCACCTCAGACTCTCCCACTTTATTACCCCATAATGCAATAATCAGAACGATTAATCTTATAGCTTAGGAAGCTTCTTCATATCAACCATGACTCTCGACATGATCAGAGCAGCATCCCCGCGAAGCATGTTAGCATCAGGATTAAACACATAAGCGGTCTCCGGATCGCTAGGATTAACAGGCATACCAGAGATCAAGCCCTTCTTAGCAACTGCTAGAACGGATGGACGCGCATAGTATTCAACCTGGTTCCAGTCCTTAAAGTACTTCGCGAGTTCCTTGTCAATCTTCGCACGGTCAGTATCTAGCTTCAAATTAAGAGCTTTCGCGATCATAACCGCGGCATCTTGACGAATAACCGGCATGTCTCCTTCAAATGCATACGGCGCAACCCCGCGCACGATCCCCTTGCGGGCTGCCGTCTCGACATATCGGGCATCCCATAGGGCTGTCTCATCATAGACATTATTTTCAGAGAAGTAGATATCATTAAAATGCTTAGGCCCGTCATAATCCAGCGGAATATCGAGAGCCTTAACAAGCATGCGCGCCATCTCTCCGCGGCTCACGTACGTATCTGTACCGAACGATTGATACGGCAGCTCTGCATTCATAATCCCCTTAGCAAATATCGCTTCAATATGATCGCGAGCATATGGATGGTTGACTACATCATTATAGGAATAGGTAAGCTTCGCTACGACATAGTAGCCGAATCGATCAAAAGGAACGGTAATCGTATGCTTATCCGGATCAACAACGCCGCCGAGATTCTCCCATCCTTGCGTACCTACGCCTGTCTTATAGGTGTCGCCAACATATCGGAATACGGTGATGACAGAGCCAGCGTCATGCGTTACGTCGTTATCATAGGATAATGTGAGCTCACCGACTTTGGACGGAACCAATTCTCTTTCCGGTTCGCGATTCATGAAAGATGGAACCTCAGCACCAGGGAATTGATACGGATCACTTCCGTATTTGATTGGATCATAGATAGCCTCTGAACCCGGAGGTTCAATGTTATCGGCCAAGCCTGGATCAATCCAGAACACTGGGCTGACCTGCGTAAAGCGGTCTGGGAACAGCTCAAATATGGAACGTCCTTTATTGACTTCGTCCTCAACAAAGTTTGCCGGGAGGTCAAGGAAGTCATGACGATTCACTACCCCATCGCGCGTATTGGCCATTGCAAATAATAGATCATTATTCGCATACACCTGATTTTTGTATTGCTCCGGTACATCATAATCTTTGCGAATCAAGCTCGTACCTGTAGCAAAATTCAGTGACAAGGCGTTTTCGAACATTTTATGAGACTTCTTCATAGTCTCCATATATTGAGCGCCAGGAATGTTCGTCGGTACATACGTTACTTTAATGGTGTCTTCGATACTTTCCGTACCTGTCACGATCGTAAACTTAATCGGCGTTTCCTTGTTCTTCTTCAGATTCTTGACAAGGACCCGATAGGCATCGTCAAAGTGCTTATCACCAAGCGTATATTCCTGCTTCTTAACAGCTTCACCATTAATAATGACCTTGTCGGCTCCTGGTGAATTAATGACAACCTCTACATAGTTCTGATTCAGGATCGGCTTAAGGACATTACCGGAACTGATCGGATATGGCTTAACAATCGTATAAGGCAAATTAATAGGTGCAATGATCAGCTCTGCCGGAGGCGCTGCTTGTCCATGACTGCTTACAATAACGGTAAACACGACCATGCTGCCGTTCGTTGGAAGCTCATTGTTACGCAAGAAGAAAGAGAAGTTCTTCTTATCGCGGTCATAGACAACCTTTAGTCCACGGTCTTCATAATCATTTAATCCATCAACGAACAGGTCATCTTTGTTGCCGCCAATGATTGTAAAATCGTCATCAAGCGTCCATGTCAGGTCCAGATTACCAACCGTCGGCGCTTTGATTTGAACTTTGTATTCAGATCCGTCTACTATACTTTTGCGTATTTCACTGGCATCTTCTAGATTAGGAAGATCAATAAAGTCGAATGTACCAAACACGTTGGCCGATTCTTCCCTAGTGTAGAATACGCCGCCCTTCTGCTCGAACAATTCCGAATTTGGAATTGGATAAGGCTTCACGCTCTGCGAATTGCTATACGGGAACAGCTTCTCCACTATCGGTAAATTCTTAGGTACGATCGAAATCTTGATCTCATTGGTATAGCTTGTCTTGCTGTCGCGATATTCCAATCGAATCTTGTTTTCACCCAAAGCCAAGCGGCTAGCAAAGGATGTATCATCCGGATTACCGGCCAACAATTCGATGCGATTGGTTGCGAGTTTAGTCTCATCCAGCGGATGCATACGCACATTGTTCAAATACAAGGATACGTTATCATTTGATAATTTACTGTCACTCGGAACATTAAGCAAATCCCCTGCTAAACGCCCTAGGTCATCTCGGAATACACTAAGCTTCCAATCATCTTTGTTTGTATTTGCATTAACAATCATTCCGTTATAGGCTTTATCAAATTTGAAATAAGGGCCGTGAACGACGGATACTGTCGCAGTATAGGTCTTATTTGCTCCAGTCATATCGTAGACAAATTCAATCTTCTGTTCTCCCGAGAAGGGCAGTTGATCCAGCTGATAAATATAGCGCATCGCTTGCCCGCTGCCTACATCAACCGATACAGGCTCTTTAGCAAGGAATTTCAAGGCTGGCAACTTACTTGCAGTCTTACCAGCAGAGTTCTTAACCTCTTTAATCTCAATTAGATCTTCCCCATCCGCACCGTTTACCACAACAAACTCAATTGCTGTCGGCAAGCGGTAAATGCCTGCGCCATTGAGAGGAGATCCTGGAAGGCCGAATATTGCACTATCATTGTTTTCCATTGAAATATCATAGCCCTCTAAATAATTAACCGTTTGGAAGAAAGGCGTGCTGTTATTCGTTACTTCGACTGTATAAGTTTCACTTACAATATTGCTAGGGAGCAAGTTGGTAGATATCCCACTTATCTCAACCGAGATTCTGTTCTTGCCGAACGCAAGATAACCACCTGGGTTATCGTAGCTATATTGTATAGTCGTTGCCGCACTGCCTTGATCAATCGAAACGATCTGGGCTGTTGCGCTTAACGCGGGATTCGCGCTCGCCTTAATCGTTATAACGGGTTTTATAATATCACCGTTACTATCTTTCATTAAAGCTGTTGTCGGAATTGTAACGGAACCTTCCAATATCGAATACTTCTGCATATCTGCATCTGTTGCCATAGATATATTCGGATTGGTCGTAATATTGATCTTATTCTTGCTGCCCGTCGCTCCATCTACATTAACAAGGTTTACATTATGAAAAGTAACATTGCCATTGAAGAAGGTAATGAGCCTTTCCGTTTCAAACACTTGGGAGCCGTTAATTGAACTTATCTTGACTACATTCGTCCCTCGTTTGATATTGACGGCGCCAGCTGTGAATTTCCATCCGCTGGATCTCGATACGTTATACGTCCAAGAGCCGCTGTCTGTTGTAACCTTAACCTGCTCAGCGTTCTTAGCTATACCGCTGATGCTGACGTTGATGCTGTCTTTATTCGTGCTGTTATTGTTAGTAGATGTAATAACCGTCGCTTCATTCTCCTTCAGCTCTTGGTTATTCACTTTCAAGTCTTGCAGAGTAGGACCATTGCGGTACTCGATATAGATGGATTCAGGCTGAACCGGAGATATACCGACGTTACCCTGGAACGTAATTCGGTTCATTCCATCGTACAGCTGAATGTTGGAAACCGTAATCTTGGTGCCCGACTGCGTAATATTTCCTACCAGTCCTTCACGCGACTCAATGGTGGTTTCTTGGGTGCCATTCTTCACTACTTTACTTACTGTGTAGGTTATCGTCTTGAAATCAGATATCCCATTCACCGTACCCGAGATATTGACGCGTTCGTCAGTTGTTACTCGAGCATTATCGAATGTATAGCTCTCATTCGGAAATAAGAAGTAAGTCCCCTTATCCGTCTTAGTCGTAGCCGCTGCCTCTACAACTGAGCTAACAGGCAATGGCACAAACGTAACGATAAGCGCCAAGGTGAGTATTATGGAGATCAATTTCTTCAAAGTGTGCGTCCTCCTTTGTACTTGCATGTTCGCTTCTAGGCTCCTTCGTAAAAATACAGATATTCATATACCTTTCTTATCGGTACAACTTGCTTCAATCTTTAGGCAAACCATCAAATACAACAAAAAAAACCTTCACAATCTCGATAGCAATTCGAGAACGTGAAGGTTCTTACAGCAGTTATATGATTATGATTATTCCGAGCGAGAATTCGTCGTATGGACCTTAGCACCCAGACGATGCAGCATATTAAGCAAAGGCTTTCTCGTCTTGCTCACAATACCGATGACTTCGGCACCGATCTGCAATGCTACAAGCAGAATACATATCACGACGAACGTCACCCAGCTTGCATCATGTGAAGCTGCGATCGATGAAATAATAGCTAATACTCCAAAGAAAGCCGCAATTCCATAAATGATCAATACCGTCTTGCGGTGGCTGAAGCCTAACTCGCGCAAGCAATGATGAAGATGTCCCTTATCAGGCGCAAAGATCGGTTTCTTCTGCAGCCAGCGGCGCAGAATCGCAAAGAAGGTATCAGATAACGGCACGCCGATAATAAGCAAAGGAGTAATGAAGGATACGATTGCTACTTGCTTAAATCCAAGCATCGATAATACCGCCAAACTGAAGCCAAGAAACAGGGAGCCTGTGTCACCCATAAAGATGCGTGCTGGATGAAAGTTAAAGAACAGGAATCCGATAATGCTGCCAAGCAATAGCGCACAGAGCAGAATGACAACCGGGTTGCCCATTATAACGGCCATTACAAGCAGCGTGCCAATCGAAATCGCTGATACGCCGGCAGCCAAGCCGTCCAAGCCATCAATAAGGTTAATAGCGTTCGTCACACCGACGATCCAGAAGATCGTAAGCGGAATCGCAACCCAATCACCGATATTCAAGTAATGATCGCCGAATGGCACATCGATAAAGTTAACTGTCATATCGAAGCCAAATACGACGACCAAAGCCGCAACGATCTGGCCGAGCAATTTCACCTTCGCAGACAACTCAAAGCGGTCATCCAGCGCGCCGACCAATACGATGATCGTACCGCCCGCTAATAAAGCTTTAACCAGGTTGGCGTCTCGCACAGTTCCAAATAAAACATCCGGTACAATCAGCATCATTCCGAGCAGCGTAATGGCAAAAGCGCCATAAATCGCAAGGCCGCCCATACGTGGCATAATGCGTGTGTGGACCTTTCGCGCGTTAGGAACGTCGACAGCTCCCACCTTAATCGCAAATTTCTTTACTAAAGGGGTCAATCCAGTAGCTAACAGCAACCCCATCAATCCACCGAGTATATAGACAATAGTCATTGGTTTCGTTCAACCTCCATTTGATGTACCGGATTGAATTATACTCCGTTCAAAATGGAAACTCCAACACCGTAAAACGTTGAAAACTTACGAAAATGTAAGCTAACAAACGCGTTTATTTCATTTTAGCACGTTATTCTTATCTCGCATGACTTTCAAGGCAAATTTCGGCAACGCCAGCATTCGCTTGTAGCGAGTTGGCTCCTTGACCAGTCGATACAGCCATTCCAGCTTCATCTGCTGAACCCATTGCGGCGCACGCTTCGAACGACCCGAGATCACATCAAAGCTTCCTCCAACGCCCATCATTAATGCGGCGTTCAGAGAATCGCGATATTTCGCGATCCACGGTTCTTGTGTGTCCGCGCCGCGAGCTACAAACAAGATATCTGGAGCTGCGGCACGAATCTGCTCCACGACCTGTTCGTCTTCCGCTGCGCCGAAATATCCGTCTCGTGCCCCAACAATCTGGACACCCGGATATTGTTGCTGCAACCGCTCTTTAGCTGCCTGAATCACTTCTGGTGCTGCACCAAGCATATACACGCGCCAGCTGTACTGCTCACCCGCGCGCATCAATTCGTGGAGCAGATCAAACCCTGTTACACGTTCCGCAAGCGGTGAACCCGCGTAATTAGCCGCCCACACGATACCAGATCCATCCGGCACAATCATGTCGGCTTGCTGCATAACGCGCATGACGTTATCATTCTCCAAAGCAGCCATGACCATTATGGGATTAGCTGTAATAACATGCGTATTGCGACGTTGGATGATAGCCTCGGACAACCAGGCAACTGTTTCCTTCATCGTCAGTGTCGAGAAAGGTATTCCATATATCGGTACTGTCTTAAAGCCTTCTGCTTGTTTCATTAATTTATCACCTATCCTATGGACGCATAAGCTTCATGATTTGTTGCGCTGGCTGTTCAGCTTGTTCAATCAGCCGAGTAATCGCAGCCTCATGATTGCTGCGCCAGCCGTCAATATTGCCAAGGACAGCGGCGACTTCATCAGCCGCGTGTTCAGGATCGAGCTTCTCGGTCGAGCCGATCGCCTGTTCATCCAAACGGTGCAGAAACTGATCGATCTTCGGATCATAGGATATTCCGAGCACCGGCACGCGCTGTGACGCTGCGTAGATAAGGGCATGCAGCCGCATGCCGATCATCAGATCACAGCGCGCTACCTCCGCGAGCATATCGAGCGGATGGTCATAAGCAGGGCTGATGCTCATGGCTGAGCCATGAGCATGTACATCGCCCAGCTCCTTCATCACGAAGCGCGAAGCCTCCTCATCCGCGTTCCCGTGAAACGGAAGGAAGCGGATATGGACCGCTTGACGCTTGATCATTTCCTTGAGCAGCGCAGCGACGCGCTGCAGGTCTGCGCGATCCGCGTTCCAATAGCGAACGGACACACCGACAATAGGCAGTCCATTCGAATCCTTAATCGCAGGCAGCCTCTTCTCCGCCGGGAGCTTGATGCCCATCACCGGATCCGGCACAACGGATACGCGCCCTCCATCCAGTCCCATCTTCTCAAGCAGCTGCTTGGATTCAATATCCCGTACAGTGATCAGCGATGAACGCTTGAACGCATTGCGGATCAGCGGGAAGAACGCTTCACGTCCCACTGGTCCAATCCCTTGCGCGTATATAAATGTCGGCTTGCGCAGCCACTGCGCAAGCTTCAATATTCCAACATAGTACGGAATTGTCTTCGGGCTGGTCGCGTCCTGCAGCAAGCTGCCGCCGCCGCTGATCAACCCGTTGCTCTGCCGTATAGCGCCAAGCACATCTCCCGGCTTCATGCGGTGCACAGCGCGAACGCCGTACAGCTTCGTTGTCACAGCTGGGTCACCGGACAAGACGATCGGCTCTACCTTTATTCCCTGATCTTGTCCCGCTCTTTCCAGCGCAGTCAAGATGGAGGTCAATACCGCTTCATCACCGCTGTTATGGAAGCCGTAATATCCTGATAAGGCTATAGTCCGAACTTCGGCCGCCATTTTTCCCAACACCTTTCAATGAAGTACCAGACACATACACCAACCAGACCAATAACAAATCCAAGGCCAAGACCGAGCGCCGTGCGGGCAAGCGAGATCATCACTGGCGTATGAATATGCGCAAATGTATCCACCATCGACAATTGCCCCATAGCGGCAGCAATTAGAATGAACTGACCAATACGATAGCGGAATGCGATAAAGGCACCGACGATGAACAGAGGATGCGCGATTAAGAACTCCTTCGTACGTGGACGAACGCCAAATGTATCTTCTAATAGTGCACGGAACGTCAATTCAATCGAGCTGACATTACCAGCATTACCTGTACGGGACATGTAGTAGTAACCTACAACAGCTACGATACCGAAGCCGACTACCCACATCAGGGTCACATGCGTAGAGAGCCAGCGCTTCGCTTCCTTGAACACGGATTCGCCGCGGTATAGGAATACATACAGCGCAGTCAAAGCAAGCGGAGCAAAGTGCAGCAAGCTGACGCCGCGGAATTGCTGAAGCAGCAAACTATAAGTAATATTATTCAAGAAGCAGATAATAAATGGCACGGCCATCAAGGACAACAGCGATGTGCGGAAGAACAGTGCTGTTACGCGACCTATGCGTGCGCCAAAGCCCGTTACAATCGGACTTATTTCAATACGACGTACTGCCAGCACCATCGCAATAGTTGGAGCGCTGATTCCTACGCCCAATGCGAGCGACTGCTCCAGCATCGCAGGCTTCAATACAAATAATCCAGCCGCTCCAATCAACCCGATAACAAAAGCAGGAAGCATCACATACGGCATGAAATACGACAGCAGCAGAGCAATAAAGGCCACTCCGCCAACTACAGCAACTGCTTTCGCATATCGCTGCCATCCGGAATCCACTACTTCAAACGGCTTAGCCGCACCGAAAGAGAAGCCATCTTGAGCGATCATTGCCATACCATTACCTGGTTCGTGCATTGCTTTGATCAAGTTGTCGGTTGCCGTAACCAGCGTAGAGTTGCTTACATCTTTCTTCACACCCACATTCAAATAAAACATGCGGATATTGCGATCCTTAACAGCTAGCGCCATGCGATCTCCCAACACCAGTGGATCATTAAATGATTCCTCTTCGGAAATCGAATGTGTCCGCACCACATTGTAGTCCGTCATATAGGCGAGCTCATTAAAGCCTTTCTGTGGCGCCTTCAAGCCTTCTATTGCAGCAATACCGATACCGTGCTTGTTCATGAGCTCCGCGAAGGAAGACAGACTCTTCTTCTCCGCATTATCCTTGTAGCCTTTAACGGCATCACCTTCAAACAAGATGCGTGTTACACCGAGCTCTTCGAACTGTGTGAGCATCGCATCTACCTGCTTCTCATCGTATGGCATCGTGTCCGATAGACGCGGTACGATATTAAAGCCCTTATCAACGAGCATCTTCATCGCGATCGGATCCTGCGGCATCGACTTCAGCAGCGCATCCTCCATAGGCGTTTCCAGAATCAGACCTTTCTTGCCTTCAAAGGTCCATGGTCTAACAGGAATACCTACTTGTTGAAAAGTTTCCGTAATGATTGGGGATAACTGACGCTCATCCTCCGGTGTCAGGAACAGCAGGTATGTATAATTCTCATTCGGATTCGGCACCTTATGTTCCAGCATTGCCGCATCATTGGAATTGTACAGCGCAATACGCCGTGCGTTCTTGAATTCCAGCAATGAACTTTCATACATAGCCATGGATTGAACGCCGGCTTCCTTCAATAGATCCAACTGAGTATTTAAATAAGCTGCAGGATTAGCTTGTAACGCTGAAATATCGACTAAGTCGCGGTAATCAACAACGAACTCCACTTGATCTGATGATTGCTCTGTCTGCACACGTTGCATTGCAACAGGCAATGAAGCGACCATACCGACGATGACAATTAGCCAGAGCCAAATTTTGAACCGTCGATTTGCCCGTTCTAACGATTGAAACACGAGATCCCCTCCACTGATGATCTGGACTTCTGCATGGGTAACTTCATCGCATCCCCACCACCGCCCTTGCGGTTAACACATAGATTGTCCAATTTATTCATATACAATCACTGCTATTCAGGCTTTGATAAAGCAAACATAATCTCTGCTTCCGCAACAACTCGGTCGCCTACCTTAGCAACAGCTTGTCCTTTGCCAATAACGCCTTTCAAACGAGTAATTTCCACTTCAAGCGTCAATGTATCTCCAGGGAACACCTGCCCGCGAAAACGCGCGCCATCAATCCCGGCAAGGAATCCGATGCGTCCCTTATTCTCTTCCTTCATTAATATAGCCGCAGCACCAACCTGTGCTAGTGCTTCAATAATCAATACGCCAGGCATTACAGGATATTGCGGAAAATGTCCTTGGAAAAACGGCTCATTAATGGTCACATTCTTGATACCTACAGCACGCTTGCCCTCTTCCACCTCTGTGATCCGGTCTACCAGCAGAAACGGGTAGCGGTGAGGAATGATTTCTTGAATTTGCTGATTCGTTAACTCCATAATATTTCTCCTTTCTGAATAACAAGCATAGGTTTTGGTCCAAACTACAAGTATCCTTCATTGACTGCAGGCTTGGAGGTTAAGATAAGGGGCTTTCCTAAGCGTCAAGGCGCTGAATGGGAAGCTCTTTCTATTACGTAATCGAAACGCAATACAGCACGGTTGTTAGTTTACCCATAATGTTGGCAGGTACCCATTGACTTCATTCCTTCAACATATTATACATGCCCATCTATAAAAATAAAACCGCATAACCGTTACCCATTCTGCTGTTAAGTAGGAACTCGATCATAAAAAAGACACCTCTATGGCAGTAACAGCCTAGAGATGCCCTAATGTTTATCACATTAATCTCATATGTCGTTAACCAAACACAAGCTTGAACACATGTGTCCATGTATCCAAGTTCAGCGCTTCTGATACAGTGCCATGCCCTAATACAACAAAGCCTACCATCATACCTCCAAATGTCGCTAAAATGCATAGCATCGGTACGATGAGCAGACGAAACACCCATTTCATAGCGTTGGACTTCTTCGGTTTAGAATCGGCATGATCCGGATCGGATGATGCGGGCCCTTCCTTATCAGTTGGACGCAGCCGTTCTACACGACTAATAACCTTAGCTGGAGTATAGGGCTCTTGATCCTTATCCATACTAGCTCTCACCCACTTCATCTACCCTCGAATGCTGTTCGCGAGCCCCCACATTGCATCTCCCGAAGACAGCGCACGAGAAGCCATCTGATATGCACGCTGTGCTTGAATCAATTCAGTCATCTCGTCTGTTAACGAGACATTCGAATTCTCCAATGCGCCTTGACGTACCGTCAATGGCACATTACCATCTGCGGGAATATTCGTCAAGTCTAATTGTTGCACAACTGTGTTGATGTCGATTCCTTGCGGCACTGTGTATAGATTGTCGGCAAGCTGCTGAAGCAGCTCTGGCTTCACAGGTTGTACAATCTTGATAGCGCCGACTTCATTAGTCTCATTTTTAGCTGGATTAACTTCGAACACACGGCCTGCTTCATCGATCTTCATCTGATAGCCAGAGCGAATCCGAATATCGGTGCCATCTGTGCTTGAGACAGGATAGCCCTCTCTCGTCGTCAGCATCGCTTCTCCACCATTTACCGGAGATAATTGAAAGTCTCCTTCACGAACATAAGCCGACCCTTCCGGTGTCTTGACTTCAAATAAACCATTGCCCTCTAATGCGAGATCCGTAGGCAAATTCGTCTGTACGAACGACCCCTGCGAGAAGTCACGCATGACAGAGGTTAATCGTGAACCGTAGCCATCCGTGTACCCCAGCGGGGTAGCGCGTCCTGGAAGCGCAAATTCCGGAAGCTGCTGCTGTGCAGTCGTAAGAACCTCCGAAAAGCTGGCCGTTTTCCGTTTATAGCCTCGTGTATCCACATTAGCGACGTTGTCAGATATGACATCCATCTTGCGCTGCAAGCCGCTCATCGATACGGATGCTGCAATCATTGATTGATTCATAATAGCTGAAAGCCTCCTTCTGCTGAGGAGACAGCATAGATCGAGCTACCTATTACACTCGCCCAATCTCGTTTGCTGCCTTCTCCAACGTCCTATCGTAGAATTGGATTATTTTCTGATTCGCTTCATAAGCCCGGTATGCCGACATTAAGTCAACTTGGGATTGCAATGGATCCACATTAGATCGTTCCAGATAACCCTGCTGGATCCGAACATCCCCTGGCTGAACAGGCCGTGTCTCAGCAGCGCCATCTTCTAGACGATAACGCCCGTTACCTACGCGCAGCAGCTTGTTCGGATCTTCAATCCGCGTCACGAGAATAGTCTGACCAAGCCCCGCCCCTGTGCGACCGTTAAACAGTTGACCCTGCTCATTCACGACCACATCGGACATGTTGATATTGTTCAAGACGATAGGCTGATTAGCCGTGTTCAACACAAGCGCGCCGTCAGCCGTCATCAATTCTCCATTCGCATTTAATTGAAAATGTCCATCACGCGTATATCGAATCTGGTCCCCTTCGCGCACCGTAAAGAATGCTTCCGGTTTATAAGTCACATTGCCCTGTTCATCAACTGATTTACCCGATTGATCGAATGCTACACCCGGAACTTCAATATCAGACAAGAGCGCAAAGTCACTCATTTGATTCGTCTGCATCAGATCGCCTTGCGTAAACACATGACGACCTTCTTCACCGAATACACCCGTGCTTAGCTTACCGAGCTCGGCTCCAGCGGCGGCATCATTGCCCATCAACTGGATCATGATTTCAGGAAATGTATGCTGAACCGTATTGACTGACTTATAGCCCGGCGTATTCATATTCGCAATATTATTCGTAACCGTATCATGGCGACGCTGCTGCGTCATCATGCCTGAAGCGGCAGTATATAAACCTCTTAACATGAACGTTCCTCCCGATGACCGATATGGGAATTAAACCACTATATCTTATATATCGGTTTAGAGAGACAATTTCTTAACGACTTTATCCAAATTATCGAGCATAATGCCCGTTCCTTTCACTACACAATGCATAGGGTCGTCTGCAATCAAGACAGGAACCTTCAGCTCCTCAGCCAACAGGTCATCCAATCCATCAAGCATCGCACCGCCGCCTGTCAATATAACACCGCGATCGATAATATCTGCTGAGAGCTCTGGCGGTGTCCGTTCCAGCACGGACTTAGCTGCTACAACAATTGACGAAATCGGATCCCACAGCGCTTCACGAATCTCATCTGAACTGATCGTAACTGTCAACGGCAGACCTGTCACCATGTCGCGGCCGCGAATGTCCATCTCACGAATACTGCCGTTAGAGCGCACTGTTCCAATATTAATCTTGATATCTTCCGATGTGCGTTCGCCGATCAACAACTTGTACTTTCCTTTTATGTATCGCATGATAGCGCCGTCGAACTTGTCGCCTGCTATCTTAATGGAGGAGGCCGTTACGATATCGCCCATAGAGAGCACCGCAATGTCCGTTGTACCGCCTCCGATATCAACTACCATATTGCCGCTTGGCTGGAAGATGTCCATGCCCGCGCCAATAGCGGCTGCCTTAGGCTCTTCCTCAAGGAAGACTTCCTTAGCGCCGCTGCGTTCCGCTGCTTCACGGATAGCTTTCTGTTCAACAGAAGTAATATTAGTCGGGGCGCAAATTAAGATGCGCGGATGCGAATACCATTTGCGGCCGCCGACACGTTGGATAAAATGTTTGAGCATCGCTTCAGTAATCTCAAAGTCTGCGATGACACCGTCCTTCAGAGGACGAATCGGAACGATGTTCCCCGGGGTACGTCCTACCATCTTGCGCGCGTCTTCGCCCACCGCCAATACACGTTTTGAATCGCTTTCAATTGCGACTACTGCCGGTTCGTCCAAGACAACCCCCTTTCCTTTCACATGAATAAGAACGTTGGCCGTTCCCAAGTCAATTCCGATATCCTTGCTTAACATAGGTTCGAGAGCCTCCACAATAAATAATGTTAATAAATTGCGATAATTTCCGACCAATTCCTGCATTTTCTACATTCCTCATAACCATAGCACAATTAATATATCCGGTTCAATGAAAGATTGAGAATGCAATGCACATTCGTGAAACGAACGGAAGGGCAGGTGGCGGATCCTATGTCAAGACCGCGGAATGAGGGATTAAGCTTTTCCAGCAGTCATTACCTCACGTTTCTTGCCGGTTGTTTTCTTGTACTTAATCTTGGTGGCTTCGCCTCCTCGCAAATGGCGCACGGACTTGTGGTATTCGAGAATGTGCTTGACTTGGTCCGCCAGATCCGGATTAATCTCCGGAAGCCGCTCGGTCAAATCTTTATGCACCGTGCTCTTTGACACACCGAACTCTTTGGCGATGGTCCGAACCGTATGCTTCGTCTCGACGATGCAACGACCTATCTTAATGGTTCGTTCCTTGATGTAATCGTGCACGCTCCCGCCTCCCCTACTCGGTTTAGTTTGGTACATTATATGAGGGGTCTCGGCACTTATGTCTTATAGACAAGTCTGACAAGCTATGTAACTTGGATTATTTCGAAAATGGCCCGTTGATCCTGTTGTACAGCATGCCATTACAAAAAAAAAGGAGCTCGTCCCATAAGTAGAAAACTACTTACGTGACAGCTCCCTTTGCACATATTAGTTCTTAGCAAGCAGCGTAGACGGATTAACTGGCTTGTTGTCCTCGAACACTCCAAAGTGTACGTGAACACCGAAATCCTTCTTCAGTTCACTGCGTCCAGCTTTCGCAATGGCATCGCCCTTGGAGACAACATCGCCTTTCTTCACTTTCATATCCGCTACACTTTGGTAAACGGTCTTCATGCCGTTGCCATGGTCGATCTCAATGATGTTGCCCTGCGTCGGATGAGCTTCAGCGCGTGTCACTTTACCGCTCATAGCAGCAAGTACATCAAATTCCTTCTTGTCTTTGCGAGCCAAATCAATACCTGAGTTAGCCGTGAAGGTCTGCTTGTACTCTACCATTGCCTTTTCTTGCTCTTCCGCAGAAGCCGAGGCATCAAAGAAGCCCATAACCACTTCTACATCTTTGGCATCTGCCACCGGCCAGCCAAGTGTTTCATTGTGCGCCACCACTTCGACAACCTTCTCATCTTGAGCGTCCTTGCCGGAGTTGGCTTTGCCCTCAGTCTGCACTGCGCCTGGGTTCTGATTAGTCGTTGTCTGTTCGCCTTGGTATACCCATACCAGCGTCAAGATCAGCGCTGCAGCCGCGATGTAGAGAGCAGGAAATACCCACTTCTTCGAAAGCAGCTTTCTCCATCCCGAAGTTGGAACAGCCGATGCCCCTGCTAGTTTTGAAGCTTCTGGCGTGTTCGTATTCGAAGATGATGTCGTAGATTTGTTTGTTTGTTTTGAGTTTTGGTTTTGTTCACTCATTTGTGATCACCTCAGTAACCATTGTTACCGAGTGTTTTTCTTTTATACGTATGAAATTGGTAATATTTAAGATTCATAGCTAGTTATTTGATGGCGACAGCCGCCACGTCTTTAACTATGCTCGCTAGAGATACGATTTGAACGTCTTTATAGTAATAGTTTATGATCTGTTTCGCCGCAGCGCCTTCGAGCGCCATTCCCTGTGCGCCGTATTGACTCATCCCTACGCCATGGCCATAACCGCGAGTCTCCAATACGATCTCTCCTTTATCCCATGACCAAGTAAAGTCGGTAGAAGGTAGTCCTAGTTTCTCTCTCATCTCTCTGCCTGAAAATACATGCTCTCCTACTTTTATCTGCGCAACTTTCCCTCCTGGTGTCTTGGAGATAAGTTGTATAGCCGAAGCTAGCGCTTGATCAGAAGATGAATCGGTTGAATCTATGGATTGAAATGCAGGCACTGATTCTGCAGATAGGCCCAGCTTCTTCAATAGCTCGGCGGCATCCATTCTTATTGTGTCGTTAAAGCGGGGGGACAGCTTCTCGTCCCAAGGACTTGGCACACTGCGCAAATATGGCCGCTTCGCCGACCAATAATCCTCTGCATTCTCGGTGAAACCATTGCTAGTTGAAAAGTAGAGTGCGTCGATGGGCTGATTGTTATAGGTGGCAATCAGCCCGGCGGTTTCGTTGACGGCGCGGTTCAGCTTAGCGACCGCGTCGTCAGCGCGCGCGTCGAGCTCGGTGAGCGAGACGTACGCTTGGTGGGCGACGGTGTCGGTGACATCGGCGCCCTCTGGTGCGCCGCCGCCAGCCTCGCCCTGCATGAGGCGGCGCACGATGTACGTGCGGGCGGCGATCGCCTGCGCCTTGAGCGCTTCGAGCTCGAAGCGCTCCGGCATCTCCGCCGCGATGACGCCGCGCACGTACTGCTCCAGCGCGACGCGCTCAACCTGGCGCGTGCCGCTTAGGAGCACGCGCACGTAAGGCGGCGCATCCGCTGGCGCCGCCAGGTTTGGCGCCTGCGGCGCCGAGCGCTCGCCGGCAGCGCTCATGCTGGGCTTATTATCGTGACCGGCGGTCACGATAATAAGCGGCACGAGCAGGGCGAGCGCGATGAGCGAGCCGGCCCATAGGGCGAGGCTCACTGCGGCTTGTCCGCGTGCGGCGGTTGCACCTCGCCGCCCCCGCCGCAACCCCAGTCCTGGCCATGTATTCCGTGGCATGTCGTGAATCTCTCCTCTCTAGCTGTCAGTGTGCCCATATTTTCTCAGAGTAGAACCTATCTAGCGGGCTTGTACTGCCATCATATGCGAGTTTAAGAGAGACTAGAACATCAGCATGTCCATCGAGCCGGGTGCATGTGTTATCTGGCAATGCGTCTTGCTATTATCCCTATAGCTCAGAATTCGAGTTTGATTGCGATGTTTCGCTTCACCGCGCATCTATGGATCTATAGTCTTGAATCCAACTTATTCGTTTCATAATTACTTTGGCATTCACCATGAATTCGGAGCACATCGAAACGCATCTACCACATCACCCAAGCATCCTCAATAGAGTCATATTCACAATTCCAAAGCCTTGCTATTCGTGAATGTTTCGGGTAACAAGCTGGAAACATGCGCCAAGCGCAGTAAACTGCAACTGCTAGTACCATTTGGCAGTAGATTCGCAGCCTGACTCTCTGTAATGGACACAGGAGCCGCTATTTTGAGATTTCGAGGCATATTTCGAGTTTCGCGGACTCAGATGACCTTATTTGCCTCAAAACTAGCAATTATCCGCTGACTTTAGCAAAATAACGGCCCTACAGTCCGCGAACACGATCATTTGGCGGTTTTTGCTGCAAATAACGGCCTGTGTGTCCGCTCCCGTACCTGCTGTAGAAACTATATCGCTTGCCGCCTCTCCCCCAACCGCCATCTGCCTATTATCCCCCACACTCAGAAGTCTTCCAATTGAGCTCGACTCAACATTCCCCTCCCTGAGCCAACGGGATAACAGTCAGATACTACTGCTAAGGCACTTACTTCCTCGACCCACACTTCATTCTACACCCTCACACCTGAGCCATTGGGATAATAGACAGATACTGCTTCTGAGGTATATACTTTCCCCGCCCCACATTTCACTCAACACCCCACCCTGAGCCACTGGGATAATAGTCAGATACTACTTCTGAGGCACATACTTCCTCAACCCACACTTCACTCAACACCTACCCCCGAGCCATCGGGATAATAGTCAAATACTACTTCTGAGGTACTTACTTCCTGAGCAATCGGGATAATGGTCAGATGCTATTAGCTATAGACATACACCGTACAACCACTCCGATTTCCAGATAACTAGGGTACACATCGCTTTCCTAAGTACGATCGATCCAGCACCTTTATCGCAATAGGGTTATCACTCCATAAAGAGATGCAGCTGATGAAAGCTTATTCCCACACTTCCGTCCATTTTCAAAAACATGCTGGTTATTGCATCTCTTACGAGAATTAATTGAATGAAACTTACCTCGACACGTAATGCACAAAAAAATCGCCCGCCTCCTTACCCTTAGGTAAAGAAAACGGACGATCTATTCATTAACGGCTGCCCTGATCCAGACTTACGCCCAGGTTGGCTGCGCGTTAAACCTATTTACTTCCTGCTTGTCACTCTTCTCGACTTTCTCAGCCGCGTCTGGCTTCTCCACGGATACTCGCCAGATGTCTGCGCCAAGAGACGCCAATTTCTCGGACAGATGCACATAACCGCGATCGATATGGTGCACACCACCCACTTCAGTCGTACCTTCTGCAACCAAGCCTGCACAGATTAGTGCTGCGCCTGCACGAAGATCAGTAGCTGTCACTTTCGCTCCGATCAGCTTGCAATTGCCCGGAATTACAGATGTGCGGCCATCAACCTTAATGTTGGCATTCATCAGATTGAATTCATCAACATGCATGAAGCGATTCTCAAATACCGTCTCTGTAACGACCGACGTACCCGTCGCCGTTAACAGAAGCGCCATCATCTGAGATTGCATATCTGTTGGGAAGCCTGGATACGGCAAAGTCTTAACGTCAACTGCCTTCAGCGGCTTGTCTGCGATTACTCGCAAGCCGTTCTCATCAGGTATAACGGTAATTCCCATCTCTTCCATCTTCGCGATGACAGGACCCAGATGGTCGGCAATCGCGCCTTCCACATATACATTGCCGCCAGTCATTGCTGCCGCAACCATGTACGTTCCTGCTTCAACGCGGTCCGGAATGACCGTATGCTCTGCTCCATGGAGACGCTCCACGCCCTCGATGCGAATCACGGCAGTACCAGCACCGCGCACCTTGGCACCCATCTTGTTCAGATAGTTTGCCAGATCGACGATCTCTGGTTCGCGTGCGGCATTTTCGATCAGCGTAGTACCTTCTGCCAATGTTGCTGCCATCATAATATTCTCGGTCGCTCCTACACTTGCGACGTCGAGATAAATCTTAGCGCCTTTTAAACGGCCATTAACTGTAGCTTCAATATAACCTTGTCCCAAGCCGATCTCTGCACCCATAGCTTCAAAGCCCTTCAGATGCTGATCAATTGGACGTGTGCCGATCGCACAACCACCCGGCAAGGAGATTCGTGCTTTACCTGCCCGCGCAAGCAATGGACCCATTACTAGGAAAGAAGCACGCATCTTGCGTACTAGCTCGTATGGGGCTTCATGCGAATGAAGTTGTTCAGCTTGAATGTGAACTGTCTCATTAGCATATGTAAGGCTAGCACCTAATTGTTCTAATACTTGATGTATCGTCTTAACATCCTCGAGCGGGGGTGCGTCATGAATGATGCTAACGCCTACTTCCCCCAATAACGAAGCCGCGAGTATCGGAAGCACTGCATTCTTGGCACCACTTACACGTACCGTACCCGACAACTGCTTGCCTCCGCGGACGATAAATTTACTCATCTTGTTTCCCTCCGCGATCTTATTCCCGCCCCATCATTCTATTTATTATCTGTAAAATGGTACGAATTTTGATTTTCTCTAAATTTCAGCTAATTTTCATCCAAATTTAATAATACCACTGCTTGACAATGATGGACAAGTCCTATTTTCGACAACAGCATTCTACATATTCTTTGGCGCTATCATCCATTGTTCACATCTTCATCCGATGTTATTCGATAATCATCTGTAGACTGCGAAACGCTGTATCCCTCAAGATAACGATTCTACAGAAATCAAAATAGATATTTTAATGACTGTGTCCAATCCCAATAGTCAAGGAAGAAAAGTGATACTGCCCGTCCTAACACAATTGCGAGCAGAATATGAAGCATCTTTCCAGGTCCGTCCTTTGGATGGCGAATAAACAAGTCCAGCTTCACATTTTTTAAGGACCACCAAGCAATTGCGATACAACATAGCGTTACAATAATCTGTACTAAACCATCAATGCCAACTTGTGTAGATACTTCATTCAACGTACTGTCCATCACATATTCTCCTTCCGTTCCTTACCGCACACCACTTCCTACTTGTCTACAGCTGTACTAAGCAGCGCCGCGAATTCAGCTCTAGTTGCGGGTCGTTCCGGCAGGAACAGATTATGATCTGAACCTCCAAGCAGACCCTTTGCTTTCATCTCGGCTAGCATCGGCGCAGCCCAATAGTGAACCGCGACATCGTCAAATGGCGCCGTCACATTCTTAGATGGCTGCAGATTCAACGCATTGCCGAACATAACTGCCATCTCTGCACGAGTGACCTGCTGATTTGGACCAAACAAGCTTGGTTTATATCCGTTCGCGATGCCTGCTTGGGCGACCTTCTCGATAGCATCATATGCCCAATGGTTCGTTGGCACATCCTTAAAGCTGGCCGTACCGTTCTTCTTCAGCTTTAAATTAAACACTTTCGATAGAACTGTAGCAGCTTCAGCACGCGTAATCGTACGATTAGGGGCAAATTCCGCATCGCCATAGCCATTCATCCAGCCCTGTTTCAACGCGCTTACGATAGCCTCCTGCGCCCAGTGCCCTTCAATGTCGCGCATTCCCTCAACCAGCTTCGATAAGTCCACACGGAATCGATAGGTTTGCATATCAAACTTCTCGTTCGTGCTTAACTGTACATAATAAGTTCCTTTATCCAGCATGATTCCTGCTTCAACGGATGTCTGCTTCTTACCATTGCGGCCCGTCAGCAGAGCAGTCCCCTTGCTATTAAGCACCTTCATCTCAACTGTGCTGTCTTGCGGAATCTGGTTCACGCTGAAGACAGCATATGCAGGTTCATCAATTCGTATCTGGAACCAATCTTTATCAGCTAACGCATGGAATACGCCGTGATAATCCACTTCTGGCGCAATCGTTACAGCTTCGTATTGCTTATCATTCGGTTCATTCGGATCTGAATATTGTCTTAGGAAATCAAGGTGCAGCGTATATTCTCCAGCAACAGCTTCTGCCTTCGGAGTTACCGCATTATCCACCTTAATATACAGCTTGCCTGGCTCTAGATCAGACAGAACGGTCATTTCCGCTTGACCTTCAGAGTTCTCGTCGGTTAGCTTCGGAAAGTCCAGCATCGATCCTTTAATCTGAAGCTGCGGATCGATACGAACGGTATCCGTCGTAACTTTCACGGATAAGGTTCCTCTGCTCGGAATCTGGACCATATACCAGTCCTCATCACCCTTATGGCTGAACGTAGCCGTAACCTGCTGCTTCCTCGGTGTTAGATTATAGGCTTCGTACTGTTTATCGTTCGGCTCACACGGATCGTCAGCTATCCATAGATGCGTCCATATCTTATACGCGAGCGGATTCGATTTCGTTGCTTGGTCGGATTGAAGCTGCAGATATTGCACGCCCTTCTTAACTTGAATGCGAGCAGATTGCTCGCTTAGATTCGAATAGGTCGTGTATGCCGTGTTGTTGCCTGCATAGTGGCGGACATTCACCTGCCCATCGCCGCTTATTCGGCTATAGTCCAACTCCAGGATGCCGTCATACGGCACCTCCACACGATACCAATCGCTGTCATCAGCTGTCGAGATCATCCCGTTCTGCATCGTATTGATCGGAAATACTCTCGCTTGATCCCGAGTCGGGTTAGAGCTTAGGCTATCCGTCTCCGGCTTAGTCATTACAGCCTTATCCGCGCGTAACAAGCCGTAGCCGCTCTTGCTGTCCCATCCTTTTGGACCGATATCCTGGGCAGTTCGACGCAAATGCTCGCGTACCTGGTACGGCTTCAATTCGGGATACATGCTCCATACCAGTGCAGCAACTCCAGCTACTTGGGGGGCTGACATCGAGGTTCCTTCCATAGCTCGATAACCGCCTCCCATAGCAGTCGTGAACACATTCCATGGAGCTACGATATCTACTTCTGGACCCGAGTTCGATCGTTGCTCCACATCCAGGTCAGGTGTGCTGCCTCCAACGGCCAACACACTCGGATAGGCTGCAGGATACTTTACTTCTATCTTATCCAGATATCTTGATCCATCATTGCCTGTTGCTGCTATGAGCATTACACCCTTCATTTCAGCGTAATCCACAATGTCTTGCATATACTTTGAATATCGATACAGTCCAACTGACATAACGACGATATCAGCCCCATGATCGACCGCATACAGTATACCTGCTCCGAGCTTGTCTTCATCTCCGTAGCCTCGAGCATCGAGAGCCTTGATTGGCATAATATTAGCGGACCATGTAACACCAGCTACGCCCTCTCCGTTGTTGCCAACAGCAGCGAGAATACCTGCAACGTTCGTACCATGACCGTTGTCGTCATTGGGCGGACCCGTTTCCAACAGATTCACGCCCGGCACTAGATTGGGCTTCAAGTCTGGGTGCTCCATGTCGACCCCGGTATCCACGAGCGCAATAGTCATTTCCGGTGATATCTTCTTCGACGCCCAAGCGGTATCCGCCTTAATCTGCTTCAGATATTGCTGTTGAGAGACATAGGGATCATTAGGCTTGACCGCATCAGCAAGCGTCTTGACTCGCTGATTCTCTTCCGCATATTCTACGTACTCGCTCTGCTTCAGCATATGCAGCCATTGTTGAGGCTGCACTTCTGGTGAAGGACGCATGACGTTAATACCCACTTCGGGCTGCTCGCTTTCAATGATGCTATACGATATCAGTTCCTCATCGCGGAGGTCTGGTGATTTCCATTTTACAAGCCAACTAGATACTTCATCTACAGCTTCATCCTCAAGTCTTGCTTGTTCATAAGCTGTTAATGACCAAGAAGTGCATCCAGTTAGCACCCCGCACGTTATCGAGACGATTAAGAGCATTGCAATGGTACGCCGCCATCTTATTCGCAATATAATCACATCCAGTAGTATCAATAGTTGCACTAGAGGGAGTGGTGCGCCCCCATACAACTGCCAACCCTATCAATAGAATTAGCGTGTATAACTTATTCGTCGTCTCACTTGCCAATCCTGTACTTGATATGGAAATGAGATGAAAGTCCCATGCAAGTGGTTTCTAGTTCAATAAAAATGTAATAAACCGGTTCATTCCCGCCATTAAAGGTGGACGTGAACCGGTTCATTATAACACATTCAGGACAGCATCGATATTTAAGGCTTTACGGGTACGATGATGTCCCCAGGAATCGAGAATAAAGTATTCAACCATTCAATAACCACATTCGGGAACAGTCCCAGAGCAATAACAAGAACAACGCATATCCCAATCACGATCCCTTGTGCAGCTGGCACTCTTACAATGTCGTGATTGTTTTGGCGCATATACATTTGTCGGATAAATCCGAAGTAGAAGTAGAATGAGATCACACTCGTTATCATCATCACGATAGCAATCCAGTACGCTCTGGTTGCAGCAGCCCCTACGATAATGTACAGCTTGCCAAAGAATCCAGCCGTTATCGGAATTCCCGCAAGGGAAAGCACGAACACTGTCATGGCTATGGCGAGCCATGGCTTGCGGTAATACAAGCCTGCGAAGCCGTTCATTTCATCATGGCCAGCCGCGCGGCTAACCGGCAGCAGCACAGCAAATGCCCCCATCGTCGTTACGAGATACGCCGCTAGATAGAACCAGAAAGAAGTGAAGAACGATGTGTATACCGACTCTGTTGATAGCAGGTCCATAGCGATCGGCACTAACAGGTAACCCGCGTTGGCGATACCGGAAAGGGCAAGCAATCGTTTCACATTCGTTTGACGAAGCGCCATTGTCGTACCGACTATCATCGAGAGCGCCGCGATAACCAATAGAATGGTCAGGATATCATGGTAGATAACGAAGTCATGACCAAGCCCGAAGAATATGTTATAGATCATTCGCAGCAAGATCACAAGACTCGCGCCCTTCGCTACAACCGCCAGGAATGCGGTGACAGGTGTCGGCGCACCCTGATACACATCTGGCGACCATGCATGGAACGGTGCTGCCGCAATCTTGAAGCCTATTCCCACAATCAGGAGCAGCAAGCTTACATAGATAAGCGGTTCATAAATATCAACCGATGAGCCAAGCGCAAACGCAATATCCGGCATATAGGTGCTGCCGCTCATACCATACAAGAACGACATTCCATATAAAATGAAAGCGGAAGCCACACTGCCGAGTACTGCGTACTTAAAGGCGCCTTCAGTAGATCGGCGATCCTTCTTCTTCATTCCCACCAGGATATAGGAGGTGATGCTGAGCAATTCCAAGCCAACGTACATCGTGATCAGCTCCGCAGCTGAAGCCATCATCATAGCTCCAAGCGTCGCAGGCAGCAGCAAATAATAGTATTCGCCGCGATGAGGAATCTCATCGTCACGCATGCTGCCTATGCTCATTAAGATAACGAAGGCCGTTCCTATTAGGAAGAGTACTTTGATCAACAGTGCGAAATCATCTACACGATAGCTGCCGTTTAGCAGCATTACCGCTTCTACTTGCGCTCCTCCGAGCGACTGCGAATAACGATCGATTAATGTCCAGATGACGAATCCGAGCGAGACTACTACACCCGCAAGGGACATAATACCGATCCAATCGCGATTCACTCGACGCGGGAGCATTAAATCTATCAAGGATAAGAGGACGGCCGCGATAACCAGCGTCAATTCCGGTGCCAGAATCGCTAGATCGCTCCATTGTAAGGGTGAAACCAGCTGCTCACTCATGGACCTACCCCCCTTACTTTTAAAATTTCAATAATGTGCTGGATTCCTTCGTCAACTGGAATTGTGATGAAGGAAGGGAAGATTCCGATTATTAGAATGCAAGCCGCCAAGACAATCGCCGGAACAGCTTCCATCAATCGCGCATCTTTCAAACCTGCATGATGCTCCGCAATCGGTCCATACGTTATAGCCAGCACAGCTCGCAGAACATAGACAGCGCTCAGCACCAGACCTAATGTGCCAATAATAGCAGCCCATGGCATGGCATCAAACAGACCGAGCAAGGAGAACAGCTCCGCAGGGAAACCGGACAAGCCTGGCAAGCCAAGTGAGGCCAGACCGGCGAGCAGCAGCATCCCGCTGATGAAAGGCATGCTCTTCGCGAGACCGCCAAGCTCGTCAAGGCGAGTCGTGCTCGTGCGTTCCAGAAGTCCGCCTACCAGCAGGAAGAACAGCGCTGAGATAAAGCCATGGGAAACCATTTGCAATACCGCGCCCTGCAGCCCAATCTCATTCATGGCCGCGATTCCAAACAGTACGAATCCCATATGGCTGATACTGGAATATGCCAGTACAAGTCGGAGTTCCTTCTGTACAAATGCCAATACGGCACCGTATACGATGTTAATAATACCGAGAATCGCCAGAGCCGTAGTCCAAGATGCCGCTTCTTTAGGAAGCAGTGCCACCCCGAACTGGATTAAGCCGTAGGCGCCCATTTTCAACAGAATACCGGAGTGCAGCATGACGATAGGCACAGGCGCTTCGACGTGCACGCGCAGCATCCAAGTATGGAAAGGGAAGATCGGAAGCTTGATGCCGAATGCGATCAACAACAAGATGAATGCGAACATACGCCAGCCTTCCGAAAGGTAAAATGGAGTATCCATGATGTTTACGAACGCATTAGGATTCGCCAACTGACTCATAATCAAGTCAATGTTGCCGGTGTAGGCGAGCTGACCGCTCGGGTCTTGAACTAGGCCGGCGGTGACGGTCAAGATTGCGAAAGTTACCAGCATCAAGGCTGAACCTAGTCCGTTATACACCAGAAAGCGATTGGCCGCCTTCTCTCTGTTGAGGAATCCCCAGATGCCGATCAAGAAGAAGGTCGGTACAAGCGTCCACTCAAAGAACATGAAGAACAAGAACAGATCTCTTGCCATAAATACACCCAGCATACCTACTTCTAACAGCAGGAACAGGATGTAATAGGTTTTGACACGCTTCTGAATGTTTAATGACGCTAATGCCGCCATAACCGTAACGATCGTCGTTAACAACACCAACGGCAAGGACAATCCATCGATCGCTAAATGATATTGGATAGCAAACTTCCATGAAGTTGCATTGGTTAGAACATCAATATTCAACGGAATCGATATCCAGTTAAATGCCTCCGTGAGTGACTTCCCCTTCTCCAAGTTTGCGTAGTCAGCGTATATGAGCAACGACAGCACTAACGGAATGAGGGTCGTCACAATCCCGATCGTACGAATAGCGGGCACACGATCCTTCGGAACGAACAGAAGCAGCAGCACACCAAGCAGCGGCGAGAAGGTTAACAGCGTCAGCCATGGGATGGATGAGACAGATGATAGCATTTACCACAACTCCCTTCCGAGCGCTAACACAAGCACGACAAGCGCCGCAAAACCAAACAATGAAATGAGGCCATAGGTTTGCAGCTGACCGTTCTGCAAGCGAGTAGAAGTCTTTCCGAAGCCGACCGCAATCGCCGAAATACCGCGTACAGCACCATCAACGATGTAATAGTCGAAGGCATTAAGCGCGCGTCCGATCGCGCCCAGTGGACGAACGATGATAAGCTGATACAACTCATCGATATAGTACTTGTTCTCCAGCAGACGGTAGACTGGGTTCACCTGCTCACCAGGTGCCGTGCGGCCGCGTTTGCCCGGTCCGTACAGCATGTATCCAAGCAGAATCCCCGCGATACCTGCAGCAGAAGACAATACGATAACGAGAATATTGGCATGCTCCTCTTCAGGCGCTCCTGTCAGCCACGTGCCGAATTGACTGTTAAATGGCGTATAGACGAAGCCAGCTACAACGGCGAGAACCGCCAATACGATAAGCGGAATCGTCATCGTAGATGGAGATTCATGAGCATGATCATGCGCTTCTTGATTAGCAGCTGGGCCGGTGAACACCAAGAAGAACAATCGTGCCATGTAAAATGCAGTAAAGCACGCTGCCACCAGTCCTACGATAAAGAGCAGCATATTTTGTTCCCATGCCGCTGTTAGAATGGCATCCTTAGACCAGAACCCTGAGAATGGCGGAATACCTGATAACGCCAACGTGCCGATCGCAAAGGTCCAGGTTGTAATCTTCATCTTGCGGCTCAAGCCGCCCATACCGAAGATGTCTTGGGTATGTATCGCATGAATGACGCTGCCCGCTCCCAAGAACAGAAGAGCCTTGAAGAAGGCGTGTGTGAACAGATGGAATATGCCCGCAGTCAAGGCGCCAAGTCCGAGCGCCATCATCATGTATCCAAGCTGACTCACGGTGGAGTAAGCCAGAATCCGCTTAATGTCACGCTGTGCGATGCCTATCGTAGCTGCAAATATGGCTGTGAATCCGCCGACTGCCGCTACAATCGCCATCGCCGTGTCCGACACCTGGAAGATGTCGAACGTGCGAGCAACCAGATACACCCCTGCTGCAACCATCGTTGCGGCATGGATGAGCGCTGAGATCGGCGTCGGACCTTCCATCGCATCTGGAAGCCAGGTATGCAGCGGGAATTGACCTGATTTGCCGATAGCGCCGACAAAGATCAACGAAGCGATCCACGTCGCAAGACTGAGCGAGATACCGTGTTGAGCAGCAGAATCCGCACTCGCGAATACGGTCTTGATCGTTTCAAAGTCCAGCGCATGGTTAGGCATATGCCAGAACAAGATCAGAATCGCGATCAGCAAGCCTATATCTCCGATGCGGGTGACTATAAATGCTTTCTTGGCCGCCGCTCGGGCGGCGGGACGTTCATACCAGAAGCCTACGAGCAAGAAGGAGCATACGCCTACCAGTTCCCAGAAGATGTAGAGCTGGAGCAGATTCGGCGAAATGACAAGTCCGAGCATCGCGCTTGTAAACAGCGCGATATAGGCAAAGAACACGTTCTTACGCTCATCGTCTGCCATATACCCGCTGGCATACAGATTAACGAGCGTGCTCACGACCGTTACAATGATGAGCATCAACACGTTTAAGTTCGTTATTTCGTATCCGATTTCGAATCGAACATCCCCAAAGCTGACCCACTCATAGCTGTGCGTGAACGGCTCCGCTCCCGTACCGCGCTCCGTCAATACCAAGACAGATAACACTAACGAGATCAGCGAGCTTACGACGCCAAGCAGGGCGGCCGCACCTTTTATAGATCGGCCGAAAGCCGTCAGCACGAGGAACGCGAGCAGCGGAATGACCGGAATAGCCCACGCGTACTGTGAAAAGACGGTATTCATTCTCGTATCCTCCTATGATGAAACGGGTTGCCGTATTTCACGACCCTATCGCTTCATCTACACGGTTTATCTGCGCAAGTCGTCAAATTCGTCCACGTTTGCCGAACCTCGGTTCCGGAATAACGCAATCAGGATCGCGACCCCAACCGCAGCCTCCGCCGCTGCTATGGCAATATTAAAGAGTGAAAACACTTGTCCCTGCAAACTAGGTACCGCACCATATTTCGAAAAGGCGATCAGATTCAAGTTAACCGCGTTAAGCATCAACTCGATGGAGAGCAGCACGATTACCGCGTTGCGCTTGGTCAGTACGCCGTACAGTCCAATACAGAACAGAATCGCCGCCAGCGTTAAGAAGGAAGCCAGCATCGTACTCATTTCGATTCACCTTCCTCTTTCGCTTGCGACTGGAGAGCATCGCTGTCTGCCGGCACCGATTGGCGCAGCAGTTGCTTGATCGCTTCATTGTTCGGCGTTGGCTCGACTTTAAGCTTCGCTTCATCCGGATCTTCCTGCTTCGCCAATACGATCGCCCCGATAAACGCGGCCGTAAGCAGCACAGACAACAGCTCGAACGGTATAACATGCTCGGTGAAGAGCTTCTTACCTAGCTCCATCGTATTGTCCACAGCAAGCGACTTGTCCGCCGGCGTTGGGAAGGCCGTTCCGCGTATCGCGAAGAACAGCACACCGAACAGCGCGATACATCCGACACCCGCCAGCACCTCTTTCATAGGCTTAACAGATGCCGCATCCTGTTTGTCATGCTGCGTCATCATGATGCCGAAGATCATCAAGATCGAGATGGCCCCTGCATACACCAGCACTTGAACAAACGCTACGAACTCCGCCTCCAGCATAATGTAGACACCGGCCAAGCCGATAAATGTGAAAGCGAGCGAAACGACCATATGTACAACCTTGGTAAAGTGCACCATCAACACCGCGCCGGAAATGATACATGCCGCAAATACGAAGAACAATATCGTTTGCGCATTCCAATCAAATGACAGATCAAACATCTTTCTTCGCGCCTCCTTTCGGCGCTGTAGTTACGTTCTCTTTGCGGACATTCTTGTTGTTCTCGTCCAGCCACTGCAAGTTCTTATACAGATCATCGCGACTGTACGTCGCGAGCTCGAAGTTGTTAGTCATGACAATGGCTTCCGTCGGACATACCTCTGTACACAAGTCGCACAAAATGCAGATCTCGAAGTTGATGTCATACGTGTCAATAACCTTCCCCTTCTTCTCTGGGTCCGGGTTCGGCTTGCCTGTCAACGATATGCATTCCGTTGGACATATCTTGGCGCACAGGTTGCAGACGATGCAGTCTTCCGGCTTGAAATGCTGGATACCGCGGAAGCGGTCCGGCATTTGTAAAGGGACATCCGGATAGGCATAGGTTACTTTTTTGGATGTCATGGCCTTCCACGTCACACCAAGACCCTTGAATATTCCTTTCACGGAGATCACCCCTTGCTTATTTGATGAATATCTCGATATATACCGCCGTTACGAATATATTGACTAACGCTAACGGCAGGAGCACCTTCCAGCCAAAGCTCATCAGTTGATCGACGCGGATACGCGGAAGCGTAGCGCGCAGCCAGAACAAGAAGAATACGCAGAAGGTAAACTTGAGTATGAACCACAATAAGCCTGGAATGAAGTCCAGAAAGGCAAGCGGCGGATGCCAGCCGCCCAGAAACAATACGGTAGTCAATGCGGCGATGGCGAATACGTAAACGTATTCCGACAGCATGAAGAAGGCAAAGCGGAAGCCGCTGTATTCAACGTGATAACCTGCAACAAGCTCAGATTCCGCTTCCGGCAAGTCAAACGGTGTACGGTTCAATTCAGACACCGCAGCAATGATGAACACGACAAAGCCGATGATCTGCGGCAGGAAGTTCCACTCCCAGAAGTTGTTGCCTTGTCCTTCCACGATGGTCCGCATGCTCAAACTGCTGTTCAACATGATCACGCCGACGACGGACATTACTAACGGAATCTCATAGCTGACCATCTGCGCCGCTGAGCGCATGCCGCCAAGTAAGGAATACTTGTTGTTCGAAGCCCAACCACCCAGCACAATACCAATCGTTGAGATACTGGACAGCGCCGCATAATACAGCAGGCCGACATTCAAGTCTGCAAAGCCCAAGTTAGCCGCATACGGAATGGTTGCCAATACAGCGAATGCAGGTACATACGTAATGACTGGCGCAAGCATGAACAGCGCGCGGTCCGCTTTCTTCGGAATCGTATCTTCCTTAATCAGCAGCTTAAAGATGTCAGCAAAGGATTGAAACAGTCCCCACGGTCCTGTCCGATTGGGTCCGATCCGGAACTGCATCCAGCCGATAACTTTGCGTTCAAAGTAGATGGCATAGGATACAAAGAGCAGGATGAACAACAGAAACACGACCGCCCACGCAAAAAATGTTAAAGTGTTAATCCATGAAAAAGGTTGCTGAATGAGATCATTCATTAGCAGTCCACCTCCCCGACGACGATATCAACGCCGCCCAAGATGGTAATTAGGTTCGTCATCGTTTCACCGACGAGCAGCTTAGGCAAGATCTGCAGGTTGACGAAGGACGGACGACGGAATTTCAGGCGATAAGGCTCTGTCTTGCCCTTGGATACGATGTAGCAGCCGATCTCGCCGCGCGGCGATTCGATGCGTTGGTACACTTCACCAACAGGAGGACGAAGTACCCGAGGCACCTTGCCCAAAGTTTCGCCGCTGGATGGAAATTGTGCGACTGCTTGTTCCAGGATGCGGAGACTCTGCTTGATCTCTTCGATCCGAATGAGATAGCGGTCGTAGCAATCGCCTCGTTGGCCAAGCGGTACATCGAACTCAAAGCGGTCATACAAGCTGTATGGCTCGTTCTTGCGCAGGTCCCAATCTACGCCGGTACAGCGCAGATTAGCACCGCTCAAGCCGTATGCAATCGCAGTCTCCGCATCGTAAGCGCCAATGTCCTTGATTCGAGCCAGAAAGATCTCGTTGCCGCTCACCAGCTTGTCGTACTCATCCAAGCGCTTGCGCATGTAGGGTACGAAATCTCTAACTTTATCGATCCAGCCGGATGGAGCGTCCCACTTCACGCCGCCTACACGCATGTAGTTGTAAGTTAATCGTGCCCCGGACAATTCGTTGAACAGATCGATGATGATCTCGCGGTCGCGGAAGGCGAACAGGAACGGGCTCAGGGCGCCAATGTCGAGCAGGTAGGTTCCCCACCATACGAGGTGGCTCGCCACACGCTGCAGCTCCATCGCAATGATCCGCAAGTACTCGGCCCGTTCAGGCACTTCAATATTCATCAACTTCTCAACTGCACTAACCAACACATAGTTGTTCGTCATGGCAGAGACGTAATCCATACGATCGGTATAAGGGATAATCTGAGTGTAATTAAGGTTTTCCGCGAGCTTCTCCGTTCCGCGATGCAAGTAACCCATAACCGGAATGGCTTCCTTAATGACTTCCCCGTCCAGCTTAACTACGATCCGGAATACACCGTGGGTACTCGGATGCTGGGGTCCTACGTTCAAGAGTAGTTCTTCTGTGCGTAACAAGGGTCATTACACCTCCGAATCGAGCGGCTCATAGTCTTTGCGAAGCGGATGGCCAACCCAATCATCCGACATCATAATACGTCGTAGGTCGGGATGCCCCGGGAAGTCGATCCCGAGCAAGTCATATACCTCGCGCTCATTCCAGTTCGCAGTCGCCCACAGCGGCGTCACAGAATCGATGGAAGGATGTTCACGATTGGTCCTTACGCGCACGGCAACTTCATTCTTCGTCGTTAAGCCGATGAGATGGTAGACGACCTCCATCTCTGTCTCCAGGTCAACGCCGGACAAATTGCGAAGGTAGTCGCAGGACCATTCGGGCTCGTCTCGCAGCCATTGCGCGACTCGATACCAATAATCTGACTTCACAGTCAGTGTAGGCAAGTGATTATTAACTTCATTAATCACAGCGCCTTCGATCGCTTCAGGCGCGAATGCAGCCTGCAGGTCAGCAACGAGCTTGTCGAGCAGCGGCTGCTTCGGCGATGGCTCCTTCGGCTGCTCAGGCTCCTCGCTCTTCGCGGCACGCGGCGCGCGCGCCGGGCGCTCCGTGGCAGGTGCCGCCGCTTCGCCTTCGGCCGCGCCGCTGTCTGCGCCTGCTTCAGGAGGCTTCGCACGCGCTGCGCGCCGCTCTTCAGCCAGCTTCGCGCGAGCAGCCTTCTCTTCTTCACTCAGCGGCTGCCTAGCCGGCTTATCCGCTGCCGCCTCAGGCCTAGCTTCGGCTTCCGTGGCTACACTGCCCGCGTCAGCCCCGGATATCGTAGCTTTCGCAGCACGCCTCTCTTCCGCCGCTCTCACGCGGGCAGCCTTCTCTTCCTCGCTCAGCGGCTGCCTGGTCGGCTTATCAGTCGCCTCCCGGTTAAGCTGTTCCTCTATCCGATTCTCACTCATCGGTTCGTCACCCGCTTTCCGGTCTTCGCCTCATAACGGATCTTCTCTTGCAGTTTATTAATGCCATAAATCAGTGCCGCAGGGTTAGGCGGACAACCTGGAATATAGACGTCGACCGGTACAACTTGGTCCACGCCCTTCACAACCGCGTAGGACTTCACATAAGGTCCTCCCGCTGTTGCGCAGGAGCCCATCGCGATCACCCACTTCGGCTCCGGCATCTGGTCATATAGACGGCGCAGCAGCGGCGCCATCTTCTTCGTTACCGTCCCTGCCACAATCATGCAGTCGGATTGACGAGGCGATGTGCGGAATATAACGCCGAATCGGTCCAAGTCATAGTGTGAGGCACCCGTGTTCATCATCTCTATCGCGCAGCAGGCCAAGCCAAAAGTCAGCGGCCAGATTGAATTGCTGCGAGCCCACGCCTTCAATTCCTCAAGCGTCGTAAAGAACACATTGCGTTCCAGCTCCTCCCGTTCCTGCGGGGAGATGGCTTCTAAAGCGAATTCCATGTGAGCACCTTCTTCTTCCAGGCGTATATTAATCCAACTAGCAATAAGGCGACAAATATAAGCATCTCGACTAATACGAACAAGCCTAACTGCTTATACGCTACGGCCCAGGGATACAAGAAAACGGTTTCTACATCGAAGATGACGAACATAAGGGCAAACAAATAATACCGGATGTTAAACCGTATTTGCCCTACGCCTACCGGTTCGTTACCGCTTTCATAAGTCGTCTTCTTCATTTCTGTCGGCTTGTTTGGACGCAGCAGTCGACCGATGCCCAGTGCGGCAACCGGCAGCAGAATTCCAAGAGCGACAAAAATGGCCACGATGACGTAATTGTTGATGTAGTTCATGACATCTCCTCCGTCGTGCAGCATTTTTTTGCAGAAAATATGTGATATTTGTAATAAACCCGCCACAATTATAACAAAACCTGCCAATACAGTCTATGAAAATGCTCCCATATTATTCTTTTTTATAGATTAATTTTCCTCTTTACTATTATGAGAGAGCTAATGTGAATAGAAGAAGCATTTTCGAATTTTCTGTGACGTTGCCAACGGCAATACACCTCAATGAGGGAGAGCTTGTGGCTTTTCCACCTTTTAGATATGATATGTTGTAGCACCACTTGAACACTGGTCAATAGAACTCGGACCATATCCGATAATCACGAGAGTTCCTTCCACATTATCGCTGTATTAATTCCAATCCTGTCCATTTTTAAAATATCTTTACCTTTGAATCGCGCTTCTGAATTCCGTTACAATAGATTTACATTGGATATTGACGACAAGGGGATGAACCGAATGAAACAACCGACGATCTGGATCGTGGGTGCCGGTTGCGGTATTGGCTTGGGGATTGCGAAGTCATTTGGCAAGAAAGGCTACACGCCTATTCTCGTAACTCGCAGCAAAGAGATATTAGAAGAGATGATACAGACACTTGCTTCGCATAATATTGAAGCTCATGGAGATGTCGCTTTCACTGGCGATGAGGCCGATCTGAACCGAACATTGCAAGCATTAGATTCACGCTACGGCACACCTGACGTTCTCGTGTATAACGCATCATCTCATACACCTGGTTACCCGTCTGAAGTTGCACCGCAGCATATGATAGACGACTTCAAAGTCACTGTAGTCGGAGCCTTAGTTACCGTTCAAAGCATTCTGCCTGGTATGAAGCAGCGCGGGAGCGGTACAGTACTGCTGACTGGTGGCGGACAAGCCCTTAATCCATCTGCGACTCTCGCATCTCTAGGTGTTGGCAAAGCAGGTTTACGCAGCTTGGCGCTCAGCCTGCATGAGGAATTGAAAACGTACGGGCTGTATGCGGGAACATTGACTGTGAGCGGATTCGTTCAGCCGAATACACCATTCAATCCTGACATGATCGGTGACGCATTCTATCACATGCATAAGATGAAATCAGACGCCGAGGTTACCATTAAGCCTTAAACAACTCCATAAACTGAGAGATTCAACCTCGCACATCCACTTATAGGTGAGCGGGGTTTTTTCATGTTCGAACATTTGATCATCTGGGAAAATCGTGGCCAAGTGCGCAGTTGTAGTGGAGTTAGAGCTGCATTCGAGGACATCGTTCCTTAGTAAATGGTTCAGTACATACTGTTGTTGATTTCACAGCGACACTTCACTAATAACCTCCCCTGCTGTTTTTGGGGGAGGAGCGGACACACAAGCCGTTATCTGTGAACAAAACCGCTTATTTTCTATATTCGCGGACCGTAGAGCCGTTATTTGCTTCAAAACGTTTAGTTATCACTAGTTTCGACACGAATAACGTCATCTGAGTCCGCTAAACTCAAAAATATCCTCCAAAATCAAAAATAGCGTCCCCTGTGTCCGTTATCCGTTACAGCGAGTCAGCATGACCGGTGGTTACCCTAACATCCCAATCAAAAAAGGGTGCCCCAGAGAACCAATCTCCAGGTACACCCTCTTATTAAACATTGATTACCGATGTTCGGACACTCGGATTCGTGTAACTGCGCGTTGAAGCGACAATTCTGCACGACGGAAGTCAACTGCATCTCGCTTGCTGCGATCTGCCATCGAGATACGCTGTTCTGCGCGAATCTTAGCTGCCTTCGCACGTTCCAGATCGATCTCCTCAGGCAATTCCGCACTTTCCGCAAGAACGACTACTTTGTCGCTGCGAACCTCCAGGAATCCGCCATGGATTGCAAGCCAATGCTCTTTACCCTCAGTCTTGATCTTCATCGGTGCAATCTGGAGCGGCGTGACTAACGGAATATGTCCAGCCATGATGCCAAGCTCCCCTTCAACGCCTTTAACGCTGATCATGTCCACCTCTTGAGCAAATACTTTGTGCTCAGGCGTGACAATTTCCAACATATAGGTGCTCAACTGCGGTTTCCTCCTTCCGTTCTGCGTCCCTCGCTAGGGTTCAAGCAGACCGTATCACGTCGAGGCCGCTTACAGCGTCTTCGCTTTCTCTACAGCTTCCTCGATCGTACCTACGAACAAGAATGCTGCTTCTGGAAGATCGTCGTGCTTGCCATCGAGAATTTCTTTGAAGCTGCGAACTGTTTCTTTGATCGGAACATACTTGCCCTTGAGGCCTGTGAACTGCTCGGCCACGTTGAATGGCTGGGACAAGAAACGCTGTACTTTACGAGCACGCGAAACCGTCAACTTATCTTCCTCGGACAATTCGTCCATACCCAAGATGTTGATGATATCTTGAAGCTCTTTGTAACGCTGCAGCAGGCGCTTAACGCCTTGTGCTACGTTATAGTGCTCTTCGCCGACAACGTCTGGCGCCAAGATACGGGAAGAAGACGCGAGCGGATCAACCGCAGGGAAGATACCCATCTCGGAAATCTTACGCTCCAGGTTCGTCGTTGCATCCAAGTGAGCAAACGTCGTAGCCGGAGCCGGGTCAGTATAGTCATCCGCTGGAACGTAGATCGCTTGGATCGACGTTACGGAACCTTTTTTCGTAGAAGTGATGCGCTCTTGCAATTGACCCATCTCAGTTGCCAGCGTTGGCTGGTAACCTACCGCGGACGGCATGCGGCCGAGCAAGGCAGATACTTCGGAACCCGCTTGAGTAAAACGGAAGATGTTATCGATGAAGAGAAGAACGTCTTTACCTTCTTGATCACGGAAATATTCCGCCATCGTCAAGCCTGTCAGCGCTACGCGAAGACGAGCACCTGGAGGCTCGTTCATCTGACCGAACACCATCGCCGTTTTCTTAATAACACCGGATTCTTTCATCTCTTCATACAAGTCGTTACCTTCACGAGTACGCTCACCAACACCTGCGAATACGGAGATACCGCCGTGTTCTTGTGCGATGTTGTTGATCAGTTCCTGAATCGTAACAGTCTTACCTACACCGGCACCGCCAAAGAGACCAACTTTACCGCCCTTAGCATAAGGAGCGAGCAAGTCAATAACTTTGATACCTGTCTCGAGAATTTCCGAAGTTGTGGACAATTCGTCATACTTAGGAGCTTCTCTGTGAATTGGATTGTTGTGTTCACTAACCACTTCACCTGCATTGTCAATTGGTTGACCCAGTACGTTAAATACGCGGCCCAATGTGACATTACCAACTGGAACTGTGATTGGTCGACCCAAGTCAACAGCATCCATACCTCGCACCAAGCCGTCTGTGGAGGACATCGATACACAACGAACGGTATTATCGCCCAAGTGCAAGGATACTTCCAGCGTCAGGTCGATACTAGGCTCGCCAGGCGCAGTTGATTGTCGATCAATCTTAATGGCGTTCAAGATTTCCGGAAGATGTCCACGTTCAAATTCAATGTCAACGACCGGACCCATAACGCTAAGTACGCGTCCTTTATTCATCTCGTTACCTCCTCTGACAGAACAGACCGCGGTGATATACACAGATCGCGATCGTTCTATCCTATTTGAAACTTGCTTTATCCGATTAGCCTTGAGCGTTCGCTCCAGCTACGATTTCTGAGATCTCTTGCGTAATGGCCGCTTGACGAGCACGGTTGTAAGTCAACGTCAGATCCGAGATCATCTTCGACGCATTCTCAGTCGCGCTGCCCATAGCTGTCATCTTAGCTCCGAACTCACTCGCCTTCGCATCCAACAGAGCGCTGTAGATCAGCGTTTCTGCATACTTAGGCAGCAAGTGAGCCAGGACCACTTCCGCTGACGGCTCATATTCATATGAAGCCACAGCACCACCGCCAGCCATGTGGTTATCTTCCAATGGAAGCAAGCGCTTCTCAACCGGAATTTGCGTAATGGCATTAACGAACTCGTTGTAGAACAGGTTCAATTCGTCATACTGCTCATCTTCGAAATATTTGACAGCTTTATTCGCGATCGTCTTAATATCCGAAAACATTGGAGAGTCAGGCAATTCTGTAATCTCTTCAACGATTGGCATATTGCGACGACGGAAATAATCGCGTCCTTTGCGTCCGATAACGAACAATACATACTCGTCACTCGACTTATGGCGCTCCTTGATAACCTGCATGACACTACGCAAGATGTTCGCGTTGTAACCACCAGCAAGACCGCGGTCCGATGTAATAACCAGATATCCCGTCTTCTTCACAGGTCGCTTCACGAGCATAGGATGATTTACACCCTTCGTTCCGGAAGCAATACTGGACACGACTTCCTTCAGCTTCTCAGCATACGGTCGTGCAGATTGCGCCTTCTCTTGAGCGCGGCGCAGCTTAGCTGCAGCCACCATCTCCATTGCCTTCGTGATTTGTCTTGTGCTCTGAACGCTCTTAATCTGGCGTTTAATATCGCGCATTCCTTTAGCCACTTACGTTTCACCTGCCTTTGACGCTTTGCGTGAGGCAAAGCAAACTTCTATGCTTGAACGCTGTATACCGGGCGTCTAGCAGACACCCAGCACACCAATATATTCATTAAGCAGATACAGCAAAGCTCTTCTTGAATTTCGTAACGGATTCAACAAGCGCTTCTTCTGTTTCCTTGGACAAGTCCTTCGTTGTGCGGATTGCTTCATAGATCGAAGCGTAATTGTTCTGCACATACTCCAGATAGTCAGCTTCGAAACGGCGAATATCTTGCAATGGGATCTCATCAAGATGACCCTTAGTCGCTGCATACAAGCTTACTACCTGCTTCTCAACCGGAAGCGGCTGGTTAACGCCTTGCTTCAGAACTTCCATCAAGCGAGCACCGCGGTTCAAGCGGGACAACGTTGATTTATCCAAGTCGGATCCGAATTGTGCGAAGGCTTGCAGCTCGCGGTATTGAGCCAGGTCAAGACGCAGTGTACCTGCAACTTTTTTCATCGCTTTGATCTGTGCGGAACCACCGACACGGGAGACGGAGATACCAACGTTGATCGCTGGACGTTGACCTGCGTAGAACAAGTCAGCTTCTAGGAAGATCTGACCGTCTGTAATCGAGATTACGTTCGTCGGAATATAGGCCGATACGTCAGATGCTTGCGTCTCGATGAATGGCAATGCAGTCAGAGAACCTCCGCCATTCGCATCGCTCAGCTTCGCAGCGCGCTCCAGCAAACGGGAGTGCAAGTAGAATACATCACCCGGATAAGCCTCGCGGCCCGGCGGACGACGGAGCAGCAAGGACAATTCGCGGTATGCCGCAGCTTGCTTAGTCAAGTCATCATAGATAACGAGAACATGCTCGCCTTTGTACATGAAGTATTCGCCCATAGCACAGCCAGAGTATGGAGCCAAGAACAGCAATGGTGCTGGCTCGGAAGCAGAAGCTGTAACTACGATCGTGTAATCCAATGCGCCGTTGCGGCGGAGTGTTTCAACAACCTGTGCAACAGTGGATTGCTTTTGGCCGATAGCGACGTAGATACATTTCACGCCGTTGCCTTTTTGGTTGATGATGGTGTCGATTGCAATCGCAGTCTTACCAGTCTGACGGTCACCGATGATAAGCTCACGTTGGCCGCGGCCGATCGGTACCATGGAATCGATCGCCTTGATACCCGTTTGCATCGGCTCATGAACCGACTTACGGTCGATAACGCCCGGTGCGTTACCTTCTACTGGACGGAATTCAGTTGTGTGGATTGGTCCTTGACCATCAAGCGGTTGACCCAAAGGATCAACTACGCGTCCAAGCATTGCTTCGCCGACAGGAACTTCCATGATGCGGCCTGTGCGCTTCACTTGGTCTCCTTCGCGAATGTCTCTATATGGTCCGAGGATAACGATACCGACGTTATTCTCTTCCAAGTTCAGCGCCATACCCATAACGCCGTTAGCAAACTCGAGCAACTCGCCGGACATACATTGTTCTAGTCCGTGTACACGGGCAATACCGTCACCTACATTGATGACCGTACCGACCTCTGCCACTTCGATCTCGGATTTGTACTTCTCGATTTGACTTTTAATCAGCGTGCTGATTTCATCAGGTCTAATGCTCAATTCGCTTCACCCCATTCTACCGTACTTTATATGTTACCGTGTTCAGGACAATAATGAACGTTCCATACGCGCAAGCTTGCTAGACAGACTACCGTCATACAGGCGGTCGCCGATGCGTACTTGAATGCCGCCAATAATTGAAGCATTAATGACGTTGCTAATCCGAATCTTCTTATTTAATTGCTTGCCAAACGTTTCAGCAATCGCATGCTGCTCTGATTCGCTAAGCGGCTTCGCAGAAGTTACTACCGCGTCAACACTGCCAAGCGCTGCCCCAGCGATCTGTACGTAGCTAGCGAGTACATCGTTCAAGATTGCGACGCGTCCACGCTCAACTAGCAGTTTTATCAACTCAATGACATTATCGGAAATATGGCCTTGAAACATCGTGTTCAACACATCAAGCTTACCAGCCATATCGATGTTTGGTGTTGTTAGCAGCAATTCCAATTCATGACTGGATTGAATAGCCTCTACAACGGATTTGAGCTGTTGTTCTGTTTCCAGCACAGACTTCTGCTCAAGAGCCAGTTCAAACAAGGCCTTCGCATAACGTTTTGCAACTACTGTTTCCTGGCTCATTAATGTTTGCCCCCTACCTCTTTCAGGTATTGGTCAACCAATTGGGATTGGTCTTTCTCATCCAGCTGCTTCTCCATAATCTTGGAGGCGATAGCCACGGACATGCTGCTGACTTCGTTGCGCAGAGATTCGATCGCTTTGTTCTTCTCGCTCTCGATATCGCGTGCCGCATCCGACTTCAGACGCAAGGATTCATTCTTCGCTTGCTCGATCAATTCGTCAGTTTGACGGTTAGCATTCTGCTTCGCCATTTCAACAATATCGAACGCTTCTTTGCGTGCTGTTGTAAGTGCCTGCTTCTGCTCGTCCACAAATTGTTGTGCCTGTGAACGGCTCGTAGCCGCTTCTTCGAGCTGCTGTTTAACCAATTCGCGGCGCTTTTCCATCACATCGAACAATTTGTTAAACGCATATTTTGAAAGCAGCCAGTACAAAATACCGAACGCTATTAATGCAAACACTAAATTTTCCCAAACTAAGCTCAATACAGTCACTCCTTTCCGGTAACATCACGTACACGTCAGTCCTTACAAAACGAAGGCGCGGATGGCATCGGCCTTCCCCGCCAAACCGTTTGTCGAATTATTAAGAGAACATAATCAAGAACGCGATAAGAGTAGCCGCGAGAGGAATAACCTCTACGATACCAACACCGATAAACATTGTTGTTTGCAAAGTACCGCGAGCTTCTGGTTGACGAGCAATGGATTCTACTGTTTTGCTTACGATCATACCGTTACCAAGACCTGCGCCCAAAGCGCCTAAACCTACTGCAATTGCTGCTGCCAAGAATTCCATGAGAAAATCCTCCTCAAAATTGTTTAATATTTTTGAATTTGATAAATTAATATATCTCATCCGACTAGTCCGTTAACGGAAGGTAGTACGGGCAGAGTCTATTAATGCTCTTCGTGCACTGCCGCTTGACCGATATATACCATGGTCAGCATGACAAAGATAAACGCTTGCAAACCGCCGACAAAGATACTGAATCCTTGCCAAGCCGCAACGAAAGGAATACCGAAGATACCTGCCCCAATGAGTGTTCCGAGAATAACCTCACCCGCAAAGATATTGGCAAACAAACGAATAGCCAACGCGATCGGTTTAGCGAGATTCTCAACGATATTAAGCGGTAAGAAAATTGGAAACGGCTCAATATAGTGCTTCAAGTAATGCTTGGCGTTGTTCTTAAGACCTAAGAAATTCACGATGACAAACACCATTATCGCCAGACCCGCTGTAATCGAGAGATCGGCTGTTGGTGATTTCCACCATAAATACTCGGCTCCAGCCTCGGATCCCACAAGCTGATGTCCAAAGACCTCGACTGGGCCATGGGCCTCTGTGATGATCGCAAACGGCAATCCGAGCACGTTAGCTACGAAGATAAATAGGATAAGCGTTAATCCTAATGTTACATAGCCTCTGCCTTTCTTGAAGTCCATTGCGCTCGCCACGATACCCTGTACGAATTCGACAACCCATTCCATAAAGTTCTGCATTTTTGTCGGATTCTCAACTGATAGATTGCGGACAGCGAGACGTGCAAGAATGAAGACGGCGAGGACGGTGACGGTTAGCATCATGATAATTGACAGGTCTAGTCGAAATCCATTGATTTCAATTATTGGAGCTAAATGCATTGTGTTGTGTTCACCCCTTTCAAGTAAACTTGGTCATTGTTTCTGCCTCAAATTGATGACAAAGGCGACAACCAAAATGAGAAGTTGTGCCGCGAACAATCCAATAATAGTGGAAACGAGTGAAACTTCTTCAAACTTAACTGCAACCATTACCGTCAACAGCGCTATGCATATTCGAGTAATGAAGCCGAAGCTGAAACGTTTCTTCTCTGTCTGAGCAAGCGCCATCTGGGCGATCTGCTGAACCTTTGTCGCCAGGTAGCGTACATTTATTAATCCGGCCGCCATGCCAAGGGTCAATCCGATGGCAACAGGACGGTATTCCGGAAGTAATACATATCCAGAAAGGAACAATGACATGAGAAGAAGCGCCACTCTGGTGACAACATTCACAATGGTTGAAATATCAATCATTTTGTTCCCCCAATGAACTTTCTAACCAACCAGATGATATTGGCGATACCGAGAAACATCCCAACGATTGCTCCGATACCCATCCACAACTTAGGCCCGTCCCATATCTGAACCAACCCATATCCCACGAAATAACCCAGCAGAATATATACAACTAAGGTTAGACCCATTCCACTGATGGCTAATGCAATTCGCCACATATTTTCGTTATCATTCGACGATTTCATAGGCTATAATTCCCATTCATTTTACTTAAAAAAACAACTTTTTGTCAACGAACCAAATGCTTCAAATCTCCCTTGTTTCAAGGGCTGTACTGCGTTGATTTTCATTGTTTTCAAGCCGGAAACCCGCGCCAAACCGTACAGTTTCACTGTATGCTGAATAGTTTTCAGAAAGAATGGAAGGACTTCTTAATTTGTGAACATTGTGTGAAAAGACTCTGGACGATCCGATTTTAGCCCAAAACTGTGAAGAATCGCACTGACAATCCGTTCAGAAGCTTTTCCATCACCGTAAGGATTAGCCGCTTTACTCATTCGCTCATATACCTCTTGATCTTCAAGCAGCAGCTTCGTACGCTCATAAACCTTCTCTTCATCTGTTCCTACTAATTCTAGAGTGCCTGCCTCGATTCCTTCCGGACGCTCGGTTGTATCACGCAGCACAAGAACAGGTACACCAAAAGACGGAGCTTCTTCTTGAAGTCCGCCAGAATCGGTCAGAATGAGATGTGTGTGCTGGTAAAAATTGTGGAGATCAACAACGTCAAGCGGGTCAATCAACTTGATGCGCGGATGATTACCAAGCATCTCATGGGCCGGTTCACGAACTGCTGGGCTTAAGTGAACTGGATACACGATCGCGATGTCCTCGAATTCGTCAGCGATACGGCGAACTGCTCGGAATATGTTGCGATGAGGCTCACCTTGTGATTCACGGCGATGGGCTGTCATCAGAATAAGTCGTTTACCCTTAGCCCACTCCAGAACCTCGTGTGTGTAATTAGGTAATACTGAATATTGAAACACATCCGTCACGGTGTTGCCTGTGACATATATCGATGCATCATTTTTATTTTCACTTCTCAAATTGTTAGCGGACCATTCCGTCGGCGCAAAATGCAGATCAGCCAGCACACCTGTCAGCTGTCTGTTCATTTCCTCAGGGTACGGGGACAATTTATTCCATGTCCGCAGTCCTGCTTCTACATGACCAACTTTAATCTGCTGCATGAATGCCGCATAGCTTGCTAGGAATGTTGTAAGCGTATCCCCATGAACAAGCACGATATCCGGCTTCGCTTCCTCCAGTACAGGCTGGAGCCCTTGAAGAACGCGGATCGTAATGTCATTCAGCGACTGACTCTTCTGCATGACGTTCAAGTCATAGTCCGGTTTAATCTTGAACACTTCCAGCACCTGATCCAACATCTCACGATGCTGCGCCGTAACGCATACGATCGATTCGATCTGTTCCGTGTGCTTCTCAAGTTCAAGAATCAACGGAGCCATCTTGATTGCTTCCGGCCGTACGCCGAACACGGTCATTACCTTTATTTTTCTCATTATGCAAATCCTCCGTTCCCGATCATAATAATGAGGAGGACTGCCATATTCCGCTAGCAGCCCCAGACTCACATCTAATTATTTCCTTATAATACTACTTCGTTCCAAACAGGCGGTCTCCAGCATCGCCAAGTCCTGGCACGATATAGCCATGATCGTTCAGCTTCTCATCCAGCGCCGCCACATAGATGTCTACATCAGGATGCGCTTCTTGCATTGCCTCTACACCTTCTGGCGCGGCTACTAGACACATCAATTTAATTTGCGAACAGTTGCACTTTTTCAATACATCGATTGCCGCAATAGCGGAACCGCCTGTCGCCAGCATTGGATCGATAACGATCAATTGACGCTCTTGCACGTCTGTTGGAAGCTTCGTATAGTATTCGACTGGTTTCAGTGTTTCTGGGTCGCGGAACAGACCAACATGACCAATCTTAGCGCCCGGCACGAGCTTAACAACACCTTCTACCATGCCAAGACCTGCGCGAAGGATTGGAATAAGACCAAGCATACGTCCGGAAATAACCTTGCCCTCAGTCGCAGAAACGGGCGTCTCAACTTGAATCGTGTCGAGCTTCAATTCACGTGTAATCTCGTAAGCCATCAACGTGGCTACTTCGTCCACCAGCTCACGAAAATCCTTCGTGTTCGTGTGCTTGTCTCGAATGAACGTTAATTTGTGTTGAATCAATGGATGATCGCAAATGACCAATTTACCCATAAGAATAGTTACCTCCGCTATTTACTTATCCGTGATGATTCTTGGTGCATGAATATAAACAGGCTCTATTATAACACCCTTGTGATAGAACTGCACATGTGTTACATCTCTTACCCTTGGAATACGAATCAGAGCGTACAAAGTATGCAATTTTTTGCACATGCTTTATTAGTGGTCATTTTGAAAATGAGTTATACTCACACCATCCAATTTACGCCCTCACAATCCAGCTATATCAGCTGCTTCCAAAAGTATTCTCTATATAGCTTTAACATCTCGCACTAACGATATGCCCTATCCTGTATAGGGATAGCTCGGACATATATTAACTGAACCGCTACTTATTGGATAGTGATGCTGCATAAAAAAGAACCTCCGCAGCTCACATTCAATGTGGAATTGGAGGTTCCTTTACACGATATTATTCGTTATCGATTAATATTTCAGATCAGAGTAAAGAGGGAATTGATCCGTCAATTCGCGAACCATACCTCTTGCCTTCTCAAGCACAGCCGCATCGTGCGGGTTCTTGAGCGTGATCGCGATGATTTCTGCGATCTTAACCATCGCCGCTTCATCCATGCCGCGGGATGTTGCTGCCGGCGTACCGATACGGATACCGCTCGTTACGAATGGGCTAGTTGGGTCAAATGGAATTGCATTCTTGTTCACGGTAATGCCTACGGAATCAAGCACCTTCTCCGCGTCTTTACCCGTAATGTTAATGTTGCGCGTATCGATCAGCATCAAGTGGTTGTCTGTTCCGCCGGATACGAGATGCAGGCCTTGCGCGATTAACGATTCGGCCAAGACGCTGGCATTCTTCACAACCTGCTTCGCGTATTGCTTGAAGGAAGGCTGCAGTGCTTCGCCGAGTGCGACAGCCTTCGAGGCGATCACATGCATGAGCGGGCCGCCTTGGATGCCCGGGAATACAGCTTTGTCGATGGCCTGTGCCCAAGCCTTGCGGCACAGGATCATTCCGCCGCGCGGTCCACGAAGCGTCTTATGCGTCGTCGTGGTCACGAAGTGCGCGTGCGGCACTGGGCTCGGATGCTCGCCTGCAGCGACGAGGCCAGCGATATGCGCCATATCGACCATGAACAGCGCGCCGACATCGTTTGCGATGGAAGCGAGCGCTTCAAAGTCGATCACGCGAGGGTATGCACTTGCACCGGCTACGATCATCTTCGGACGGTGCTTGAAAGCCGCTTTGCGAACGTCGTCATAATCAATGCGGAATGTTTCTTCATTGACGCCGTAATCGACGAAGTTGTACAGCAAGCCGGAAGCGTTGACCGGGCTGCCGTGGGTCAAGTGTCCACCATGTGCAAGGTTCATCCCCAGCACAGTATCGCCAGGCTTCAAAGCTGCCAGATATACAGCTAGGTTCGCCTGCGCACCGGAGTGCGGCTGCACATTAGCGTGCTCAGCGCCGAACAGTTCCTTCGCGCGGTCGCGTGCGATGTCTTCTACGATGTCAACATGCTCACAGCCGCCGTAGTAACGGCGTCCTGGATAGCCTTCCGCGTATTTGTTCGTCAGAACTGTTCCCATCGCTTCCATAACTGCTTCACTAACAATATTTTCGGAAGCAATCAGCTCGATGTTGTGACGTTGACGTTGAAGCTCCAGATCCATTGCTTTCAATACTTCAGGATCTTGCTGTCTCAGATGATCCACCATAATTACAACCCCTCCCAATAGTTAACTCATACCATATAGTACCTTCTTATTAGATCGCCTCACAATGTGGCAGGCGCAAAGGTCAATCGCACTTCGTCGATGAAGTATTCTCCAATTGATACACAGCCCGTTCCCCGCCAATAAGCTTAGGCCGTGTTCTAGCCATAGTGACTCGAGCTGAGCCAATTGATTTGACCGTTGTGCGCAGAGGTACGGCCACATGCCGAAGATGCATGCCAATCAACGTCTCGCCGATGTCGATGCCAGCGTGAGCTTGAATATGCTCCACCAAGCACGGCTCTGCCAATCGGCGATAAGCCGCAGCGGCCATGGAGCCGCCAGCCTTAGGCACAGGTACAGCACTTACTTCTACGAGCTGCTGAGCTTCGCATGTGTCCCGTTCTACGACAAGCGCACGATTCAGATGTTCACAGCATTGATAAGCCAGCTTAGCACCATACTGATGCTTCAATATTTCCAAGCCGTCCAATAAGGCATTGGCCACTTCTAACGTGCCGGAGGTGCCGATACGCTCGCCGATGACTTCGCTGGTGCTGCAGCCAATAACGACCAACTGTCCCGGGCGGAGCCCTGCTTCTGCCGCAAGTGCATGTGCTGCTGCTTCTGCTTCCTGCCTGATGTTATTCAACAATTGCGGTTCGTGCACGGTTCAGTTCCCCTTTCCGTTAGACCTCGGAATGATATTGATCTTCAATCTGCTTAATCTTCCCCAAACGATTGACGTGACGCTCGCCATTGCTGAATTCAGTGGACAGCCAAGTCCGAACGATGTCCTGCGCAAGTCCAGGGCCTGTCACACGCTCGCCTAATGCAAGCACATTCGTATCATTATGTTCACGTGTCGCCTTAGCTGAGAACAGATCATGTACAAGCGCGCAGCGTACACCGCGTACCTTGTTTGCAGCGATCGACATGCCGATGCCTGTGCCGCAGATTAGAATGCCGCGATCTGCCTCTCCCTTGGCAACCATCTCTGCAACTGGCTGCGCATAGTCCGGATAATCAACAGATGTGGAGCAGTCACAGCCCTTATCGATTACGTCATGACCTAGTTCCTTAACTACGTCAATGATATCCTGCTTCAAATTAACTCCTGCATGGTCTGCGCCGATTGCTATTAGCATGATAGTATCCTCCTTGAATGAAACGGTTAGCCGCAAAGTGCAGCTTAATCTAGTCTGGTTTATAACCCTTTCCCTTATTATAGCTGATTTCATCCGGAAAGACAGGCAACCAAATAAACAAGGAGAGCCAAGCATGCGCTTCTACACGCATACCCTGCTCTCCTGCCCAGGCGACCGGCCGAATCGTTCGATGCTCCACTGTGGTTTCATCCACGTTCGTCGCCAGTTACATCGAACACTGCTCATTAGCTGTATCATATCCTATTTGGTAAAGAAACTCAATTACTGCTTTATTAAAATTTTTATGAAAATCGTTCTACGATCTTAACAAGCGCGGCATGAATCTCTTCCGCTGTCAGCTTGTAATCTGCTACCGAGCCTCCGAATGGATCCTGAATATCCAAGCTAGGAGCTTGCTGCTGAAATTCCCGGAGTCGTGCCATCTCAGCTGGCGTAGGCTGTTCGCCTTTTGACAATTTGATCTGCAGTTCAACAGCCAACGCCGTCATTTCATTTAACGCTGACTCGTCTGACGGCACATCGGCATACTCTTTTAAAGTATACGTCTTATCTGCCGCTTCCGGATATAAGTGCAGCAGATGGCGTTTATGGCTGGTAGTCAACGTTAATATTAGATCTGCCCAAGTCACTATAGGCTCTGAGAGCATTTGTGAAGAAAATGATGCATTCTCCATCCGCATATCCTGCAGTACCTTCTGCGCATGATTGGACATCGGTGTGCCGTCCCATGCCGACACTCCAGCGGAGCGCACTTCCACTTCAACGCCCTGCTCCTTAGCAAGATGTCTGAGAATCGATTCTGCCATCGGACTGCGGCAGGTATTCCCCGTACACACAAATAATACGCGCTTCATGCTGTCCCCCCGCTCCATGTCATTGAATCATGCGAAGGACATTCGTTCATCTGCCCTGCGCATTTCCTGCTAATTATTATAACCGAATATTAGGTAAGGTTGTCCTATCCGATCAAGAACAATATACCGAATGTAAGTAAGATCGCGCCGCCTGCCGCTTCGCCGTATTCTCCAATCCGCTGTCCAATGTGGTTGCCCAGCATAAGTCCCATTACAGACATTAGCCCGCCGAACAATCCAAATGCCGCAATCGTAGTCCACAGGTCTGACTGAAACATACCGAGCGATACTCCCACTGAAAATGAATCCACACTCACACTTAACGCAAAAAATATCGTTCCGATCCAAGTAGCTGTGCTCATGAAGCCCGAAGACTCGCCTTTCAGCGAATTATAGATCATATGAGCCCCTAGCAGCGCCAGCAGTGCACCGGCAGCCAGGCCCGTTATTTGACCCAGCATTTCGCTCATCCACTTGCCAGTTAATATACCCACCAACGGCATGATCAGGTGAAAGAGCGCGACCATAAAGCTGATGCGAAGCATATGAAGCCGCCGTACCCCTTTAATCCCAATCCCTAAACATAAGGAAAAGGCATCAAATCCAAGCGCGACGGCCATGACGATAATCGTTAACCATTGTCCTATCGGAAATGAAGTCTCCAGCACGGTCCGTTCTCCCCTTGTCCCATCATCTATACACCTTATGCGGACAAGGGGAGAAACATGACGGCACCGATGATATGGTGCCGTTAGATATGGATGAGACGATGGCCGGCGGCTTTCACGAGGCGGTTCATAACCGCCAAGCCCATCCCCTCGGCCGGACACGTCTCAGCCAGAATGTATGTGGCGCCTGCATCGTCACATTGACGCAGGGCGTCATAGAGCAGCTGAGCGGCTTGGCTTAGGTCAGCCAAGCTGCCCAGCTCGACGACGACGTCGGCGCGGTAGAGGCTGGCGTGCTCGCTGAAGGCGAGTACGCCGGTCCGTTCACCACGGCGCTGAGCGTCGTCGAGGTCGGCCTGAATGTAGGCCGACACCGCATCCGCGGAATCGCCCTGCACGAGTGACAATACGCCCTTTGGAGCGTAATGGGTATACTTCATGCCGGGCGACCGCGGCGCTTGCGCGGGCATCTGCTTATCGGTTGCCAGCGTCGCAGACGCCGCCTTAGGCAACTCGCGCAGCATACCGCGCTCGGGATCAACCGCGGGATCTATCGTTACCCGCGGGCACACCTCTTTCAGCATCGCCGGCGTAATGCCGCCTGGGCGAAGCACATGAATCGAGCCGTCGTTCACGTTCACTTCCACGACGGTCGATTCCACACCAACGCCGGTCGCGCCGCCGTCTACGATACCGGCGATGCGACCGGCTAGATCCGCGCGCACATGCTCCGCGCGCGTCGGACTTGGGCGCCCCGAGCGATTCGCGCTCGGCGCCGCGATCGGACACCCGGAGGCGCGGATTAGCTCCAGCGCCACCGGGTGGTCCGGCATCCGTACCGCCACCGTATCAAGCCCTGCCGTAACGCGAGGCGACACAGCCCCCTCACGAACCGGCAGCACAATCGTCAGCGGCCCCGGCCAGAAACGCTCCATAAGACGCGCTGCTATCTCCCCATACGGCTCAACCAATGCATCCACCTGCTCACGGTCTGACACATGGACGATAAGCGGATTGTCCGAAGGACGCCCCTTAGCTGCAAATATAGCCTCAACAGCCTCCGTCGATCCGGCATCGCCGCCCAATCCGTATACCGTTTCCGTCGGAAACGCAACGGTCTGCCCTGCAGCCAACAAATGAGCCGCCTCGCGAATTGCTTCCTCTCGCTTCAGCCCTTCCAGCTCATTCAACGGCCACCACTGTGTATCTATATCGTTCTTACACGCCTGATTCAGCGCAGCATCTTGATTAACTAGTTCCATGTTGATCCGTCCTTCTATCGCTAACTATCGTGCAATGCAAGAAAGATGTCGACACATACGTTCGACATCCTCCCTATTCTTCTACTCATTATACAGGATCGTGTCAATCCATATATGATATAAACTAACCAAAAATGGCAGTAAACATAGCCTGAATCCATTCTCCAATTGCTACAAGCATATCCCATAGAAAAAATCTCACTTCACGTTCCGTCTGATCCGAGCTGTCGGTTGATGCGCTGCCCTCAGCATTGTTGGAAGCTAACTCTTCTTTGCTGGATCCGCTTTGATCAGCTTCTCCTGCCTTCTCTTTCAGCTTATCCCCATCAGCCCCGGTTTCTGCATTAGCCGTCGCCGTACCCTGGGTCCCATCAACAAAGCATAACGGTGGAAAAAGCACACACCACCAGTTCTGACCCTCTCCCGTACCAAGCGTGATTCGCAGTGCTTCATAATCACCAGCTGGATAGACTTGTCCTCCATAGAGCTTAGCAGGAAACGGAACCACCTTCAGCTCCGCGACTGCCTTATAAGAAATGCCAGCCGACTCCAGTACATCATTCGCTGCCCGCTGCAGCTGCTCCAGATGCGTTTCAATCATCGCTCGAGCTTCATCTCTCGTACTTGGCACATTACCATCTTCCAGCCAGCCATTCATCAGCTCAACCACGCGGTCGCGCACTTCTCGTTTAACGGCTTGATCTTCATCGCTGTCCGAGTTTGCCAAGATACGCAAACGAATCGCATCTGCTGGAATGACATCAGCACGTGCTTGATTATAATCAGAATCCTCCGCAGCATTCGCATAAATACGTGCGGATTCATTAATATTCCCATTCGAACTAGCCAATACTACAGTTCCCCAACTCATCACAGCGCCTGCTAAGATCGACCCTAGCATTACAGCTTTTATAACTTTTTTAATTTGCATGATGGTCATGCTCCTTGTGAGGTTGGGCGCGCCTCTTAGCCATCATTATGTCCCCAACCCTACCGAGCTAAACCTATCAATCTATTAAAATATGCCCTCCACCATCAAGCACTTAATATCTCGACCAGCCAAATGTAACGTATATACCTCCCCAACCCCTCAGACTATTCTCCCATTGGCTCAGGTAACTGCTTTTCTAGCGCGATCTTTCCATTGTCCTTAGCATCGGGGATAACAGCCGAAGGGCTTGTACACCCTCCGCTTCCCTCTCACTATTCTCCCTTTCGCTCAGGTAGCTACCCTTCTGACGCGATCTCTCCATCGTCCTGAGCTTCAGGGATAACAGTCGAAGGGCTTGCACACTCCTCACTTCCCTCTCTCTATTCTCCCTTCGGCTCAGGTAACCGCACTTCTGATGCAATCTCTCCATTCACCTGAGCATCAGGGATAACAGTCGAAGGGCTTGCACACTCCTCACTTCCTTCTCACTATTCTCCCTTTGGCTCAGGTAACTGTCCTTCTGACGCGATCTCTCCATCGTCTTGAGCATTGGGGATAACGGTCGAAGGGCTTGCACACTCCGCACTTCCCTCTCACTATTCTACCTTTGGCTCAGGTAACTGGCGCTGCTCATTTGATCACTACTGACCTTTCTGAGCCGGTGGGATAATGGTCAGATGTCAATGACAGAGGAGCTCGTTATCTCTTGTGTTTATTTTCACAAAGATAAGTCTTGATTAGCAAATCACATTTGCTGGTACTCCAATACGACAATTGATATTCTATTGCACATTATACGTTTGAGGATGTTCAACAATAGTTAGTTAACATCATCGAGTAGCTCAGAATAACAGGATATATCCTCGTCAGCACTACTGAAGCATTAGATATTTAAAAGGGAGCCTGCAAAGTGGCAGGCTCCCCGTAAAACTGCTATGAACGAATACCTAGCACATGGCGGTCAATGCCGGCTAGGTCTGTTATTATGCGTATCTCGCGGTATCCAGCGGTGCGGACCAGTTCTGCTACGGCAGGGGCTTGTCCCATGCCAAGCTCGAACGCGACGAGGCGCGGCGGCCGCTCCCATTGAGCGATGGTATCTGCCATACTGCGGTACGGGTCGAGCCCGTCGTCACCGCCGACGAGAGCGGTATGCGGCTCGAAGTCGCGCACCTCGCGCTGGAGATCAGGGATGTCTGCCGCCGGTATGTACGGCGGATTAGACACCAAGATATCCAGTGCGCGGCCGTCTAGCGGCGCGAGCAGGTCGCCTTCGAGCCACTCGAGCTGTGCGGCGACGCCAAGCAGCTCGGCGTTGCGCTGTGCCACAGCAAGCGCCGCTGGCGAGATGTCGACCGCGCTCACGCGCCACTGCGGCCGCTCGTGCGCCAGCGTGCACGCGATCGCGCCGCTGCCCGTGCCGATGTCGGCGACGCGAAGCGCAGCAGCTACCGCGCCCTGGCCCCAGAGGCGATCGGCCTCGGCGAGCACCGCCTCGACGAGCAGCTCCGTCTCGGGGCGCGGTATGAGCACGTCTGCGCTCACTTCATAGCGCAGACCGTAAAACCATGCCTCACCCATAATATATTGGGTGGGCTCACCAGCCGCTCGCCGCATCATCATCGCGGCAAACGGCTCAGCGACTTCCGCCGCAAGCGGCTCAACGAGCCCCATCAGATAGCGGGTTCGCTCCCACTGCAGCGCATGCCGCAGCAGCAGCTCCGCATGATGGGGCCCGTCCGCGACTCCATGGCCGGATAAATAAGAAGAAGCCTGAACCCAGGCTTCTCTTATTGTGCAGGGCCATTCGAGGCGGAAATTCGCTTCCGTTCCTTCCGCTCCGCGCCCCTGCATCATACTTGATTCTCCCGCTCCATCAATTCCGCTTGCTCCGTCAACGTGAGCGCTTGAATGATATCTTCCATATCACCGCTCATGACTTGATCCAGCTTGTGCAGTGTTAAGCCGATGCGATGGTCGGTTACACGGCTTTGCGGGAAGTTGTATGTGCGAATGCGCTCAGAACGGTCGCCAGTACCGACCTTGCTCTTGCGTTCGCCTGCATACTTCGCTTCTTCCTCTTGACGCTTAATATCGAAGATACGCGCGCGCAATACTTGCAGCGCCTTCGCTTTATTGTCATTCTGCGACTTACCGTCCTGACATGTCGCCATGATGCCCGTAGGAACATGCGTGACGCGAACCGCAGATTTCGTCGTATTAACCGACTGACCGCCTGCGCCAGAGGAGCAGAACGTGTCTACGCGAATATCCTTATCCAGGATCTCCACTTCAAAATCTTCAATCTCCGGCATTACCCCTACAGTAGATGTCGAAGTATGAATACGTCCGCCGGACTCCGTCACTGGGATACGCTGTACCCGGTGAGCGCCGCTCTCATACTTCAGCTTGCTGTATGCGCCTTTGCCGTTAATGCTGAAAATAACCTCTTTAAAGCCGCCCAGGTCATTGATGTTTGCTTCCATGAGCTCTGTCTTCCAGCCTTGGGATTCTGCATAACGTGTATACATACGGTACAGTTCAGCTGCGAACAATGCTGCTTCGTCACCGCCGGCAGCGCCGCGAATCTCAACGATAACGTTCTTATCGTCGTTAGGGTCCTTAGGCAGAAGCAGGATACGAATCTTATCTTCCAGCTCTTTCTCACGCTGAGAAAGCTCATCGATCTCCATCTTCACCATTTCACGCATTTCGTCGTCCAACTTCTCCTGCATCATTGCTTTAGCGCCGTCCAGCTCACTCACGACGGTCTTGTACTCCATAAAAGCTTCATATGGCTCTTGAAGATCGGACTGTTCCTTCGACAAGTCACGCAGCCTCTTCGTATCGTTCGCCACATCCGGGTCACATAACAATTCACTCAGCTTTTCATAGCGATCAGCGAGCGATTGCAAACGATCTAGCATCATAATGGTTCACCTCTTATCTTATATTATTGCGGAGACTGCACACGCGCTCTCCAATTTTATATCAGAAGCCCCAACTATACGTTGAAGCGGAAATGCATAATGTCGCCGTCCTTAACGACATAATCCTTGCCTTCCAGACGAAGCTTGCCCTGCTCTTTCACAGCATTCATCGATCCACCAGCTACTAGGTCATCATAAGATACAACTTCTGCACGGATAAAGCCGCGCTCAAAGTCGGTATGAATAACACCTGCTGCTTGCGGAGCTTTCATGCCTTTGCGAATCGTCCAAGCACGTACCTCTTGTACACCCGCTGTAAAATAAGTATACAGTCCAAGCAAACGATAAGCCGCTTGAATCAAGCGATCCAGACCGGAGAATTCAAGTCCGAGCTCTTCAAGGAACATCGCGCGATCTTCTCCTTCAAGCTCAGCGATCTCGGATTCCACCTTCGCGCTGATCGGCACTACTTCAGCACCTTCTTGCGACGCAAACTCACGAACTTTCGCTACAAATGGATTATCTTCTGAGTTAGCAACTTCGTCTTCGCTAACGTTGGCTGCATAAAGAACCGGCTTCATCGTCAGCAAATGAAGATCGCGAACAACCAGCTTCTCTTCATCAGTCAGCTCCACACTGCGCGCTGGCATATCGCTATATAGGGACTCTTTCAGCTTCTCCAGCACTTCTAATTCAGCCGCATACTGCTTGTTGCCGCCCTTCATGTTCTTCTTCGTACGATCCAGACGCTTCTCAACCGAATCCAAGTCTGCGAGTATCAGCTCAAGGTTGATCGTCTGAATGTCGCTGATCGGATCGATCTTGCCATCGACATGCGTAATGTTCTCATCCTCGAAGCAGCGTACAACGTGAACAATCGCGTCTACCTCGCGAATATGAGCAAGAAACTTGTTGCCGAGGCCTTCGCCTTTGCTCGCGCCGCGAACAAGACCTGCAATATCAACAAATTCGAACGCTGTAGGAACTGTGCGATTAGGCACGACCAACTGAGTCAATTTAATAAGACGCTCATCCGGTACCTCAACGACACCTACGTTCGGGTCAATCGTACAGAACGGATAGTTAGCTGATTCAGCACCTGCTTGTGTAATTGCGTTGAACAACGTCGACTTCCCTACGTTAGGCAGTCCTACGATCCCTGCTTTCAATGCCATATTTATTCCACTCCTTAGTTGTTGTCATGTATAATCAACGTTCATTGGTCCGCCGTTTAAAAACCGCCCCTTGCATAACGCAGCTTATAAAGCTGTATGTTAAACAACGTTTCCAGACGTCTCCTTCTAATTTCAAAAAAAATTCCTTACCCATTATAACCAACAACATCAAAAAAACCTAGTCATAGACTAGATTTTTTGTTGGCAAGTGAAGCAATTGAATCCCTTACATGTATTATAACACAGAATTGCCCGCCAACACTTCAGCCATCTAACCCCATTTCGTAAAATGAATAGGATGCCGAGCTCGATTCCACACTATAGACGATCACATCATACCGAAAGCTGCCTAACGGCAGTGAAGGAGGCTTGAACGATGGAAAACAAGACTCATCGCGGCAACTATGTCGGCACAACAAATATGCAAGCCAAAAATCAAGATATGGCATTCGTCAACGATACGGTTGAACAAGCGAAGACCGCTGTTCCCTTCCGCCAAAAACCAAAAAAGACGGATAAATGATCCGCCTTGCCCATTTCAAACCAAATACGGGGGTATCAGAGGATACCCTCTAATTCTTTCTAAGTTTATAATGTGCAGGATACAGCAAATGCTTAATGCCATATGCGGATGCAAATGGAACATCTACCGAGTGCTCCACAATGAGTCGCAAAGCTTCGCATAGCAACTCTGGCTGCTCCTCAAACGGCCCCGCCGTTTCGCGGCTGCTAAAACGCCATCGCAGCATATTATCTGCCACCAGCATAGGCGCGTTCCAATGCCACTGCAGGAATTCCTCATCCCATTGCACTTTCGAATATCCAACTTCCCAAGTGACCAGCTTGCACATGTGTTGATGCCCCGTAATTGCTCTTTGTAGCGCATCACGCCACCATTTCAGCATCTGGCTGTCGCTCCATCCGAGCTGTTGTATAGCCATGCGTGCCGCTTGCGCGCAGCAAGCAGTCGGTGAACCATCCGCCCATGGAAATAAAGAACGCTCCGAACGAGGCATAGCCATCCCGCTTAGCAGCATATCCATATCCATTTCACGCATCCCGCCGCCAATCGACATGATTCCCATACTGACAGCGCGCATCGCTTCATACAATGGTTGTTGGCTCATCTGCCCAAACGCAATGGATGGATTAAACGATGTCCCCGCACGGCGTCGCATGTCAGCCAAAGCCACTAAGCCATTAAGCCGTACATAAGGAGATGACGTATGCAGCGTAACCTCAAGAAGCGCTGTCTCAATCCGCTCTTCGTCACTCTGCAATAAATGGATCGCATAGATGGCTTGAATCGCCGTTGCTTCCTCTTCATGCAGCAATTCGATTAATTGCGGTAATCTATTCGTCAACATTTGACGCCAAATGGCGCTTCCATCTGACGAGTCAGCTCGAGTCGGCCCATATGATGCTGTAATTCCAAATACATCATGTCCATCCCATTCTTGAATCAGAAACTCTGTCATTCGATTCAAGATCACAGACTTAGCTACTGACTTGTCTCGAATAAGAAGCAGGTCTATTAGTAACGGAATGAATATTTGCGCGTAGTCATTCGACAGCGGCTCAAGCATCAGCTGATCGAAGCATTCATGGGCCGCTTCTGCCGATTGCTGCTGTGAACCGTTCTCCATCACAGCTAACAGCTCAGGCAGACCATTATAAGAATCACCTGAAAAATAGATGCGGTGTTGATTCATCAAGATGCCCATTCGAGCCTTACGCCTCCATACTATGCGCATATAGTGCGCTTGATATTGCTATCCATTATAGCATTTATCCCATTTTTGAAAAGTGTCTGTTTCAAGGCGGACTCGTCCGGATCATGATGAGCAGTTGGGTCTGTTGTATGTTCTGGAATATGAAAAAGGACGCCATCTCTGGCGCCCTTACTTATTACTTCACATTATTTTGAACAATGATCATATCAGCATGTGATTGAGCTGGAATAGAACCTGTCACGATTTGGGAGTGGTATCCAACTACTTTCGTGCCTTTTTTCAGATCAGAAACCGCTACCTTTTTACCATTAACATCGACAATTGGTGTATCTTTCTTGATCTTCAAGATCATATCGTTCTCGATCTTGCCATCAGCTTTCACATCAACGTGAATTTTGTTGTGATCAGCACTAGCTACTGTTCCTTCAACTTTAGAAGTCGCGTTGTGAACAACAATCTTTTCTGCTGTCGCGATTGGAGGAAGGCTTCTTGTCATTGCTGGACCGTATGTTGCTGTAATGCTGACGTTTTTGTCCAGTGCATCTACATTCAATTTCTTGCCCTTCTCATCTACGATCTTCGTGTCTTTGTTTACATTCAGGATAACAGGGTTAGCGCCTGCTACTGTAACGCGGTAGTAATCGTCACCTTTGTTCTTGCCATCCATCTCTTGTACATCTGTAATGACGCCTGCCGATACGATCGCTTCTTGCTCCGGCTTCGCTGGAACTTCAACTGTAATCGATATTGCTGAGGATTGCGGAGGAATGCTCATTGTCATTGCCGGACCGTAAGTCGCCGTTACTGTCCATTCATTCTTCACCGCTTCAAACAGGTCAGCTTTCTTACCGTATTGGTCTTTTACTACAACATCATCGCCCAATACGAGGCGAATCACATCAGGATTACCCGCTGTAGCGCCTTTTCCTTCAAGCATTGCATAAGTACCGTACTTGTTATGAACAATTTCAGTGATGATTCCTTTAGTAACGGCTGCTTCTGGCTTCTTCACATCGTTCACTGGCATCACATGCCCAGTAACTTGCTTTGGTGCTGCTGCTGCTGTCAGCGGAAGTGCCATCATTGCTACGACTGTTGTTGTAACGAGTAGTTTAGACCATGATTTCATAATGATTACCTCCTGAAGTAAGTAGAGTATCAGAGTTCCCTGTGATGATTCTTCTGAATCAAAGGGGAACTAGTTTGCTGTTTGTTCAGCTGTACCCCTTAGACGTGCCTACTCAAAAAAGGTTGCATCAAAATTATCTAATTTATTTACTTAACTCCAAATTTGTTGATTATCCATATAAAATAAAGAATCCTGCCGCAAGAGACAGGATCCCATTATTAAATAATTCCGACTGATGACAACAAGATCAACACGATCAGAATCGGTATAATGTAGCGCATAGAGAAATACCAGACTTTCATCCAGCCATTGGACAGGCCGACCTCTGCTCTGGACTCCTTCCATACATAGCCGACAAGCAAGGTTACGAACAATCCGCCGAGCGGAAGCATCACGTTGGATGTAATAAAGTCAACCCAGTCGTACAGGTTATTGCCGCCAACGACGTAGTCGGTCAGCACACCTCCTGATGAGAGCGTAACAGGCAGTGCCAAAGCATATAGAGCAATCATGAATACGGTCGCCGCCTTAATTCGACTCATGGAGAACTTGCGCATCAAGAGGGCTACCGGCACTTCGATCAAAGCCAGACATGAAGTGAGCGCCGCAATAGCTAGCAGGATAAAGAATATGCCGCCAAACAGGCTGCCATACGGCATCGACGCGAACGCTGCGGGCAGTGCAACAAAGATAAGCCCAGGGCCTTGGTCAGGCGCGATTCCAAATGTAAAAGTAATCGGAAATATGATCAAGCCAGACATCAATGCATACGCCAGATTACCAGCTCCAACTGCAATGGTCGCATTCGGAAGCGACTGACGCTTGTCTACATAGGCTCCATACGTAAGCATAGCCCCCATACCTAGTGATAACGAGAAGAAGGCTAGACCCAACGCCATAAGTACGGACTGGAATGTCAATTGTGAGAAATCTGGATACAAGAAGTAGCGAATTCCTTCAGCTGCGCCATCAAGCGTCAAGCTGCGGAACAACATGATAACGAGAAAAACGAGCAAGCTTGGAATAACGATCTTATTGAACTTTTCAATACCACTGGAGATACCTCGCACAACAACGATAAAGCAGAGTGCCAGTACAACAATTTGCCATACGATTGGCCAATAGCTGCCAGTGAATTCATCGAAGAACTGAGCGAAGTCCGTATGGGTAAACAGCTCGCCGTTAAGCGATTGCACCGCATAATGCAGCGTCCAACCAGCGATCGTACTGTAGTAAGTCAGAATGAGGAATGCCGCCAGTACTGCGATAAAGCCCAAGATACCCCACCATTTCTTGCCTGAAAGCTTCGTGAATGCATGTACGGCGTCACCGCGACCAGCACGGCCAATCGCCATCTCGCCAAGCAATACCGGGAGGCCGACAACGAATAAGAAAAATATAAATAGCAGGACGAAGGCTCCACCGCCATTCTCTCCTGTTACATATGTGAATTTCCACATATTCCCAAGTCCAACAGCGCTGCCGATAGCCGCCAAGATGAACCCTGTCGAGCTAAATTGATCAGTTGAGCTTAGGTTAGTCCCTTGTGTTTGACTTGAAGTAGATTGCTTCTTGGACATGCTGCAAACGTTCACTCCTTCATACTCCGTAAAATGTCTTGTAGCCTTTTGCATAATAATTAAACCCATTGTATACAGGTATTTCCCTAAAATCCAAAGGTAATAATTTCTCTACGCAGCGCAGATAAAAAGACCCCTACGCCGACGGCATACGAGTCTTCCGCATCAAGGTTCATTTATTCCAATTCAAATTGATTAACACGCGATTCCAAGCCATCCGACAGCTTATGCAGTTCCTCCACCGTGCTTGATATTTGACTCATCGATTCCAGCTGGTCTTTCGTCATATTCATCACATGCTGGGTATCCTGCATCGATTGATCCGCAAGCTTCGAAACTTCGATTGTAGAGGCGGCAATTTCTTCAGAGCTCGCGCTCATTTCTTCGGTAGCTGCGGACACCGATTGCATCTGGGCTGAAACCTGCTGCACTTGAAGGTTAATGTCCATAAAGCATTGCCCCGCAAGCTCTATCGTCTGCTCACCGCTGTTCACATGCTCCTGCACATCCTCCATTGCCTCATTAACATGACTAGTGCCCAGGCTCAAGTTAGCAATAACTTGTTCTATATCCTTTAGCGAGTCGCTGGTTTGGGCTGCAAGCTTGTGCACTTCTTCCGCTACGACGCTGAAGCCCCGACCGTGCTCACCCGCACGCGCCGCTTCAATAGAGGCATTCAGGGCCAGCAAGCTGGTCATCTTGCTTATACCTTGAACGGTGGCAACTACCTTATGTATTGAAGCAGAATACTCGTTCATCTCTTGTACAACAGCCGCAGCACTTTCAACCGCGCTGCGAATCAGCTTCATCTTATCAATAGCCTGCTGCATCTGTACGGTTCCAGCTTGAGAATGAACTCCAGCATCGATTGCCAGCTCCATTGCTTCTCCAGCTGCATTGACGATGTCTTCAATCCCTCTCGACATTTCTTCCATAGCAGTAGACGTTTCGGCTGTCGAGAGCTGCTGCTGGTTCACACGCTCAGCTGCCAATCCCATCGTGCTTACCGTCTGCTTCGCATTCTCGTGCGACCGCTCGGTATAATCCGCAACATGGGAGGCACTGTCAGCCAACTGATGGCTGCTGGACTTAATATGGAATACCAAATCACGCAAGCTCTGGATCATATGATTAAAGCTTTGCGATAGCTTGCCCATCTCATTGTTGCTTAACTCATCGCTTTCAACGCGCAGGTCTCCGCTCGCAGCCTTCGCCATTAATGCTTGAAGCTTCATGACAGGTCGATTAACCGAGCGCATAATCAATATGCATATCCCTGCTACAATAGTACAAATCATCATGACGATGATAATGCTCTTCCACATTTCGGACTTCCCGCTTGCCTGATTACTGTTATAGATATCCTCTGATGCCTTTAAACTGGCGCCTTCCAGACTCTTCATCTGATCGAACATTATTTTGTGCAGCGGAGCCCCCTGGTCCTTATAAAGCTCTTGGGCAGCAGCAAAATTATTATGTTCAGCCTGTCTGTGCATCTCATTCGCAAGCTGCTCCATCTTCAGGAGGTTGCTGCTCAGCTGATTCAATGTTTCATTCACGCCTAAATTCGTCTGCAGCGACATAAAGTCGGAATGAGCGTCCTTTACTTGCTTCATATAACGCTCATAATCTTCCCAGTGCCACACGGCTACCTTCATATCTTCACTTTCTGCCATTCGCTCCAAGTAAGCGGAAGCCTGCTTGAAGGAAATCATCATGCTTTCCGTCCGGATTACCGACTTCATATGCGTATTGTACATTTCGTCTAAACTATTCATCAGCTTATTGGCTTGGCTTAATGAGACAATTCCGGTCGTCATGAATCCGATCAATATGACTATAAATAAGAAAAAAAACTTTTGTTTCAAGGAACGTTTATCCGCTACACTAATAAACCACTGTCTCATATGTACACCTCTTCACAGTCTGTCTAAACATTGTTGACATTCACAATGTTACTATCTAATAGATAAATGTCTAACAATAGATATTTGAGCATTTTTTCACATATTGTTCATCACTTACCCTTCAAGTTAACATTTTGTTCACACTATATGAATCTAGATTGCATAAAAAGAGCCCTACAGGGCTCCTCGCTATGGCAAACATGCTTATATCAACACTAGTCGATCTGTATGACGCAAATCTTCAATCGTCCGGGCGCCGATGCCGAACATCGCGATCGACAGCTCCAATTCGACCTGTGCCAATGTATCATGCACCGCTTCGTCTGACAATACCGCTGACCGCAGAAGCGATCGGCCGTAGCCAGCGGCATTAGCGCCCAGCGCCAACGCTTTGGCGGCATCGACGCCATTGCGCAGCCCCCCGCTTGCGACCACCGTCATGTCAGGCAGGGCGCTGCGCACATCCCGCACGCAATCGGCTGTAGGAATCCCCCAGCCGACAAACGCTTCCGCTGCGTGGCGGCGAATGTTGTCCTTCGAGCGCAGCTTCTCCACCTGGCTCCAGGACGTGCCACCCGCGCCGGCGATATCGATGAAGGCGACGCCGACATCCGTCAGCTTGCGCGCTGTATCCGCAGCGATGCCCCAGCCGACCTCCTTCACGCCGACAGGAACTTCAAGCTCACGGCATACCCTCTCGATCTGCCGCAGCAGGTTCGAGAAGTTCAAGTCGCCTTCCGGCTGAAATACCTCCTGCAGCGCATTCAGATGCAGAATTAAACCGTCAGCTTGTACGATATCTACTGCACGGCGGCATTCCTCTACTCCCATCCCCATATTGAGCTGCACAGCTCCAATGTTCGTAAACATCGGGATCGTCGGCGCCACATCACGCAGTTGAAACGTATCCGCAACTTCTGGATTCTCCACTGCCGCACGCACCGAGCCGACTCCCATAGCCCACCCCCGCACTTCTGCCATAGCGGCTAAGCGGCGGTTAATCTGTCCCGTTCCATGACTTCCGCCTGTCATGGAGCTAATGAGAAACGGTGTCTTGGCTTGCTTGCCGAACCATGACACCGAGAGATCTATATCGTGGAAATCGATCTCCGGCAGTGCTTGATGCATAAAGCGATATCGCTCAAGCCCTGTCGAGATGCCGATCCCGTTCACTTCTTCTTCTAAGCAGATTCGCACATGCTCAGCTTTACGTCTTTCTGTCGCGTGAGAAACAGGGAGCTCTGATGCGGATTCATTAGATTGTATTGTCACTGGTAACTCTCCTTTCCCCATCGTCGCAAACGAGATATTGGCAGACCGGCTTCACAGCGCAATCAGTCGCAGCTTCCGCCGCACGATGCCAACTTAGCTTAGCGCCAGCTTATGCGAACCAGTATTGCATCTATTCCATACACAATATTCCATCATTTTCTTATAATATGACTAAGCATAACAAAAACTGACGGCATAGTATACGGCGAATATCCACAAAGTCGTGGTAAATATATGATGCCGCGACTCGTCCTGTTCTACATTGCCATGTCGTGAAAGAACCCTCAAGAAAAGGAGCCCTTTTCAGGACTCCCGCATGAATCATATAAGATTGATTATTCGGAATCGGCTGCCTCTGGTTGCCCGAATATCTCCTGCTTCAGCCGCTTCCCGGTCGGCGTGGCGGCCAATCCGCCCAGCGCCGTCTCTCGCAGCGCTGTCGGCATCGTCTGCCCGATGCGGAACATCGCCTCGATCACTTCATCGCATGGGATCGTGCTCGTGATGCCGGCCAGCGACATGTCTGCCGCCACCATGGCAATCGCCGCGCCCATGGCATTGCGCTTCACGCAGGGCACCTCTACCAGTCCTGCCACTGGGTCGCACACCAGACCCAGCAGATTCTTCAACGCGATAGCCATCGCCGTTGCCGACTGCTGCGGCGTTCCGCCGGCTAACGCGACGATGGATGCCGCTGCCATGCCCGAAGCCGATCCGACTTCGGCTTGGCATCCGCCCGCCGCGCCGCTGATCGATGCATTGTTCGCCACCACCATGCCGAAGGCACCGGATACGAACAAGAAATCGATCATCTGCTCGCGCGTCGGGTTCAGCTTGTCGCGCAGCGCGAACAGCGTGCCCGGCACGACACCCGCCGAGCCGGCAGTCGGCGTCGCGCAGATCATGCCCATGGCGGCATTGACCTCGTTCGTGGCGACCGCCTTGCAGACGGCGTCCAGAATCGTGTTGCCGCTCAGGCCCAGCCCGCTGTCAATATAAGCGCGCATCTTCACGGCATCGCCGCCAGTTAAGCCCGAATGCGACTTCACGCCGGCCATCCCGCGCTCGACCGCCTGCTCCATCACCGTGAGATTGCGGCCCATCTGCTCCCGCACTGCTTCGCGACTGCGGCCCGTCACCTGCATCTCCTGTTCAATCATAATGTCAGCAATCGAGCAGGACCGCTCTTCCGTCATCGCTATCAATTCCGCTACATTTCGAAACATGTAAGCGCTGCCTCCTCTAATCATATAGAATGCCCATACGGCTGCTAAAGGTTCACACCGTGAATCACTATGTTAATCCTCCATCCGCAGCACGCGTACGACGCCCTGCAGACCCCGAATCTCCCGTAGGATTTCTTCATCCATCGTCTCATCGGTTTCGATGACCATGAGAGCCTGTTTCCCCTTTTCCTTCCTTGACACTTTCATATTGCCGATATTGACCTGTTCGCGGCTCAATATGTTCGTAACCCCCGCAATAACGCCAAATCGGTCTTGGTTCACGATGAGGATCGCCGGACTCTGACCGGACAAGCTAAGCTGGAAGCCGTTCAATTCGCATATCTCAACCTTGCCGCCCCCAATTGATATCCCTGCTACTTCCATCTCATCCAACTCATCCTGCATATGAATGCGAGCTGTATTCGGATGCACTGGAATGGCTTCTTCTGTTGTAATCGCAACCTCAACGCCCGCTTCTTCCGCATACTTCGGCGCGTCCGGCAGACGAGGATCATCCGTATCGTAATCCAATAGTCCAGCGATAAGCGCTACATCCGTCGCATGACCTTTATAGGTCTCCGCAAAAGAACCATACAGCATAATATGCACCTTCTTCGGCTGCCTTCCGAAGATGCTTCGAGCAAGCCTGCCGATCTTTGCCGCTCCGGCTGTGTGAGAACTGGATGGACCGACCATGATAGGTCCAATGATGTCAAACACACTACGATACTTCATGCCCCTTTTCCCCTCCGCTATTTAACGCCATTAGGCTAATATCCTTAATCACATGCAGCGTATATGTTTATGCTAAAGGTGAACCGTTATCGGTTTCACCACACTACTATTGTACGTTAGAAAGTGTCCGCTTACCAAAGACATTTTCACTTTTAGACACTATAAAGACATGAAAAATAATAATAGGTCTCTGCTCAGATGACAAATGACCATTATGGCCTCATTCTGTGGATATCCTGTCCATCCTATCATATGCAATCCGCTCTATAATAGATCCTACCTCTAGATGTTCCGCTTCCTATTCTGTTTCTCCCGCCAAAAAAAGCTGTTGAGCTCGGCTCAACAGCTTGATGAAATATATGAAAGCTTATAGCAGCGGTGAAAACAACCGCGCCACCGACTCCAAGAACCTCGTCACGATGCGGCGGCGCAGAAAATGCTCTTCTCGAATATGCTTCGTCGACTGCAGGTCGCGTTCAAAATCGCGTACCAGTTGGTCTACGCTCTTCGTTTGCACGAGCAGTGCGTTCACTTCAAAGTTCAGATAAAAGCTCCGCATATCCAAATTTGTCGTACCTATTGTAGCAATCTCACCATCGACGATGACGAGCTTGGAATGCAGGAAGCCCTTCTCATACTCATAGATCTTGACCCCCGCTTCAATCAACCCTTGAAAGTAGGAATGAGACGCCAAGAACGGCAGCCACTTGTCGGGCTTAGCGGGAAAGAGCAGCTTGACTTCAATACCGGACAAGGCCGCCACCTTCATCGCAGTCAATATATCTTCATCTGGGATAAAATAAGGCGTCGCCATCCAGATCGAGCGTCTGGCTGAGGTCAGCATAGAGAAGAATACATTTTTCATCGTCTGGAATTGCTGGTCTGGTCCGCTTGCAATGATCTGAACTGCGCCTGCCGATTCCTTAATAGACGAGCTCACCACGAAATATCGTGAATCGTACAATTCCTCTTTCGTCATATGCCGCCAATCCTGCAGAAAGATCATCTGCAGCGTCTGAACTGCCTCGCCGCGAACGATCATGTGAGTATCCCGCCAGAAGCCGTACGTCTTGCTGCGGCTCAAATATTCGTCGCCGACATTTAACCCGCCGATAAATCCAACGTCACCATCGATGATGACAATCTTGCGATGATTCCGATAATTCATTCTATTCGTGAAGATACGAAACTTCATCGGCCCGAATGCAACGACCTGAATACCCGCCTGCCTCATCTCATCTAGAAATGACTTTTTCAGATATATACTGCCCACCGCATCAAACATAAATCTTACCTGCACGCCGGATCTGGCCTTCTCCATCAGGATGGACTTGATCTGCCGTCCGATATCATCGTCGCGATAGATGTAATATTCCATGTGGATATGGTGTCTCGCACGCTTTAATTCTCGAATAAGTGCGGAAAACGTCTCCTCGCCGTTCGTCAGCACTTCCGTGTGGGTGGCGAAGGTTACAGGGCTCTTGCTCATGCGCTGTGTAAGCTTCAGCATCTGGCGCTGCTCCAGCGACAAGCCGGAGAGCATATGATGTTCATTCAACACCCTGCTGTCGATGAAGCCGTAGCTATGTCTGTCTCGTTGAGCCTTCTGATTGAAATTGCGGCGCTTGCGATAATTTTGACCGAATAAGAGATAGAAGATAAAACCGACAACCGGTACAAGTGCCAACACCAGGATCCAGGCCGCTGTACTGGAAGGATGCCGATTCTCCATAAAAATAATCAAGATCAACGATATAACAGCTAGAGTAGTCATCAAACTAACGACCCAAGTTATCGATTTGCCGAATGTCCCATTCAAGTAAACACCGAATGTAAACAGCAGGATAATAAATACAGCAACCTGCATGGCTCTTCTCATGTAAATCCCCCAATGTATGTATCTAATTTATTTCATGAATATTTAATTTCATTACTTTTATTTATATATGATCAGTAATGCCATCATAACAGATGAAGATAGATGCCGTCTCTCCATAATCAACTATATCTTAATATTGACAACCCATTTATCATGTGAGATACTCTACCTAACGAACGGTAGGTAGGTAATGAACAATGACGTCAGGAGGAATTACTAATGACTGCACATCATATTCGACAAGTTGCTCTTGCTCACTTTGCACAATACGGCTATGACGGTACGTCCCTTTCTAAGATCGCGGACGAAGTTGGCATTAAGAAACCCTCTATATATGCTCATTATGCCAGCAAAGAAGATCTGTTCCTGCAAGTTGTGCAATTGGTATTCGATCAAGAACTGCATACGGCCGGCCAATTCTTCAAGGAACACCGCGGTCAGCCATTAGAGTGGCAGATGAAAACGTTCCTGTACAGCTATTTGAAGCGATATGAACAGCAGGCAGAGATTAAGTTCATGATTCGTATGTCCTTCTTCCCGCCAACTGCTCTGGAGAAGCAGGTATTGGAACGAGTTAATGCTTTCTTGGATCAACTCGAGCATGATCTTGTTCCGATTATCATATTGGCGCTGCGCAGCGGCGAGATTGCTGCCGTTCATCCTGAACAAGCCGCCACTGCATTTATGTGCATGTTAGATGGCCTGTATGTTGAATTGATATATGGCGACGCAGAGCGATTCAAGCGCAAGCTGGACCGCTCATGGCATATCTACTGGAGAGGCCTGACACTCAAAGCTTAGACATCTAGATTAAGGGAGGTTACTTCAACATGAAAAAAGAATGGTGGCTCGTCGTTCTGGCCGGTGTTATTGAGGTCTTCTGGGTAAGCGGGCTTAAGTATTCCACTTCATGGTGGGGATGGCTAATTACGATAGGCTCTATCGTATTAAGCTTCAAACTGCTAATTGAAGCAGCATCGCGATTGCCGATTGGCACGGTGTATGCCGTCTTCACAGGACTGGGAACTGCAGGAACGGTAATAGCCGAAATGCTCATCTTCGGAGAACCCGTTGATCCTATAAAGCTCTTGCTTATCGCAACGTTGACTACAGGAGTAATCGGATTGAAGCTGGTAACGCCGGATACAAAGGAAGGTGAAGCGTGATGGCTTGGATCGCACTAATCATCGCCGGACTGTGCGAAGTGCTCGGCGTACTCGCTATAAAACGTGTAACGCTATATCATAATTGGCAATCGTATTTATTTTTGAGCATTTCATTTATCACAAGCTTCTCCCTGTTGTCATATGCGATGGGGCAGATTCCGATGGGAACCGCATATGCGATCTGGACAGGCATTGGCACTGTTGGAAGTACACTTCTCGGAATGTTCGCCTTTGATGAGCCAAAGGAATGGAAACGTGTATTCTTCATTGCTCTCATCCTGGCTTCTGTTATCGGGCTTAAAATTATCTCCTAAATAAATAATGGCTGCATGACGAAAAAGGCTGTCTCCTGTGCGGAGCAGCCTTCTTGATTTATATTGATCGGAATGTTATATGATATGAACGTCCCTGCTTATATGCGATTTACATGATTAATGAGCTGTTTCTCTTGCCCAAGCTGCTTCCTTCGCGATGAAATCCTGCAGCATCATACCGATTGCCTTATATAGAGGATGCGTAGAGTATTGCTCTAGATCCTGCCCGAATCGAATGACCCAATGCTGCAAATGATCTTGAATAAACCGGCTCTGTCCATTGATATAGCGCTCATAACGCTCTTCAGTCATTAGTGTGTTGTGCATCTTCCCGATAATAACAGTCATAAATTCCAATTCAACCGCGATATGGTCGTCGCTCTCGCCTTGCATCTTCTTAAAATAAATACTGAAGTCTGCATAATCCTCACGCACTTCTTGTGCGTATGACTTCGGCAGCATCTGCTCATGCGCGCGATACATCGATTCGCAAGGTGTCACCGGAAGCTCCCCGCCAGGTTGAAATAGTCGTTCATATTCCACTCGCATCGATGAGAGCAAGTTGTACAATTCAAGCAGCGGCACTTCTTGTAATCGCTTGCATACTTCTCGAGCTCCTTCGGACATGGAGCTTAGTTGTCCCCATATCGAATGATTGCGCCAAGCCACGATGTTCTCCAGCGTGGGTTCTTCCCCAATAAAATCGACCAGTAGTTGATAAGCGGCGTTACGAACTTCCAAGCATTCAACCGTCTGTTCTTCCCTATGAGTTAGGTTTCCCGCCATCGTAAGCATCGTCTTTCCCTCCATAAGATCATTATTCCAATCAGCGGTCGGCTTCAGCCCAGGCCGTGATATCTCTATATTCTGACTGGTGTGTATATCCATTCTGCCACACGTTCACAATTCAAAGTGTGACGAAAAATAAACAAAACAGCTCATTTGTTACAGTCTTGTGAATTGAATCTCATGCAGAGATGGAGACGTTCGCACAGTGATATTGGTAGGGAATCATTTACATGTCGAGCGCAGCTATGCGTATTCCAGACAATTGTTCCACGGGGAACGTGAAACATTTTCCATTTTTCATTTTCCGAGGCTCCTTAGTCGCAATTCATAGTTAAAAGTGGTACATTCAACATATATTACGAGCATGATTTCATTCACTGGCGTATGCGTAGAGCATCTCTGCTCAACCTCCGCTGAACGGATGCCGTGATCATGCTCTCAGTTAGAAAGGGTGTTAAGCAATGAGTCATATATGGGACAATATTTCCCGCTCTATGGAAGCTGAACAGTGGGATGCTGTTCTGATTACGGATCCCAAGCATGTGTATTACGTGACAGGCTTTGCGTGCAATCCACATGAGCGTTTTCTAGGTGTAGTCTTCGCACGCGGCGAAGAGCCGGTACTGATCGTGCCAGCCCTCGATGCCGATAAGGCAGCGGCTGTATCGTCTGTACAGCGTATCGCGACCCATACCGATACAGATAACCCTTATGCGATCCTAAAGCGCCATCTCCCTGCTGGGCTGCAGACGTTAGGGGTCGAGAAGGCGAATCTGTCCGTCAGCCGATTTGAGACGATGCAGGCAGAGCTTGGCACACTGCGCTATGCGGATATCGGCGATGTCTTGCAAGCGATGCGCGTGATCAAGTCGGAAGTGGAATTGGATCGCATGCAAGCGGCTGTGGACTGTGTCGAATCCGTACTCGGCTCTGTCGTGCGCCGCGTCCGCGTCGGCATGACAGAAGCAGAAGTCGTAGCGGAGCTCGAATACGAGATGAAGAAGCAGGGCGCTGATGGACCATCCTTCGATACGATGGTGCTTGCCGGCGAGAACGCGGCATTGCCGCATGGCGTACCGGGCGCTCGCGTTATTCGCGAAGGCGACCTGCTGTTGTTCGATCTCGGCGTTTACCTTAACGGCTACGCGTCCGATATTACGCGCACCTTCGCTATTGGTGAAGTGAGCGCTGAAATGAAGGACATCTATAACACGGTGCTAGCGGCTAACGAAGCCGCGATCGCTGCCGTTAAGCCAGGCGTCAGCTTCGGCTCGCTGGATAAGGTTGCGCGTCAGGTCATCGTGGATAAGGGATACGGAGAGTATTTTACACATCGCCTTGGTCACGGTCTTGGTATCGATGTGCATGAATATCCTTCTGTACACGGGCAGAACGAGGCGCTCACGCAGCCTGGTGTCGTGTTTACGATTGAACCAGGCATATATCTGCCTGGCAAGGGCGGCGTTCGCATCGAAGATGATGTGGTTGTAACCGAACAAGGAGTTCGCGTGCTGACTTCCTATCCGAAGGAATTGACCATCATCGGCATATAAATGACATAAACCGCTGGGGCTTGCGTGCTCCAGCGGTTTATTTATGTGCGGAAGATCCATTACGGTTCCATGCAATACAGCACAAAAAGAGCTGATTCAGGTCTAAACCCGAATCAGCTCTTCTACTATCCATCTTACTTCTTCATGCCCACTGTAACGATCTCAGCAGCACGGAGCTCGATATGCGCGGACTTCGCGTCGCCGGAAGCGACCGCTTCGCCTTCACGCTCCAGCACGTCGCTCGCATAGAAGCCGGTTCCCGCTTCTGGCAGCTCGACACGCAGAGAGCGAGGTTCATGCGCAAGGTTGTACCAGCGCGCAACCATGTCGCCGCTCTCTTCCGCCATCTTGACGGATGAGAAGGCTACACTATCGCCAGACCATTGCATGAAGGCATGGTCTGCCGGCAGTTTGCCCTCGTGCACGTCCGTTTGACGCACAAGGAATGGCACGGCATAGCCGTATGCCTCTGCATAAGCGCCGGATGTGATCACATCGCCCTCGTGAGGGATGATCGCATATTCCGCCGTTTGAATGCCGATGCATTGCGCCTCTGGCGTAGGGAAGTAACCCCAGTCGCCAAGCTCACCCGAGCAGCGAAGCAAAGTAACCGCGATCGTGTTCTTCTCATCCTGCGACAATTCGTATTCGAACAGGCCTTTGTTCGCGATCGTCAAGCCCAGCTTAGTGTCGCTCGCGCTGACAAACGCGTGCTGATGCTGGTCATTGCTAGGGTTAGCCCATTCCTTCTCAGGAATATTGTTGCGGCGCGCCACCTCGAAGATGGAGTCCGCAAGATGCGTTTCCGCTTGGAATCCAGTTGGGAACAGCGCGCGCACGCGATGGTCCTTGGATTGATTGTTCATCGTAACGGATACGTCGACGCGCTTCGCATCGCGATCAAGCGTGTAGCGAGTCACGATGTGGAAAGGTACCATCTCCGTAGAACGCTGAGCCTTGCGGTTCGGGTAGCTGACTACATCGATCTGCTCCTGATGCAGCGTTTCGTCTGCGGAAGCTGGAATCTCCCAGTTGTGCGTCACTTCGATCACCGCGCGGAACGGTGTATTCTCCACTACTTTACGCTCAGCCTTCACACCTGCTGTTGTCAGCGGTGTCGAACCCTTCGGCATAAAGTACATATATTCATTACCGATATCGCCGGCATCTTCGTAAACGTTGATACCGTCGAATACGTGATTGGTCTTCTTGTCTGTCAGCTTCAAAGAGCCGTTGTCCAGCACTTCAACCTGCAGACGTTCGTTCTCCATCTTGAACTCGCCAGTCACAAGGCTTGCACCCGCTTCTTTGCTTGCTCCTGCAACCCAAGCGAGCGTCTTGTAGCCGAACGCAGGGATGTCTTGCACTTGCAGGCGCACTTTAATGATGCGCGCCATGTATGGCTGGCGGAACTTATCCTTCGGCAGATCATAGCCGAACATAACGCCAGCGTCTTCCCACTCGCAGTCCAGCACGTTACCCTGCGCGTCCATCACTGCGCCTGGCTCGATCGCTTCTTGTCTCAGCTCTCTCGCCAGCACTGTCGGATACGCTTCGCTGAAGTAACGGCGCTTCAGCTCAAGCGTCACTTCAACAACGCCGTCGCGCGCATATCCGGCCGAGTTGAACACCGTAAACGGCGTCGCATCCTTGCCTTCATATACGCTGGTGTTCACCTGTGGCATCAAGCTATCCAACGTCTCATTAATGATCATTTCCGTCATATGCTTCGACTTCATGAAGCGCGTTTCCATCTCGCGGTGCACTTCATCGACGGAACAACCGCAGATACTGTCATGCGGATGGTTCTGCATCAGCGTCTTCCAAGCATACACGAACAGATGATGCGGATAAGGCTTACCGTTATGGTGAGCAAATGCCGCAAGCGGCTCTGCTACCTTCTCAAGCAGCGTTTGACACTCCGCATTGGCCTGCTTCAAATAGACGCGGGACGATGCTGTATTCACGAGCGTATACCAGCCGTCTGTACGTTGGCTGCGAAGCTCACCTGCTACCGTCTTCAGGTTCTCAGGCAGCTCATCGCGTAGAGCGTCAACATAATCGTTGAAGTTGGAATGAACAAACTCTACGTCTGGGAACAGACGCTCCGCCGTTTCAATCGCTTGCGACAGATCCGTCTGGATCGGCTGATGGTCACAGCCGTTCATGAACAACAGGTGGTTCGTCGACGCGAACTTCTCTGCTGCTGGAATGCGCTGTTCCCAGTAGGCTACTGCCTTCGCTTCTTCTACTGGAACTTCCATACCGTTGCAGTACCAGTTAGCGAACAAGATACCGATGACGCGTGAACCGTCTGGCGATTGCCACATCATCTCAGAGAAAGGCGACTCATATGCCGCATCTTCCGATACTTCGTTGTTGAAGCCAGTAGGCTTAACGCCGCGTCCGAATACAGCTACATCGATGTCCGCTTGCTTCAGAATCTGCGGAGCTTGACCCATGTTCCCAAAGGAGTCTGGGAAGTAGCCCTGCTTCGAGATGTTAACACCATATTTCTTCGCGTCGCGGTGACCGATCTGCAGGTTGCGAATGTTCGCCTCACTGCTCGTCAAGAACTCATCCTGCAGGATGTACCAAGGGCCGATATGAATGCGGCCTTCACGGATGTAATGCTCCAGTTTCTCTTTCATCTCTGGACGAATTTGCAAGTAGTCTTCCAATATAATCGTCTGACCGTCCAAATGGAAGCTCTTGAAGTCCGGATCGCGATCAAGTGTTTCCAGAAGTGTATCCATTAATTCAATAAGAAGCGCATGATGGTATTCATATGGCAAATACCATTCGCGGTCCCAGTGTGTATGAGAAATAATATGAGCTGTCTTCTTCGTCATCGTATAGCTCCCCTTCCATCCAATCCTAATCTAAGTTGTAACCAGCCTAGCCTTTCAGCCAATATTCACGATATACCAATTCAGAGAATAAGCTGTTTGCCCATGCGAACCATTCACGCGAGAACTTCTTCGGATCGTTAACATCAAAGCCCTCATGCATATAATCGGTATCCGCATCCGTGCTTAGAATAACCTTAATTAGATCATGCACTTCATTTTCATCAACCGATGTAAGCGCCTGCATAGATAGGCTGATATGCCAGATATGATTATGCTCCGTATGCGGACTTCCTATGCCTTTCGCCTTCGTTCCTGAGAAGAAGTAAGGATTATCTTCGCTCAAAATAAATCGGCGTGTGTTCTGGTAGATAGGATCATCTGCTGTTGTATAGCCAAGGTAAGGGATCGCCAGCAAGCTAGGCACGTTGGCATCGTCCATTAGATTATAATTTCCGAAGCCGTCTGTTTCATAGGCGTAAATCTTACCGTAAGTTGGGTGATTATAGATACCGTAAGCTTTAATACCGTCATCGATTTCTTCTGCCAGACGCAGCGCTTTATATGCAAACGGTTGGTCTTCATAGATTTCCTTCGCGATCTCAGCCAGGTAGCGAAGCACGACAACTGCAAACATATTCGCAGGAATCAAATAACCGAACGTATTCGCATCATCGCTAGGACGGAAAGCCGACCATGTCATACCTGTATAGTTAACCGGCATACCCATTCCGTTGTTCTTCAGCGTATCTGTCTTGCGGCATTCCATGCGTTGGAAGCGGTATGGAGATTGCTCGAAATGGCGCTGCTCCGTCGTCCACAAGTTCATGATGATATTCGCCACTGTCTTGAATTCGCCGTCAAACAACGAAGAATCACCTGTTTGCTTCCAGTACAAGTAGCTCAGTTGAATCGGGTAGCAGAGGGAGTCAATCTCGTACTTTCTCTCCCACACCCAGCCGTTCAATTCCGTATTGTCACGGTGATGAACTTCACTAAGGGGCAGTTGCGTTTCGTTAAATGCATTAGCATAAGGATCTATTTGAATATACTTTAGTTGTCTCTTCACAAGGCCTGTAATGACACGGCGAACATCCGCATCTTCATTTGCAAGCGGCAAGTACTGACGGACTTGTGCGCTGGAATCGCGCAGCCACATTGCTGGAATGTCACCTGTAAATACATAGGATGTACCGTCATCTTGCAGCTTGGTCGTCGTTTTAAGGGTATTCGGGAAACAATTCAGAAATACACGCTGCAATTTAGGCTGTTCCGCTAGCTTCTGCTTAGCTTCTTCCATGACACGAAGCACGGATTGAGGTAGGCGTTCCATATGAGTTCTCTCCTTTTTCTAACCAAAGTCTAAATGAATTATTTATTATATCCATTATATTATATCATACTATCTAAAAATACAATTCTACTAAACATAATTAAGGTGAAGCCTAGGCTCCACCTTAATATCTAATCATTTGTTATGCTATTTCTTTGCCTGCTTCCACTCATCCAATTGTTTTTGCATTTCCGCTTCGATCTTGTCCAAACCGGCTGACTTCATCTTCTCTAGCATTTTAGGCACGTATACTTTAGGATCTACCGAGCCCGTGAACAAAGATGGATAGAACTCTTCGCGAATGTTCTGCATGGATGCTACCTCTGTCTTTACATTTGAGCCATCGAAGTTGAAGCCGAGCAGCGGCGCATTCTTTGCTGCATCGTTAAACTTCTTGAACTCTTCCCACTTATTGTCTGGGTCGTTAGGAAGCTTATCCAGAATAAAGAAGTTTCCTAGCGTAAATTGCGGCAGATCGTAAGCTTCCTTCCTAGCTGGCAAGTACTCAATCCGATCCTCGCTCAGTCGTTTGTAATGCGTACCTTCAATACCGTTGTTCACCATATTACGTACGTATGGATCTGTATTAAGCAAGTTAAGAAATTGCAGGGCTTTCTCAGGATTAGCTGAATTTGCGGATACGGCCATCATAGAGCCCATTACCGACCAATTGTATACATACGGCTCTTCCGCAGGACGAGTCACAATAGGGTAGCCGTTGCTTTCAGACCACGCTACATCTGCAAATGGCTGCGTATGCGGCATATCGACCAGCCATTTTCCCGTCTTCTGCTCATCACCGGCTGAAGCTGTCGCTGCATCCTGTCTCAAATATCCGGCTTTATAGTATTTGTGCATGGTCTCAAGGTGCTTCATCACTTCAGGCTGATCAAACAGATTCTGCAGCTTCAGCTCGCCATTGTCATCGAGACGAACACCTAATGGCAAACCCTCATTCACCAAGTCGAAGCCCAAGTCGAACTTAAAATCTCTCCCTGCAGAAAACGGGAACATGCCAGACTCGCCTGCCTTGACTGCAGCGAGCAGCGACTCCAGGTCCTCAAGTGTCTTAACCGAATCAATGTCCAATTTATATTTATCTACGAGATCCTTGTTGTATCGGAATACACGTTGTGCTGGCAATTCCTTATTAACCGGGATCGCATACAGCTTACCATCGATCTTGGCGCCCTCCAAGAAGGAAGGGTGAAGCGTTTCCTCAATGCCCTTTCCGTATTGATCCATCAGGTCAGTAAGGTCATAGAATGCACCTTTCTTCGCGTTAGCCACATAATCGAATGCCCATGACGATGTAAAAGCAATGTCATACGGCTCGCCCGAAGTTGCAATAACGCCCATTTTTTGGTTGTAATCGCCCCAGTCGAACATCTTCATCTTGATCGTAACGCCGATCTTCTCTTTTGTGTATTCGCTGAGCTTGTTCATTACGGTGTCGACATCTTTCTGCGGTGTTCCGATTGTGTACCATACCAGCTCAACCGGTTTATCTGCAGTTCCTTCTACCGGCTTGTCTGCTGCTTTGTCTTTACCACATCCCGTCAGAACGACTGATGCTACGAATATCAAGCTAATCGTCATCAATAGCATTTTCTTCACTTTCGACATGTTCAGCTCATCCCCTTAAGTTATATTTATGATAGCTAGATGAATCTATTATTTCCGCCTAACAGTCGCTAGACAGTGCTAGGCGGCAATAAGCATAAGTCTTTACCCCTTCACTGCACCGATCGTTAGACCTTGCACGAAGTAGCGTTGGAAGAACGGGTAAGCGCAAGCAATCGGCAGAGTCGCAAGCACGACGAGCGCCATGCGCGTTGATTCCTGCGGCAGCGTGCGCAGCAATTCCAGCGATTGACCGGAGGAACTGAGCTGAGAGTTGCTGAGCAGGAACTGCATGCTGTTCTCGATTCGCATCAGCATAGATTGAAGCGGCACGAGGTCCGGTCTGCTGTCGATATAGAGCAGCGCGTTAAACCAGTCGTTCCAGTATCCGAGTGTGGCGAACAGTCCAATCGTTGCAATACCCGGCAATGAAATAGGGAGTACGATCTTGACAAAGGCCCGAAGTTCGCCCGCTCCATCGATCTTAGCCGATTCGATAATAGAGTCGGGAACGCTTGTGCTATAGAACGTTCTAAGAATGAGAACGTAGAACGCATTCATGACGAGCGGCAATATAAGCGCCCAGATCGTGTCCTTCAGGTGAAGCACTTGTGTCACGACCATGTACGTCGGCACGAGACCGCCGTTGAACAGCATCGTGAAAAAGGCGATGAAGGAGAAGAAGCCGCGATACGCGAAGTTCTTCCGCGAGATGGCATATGCATATAAAGAGATTACAATCAGGCTAATAATCGTACCAACGATCGTGATTACGATAGTAACCCCATACGATCGTAGCAGTTGGTCACCTGCTTCGAAGATGTATTCATATGCAGAGAAGCTCCATTCTTTCGGCCAGAACCTATAGCCGTACATGTTCAAGGATTCTTCACTCGTTAAGGAAATGATGATAACGAAGAAGAACGGGAACACGCAAATGAGTGCAAACGAAGCAGCGATCAGATGAAACAACAGGTTCCAGCCTCTTGAGAGTTGATGAACGTCTCGATGTTTTTTCTTGCGCATAATCTGCTCTCCTCCTTTAGAACAACGCGTTGTCCTTGTTGAATTTGCGTACAATCCAGTTCGACGTTATGACGAGGACGAAGCCGACAAACGATTGATATAAGCCTGCTGCTGTACTCATGGAAACCTCACCACTTGCCTTCAATCCGCGGTAAACATATGTATCAATAACGTTCGTCACTTCATATAACGGTCCGGAGTTGCGCGGAATCTGATAGAACAGCCCGAAGTCAGCGTAGAAGATTCGTCCGATCGCGAACAGTGTCAATATCGTGATCAGCGGAGTGATCGAAGGAATCGTAATGTGGCGAATTTGCTGCCACTTGTTCGCACCGTCAATCATCGCCGCTTCATAATACGTTTTGTCGATGCCGACAATCGCCGCCAGATAAACTACGCTTGAGTACCCGATGCCCTTCCATAAGTTCAAGAACACTAGGATAAAGGGCCAGTAAGTTGGATCGGAATACCACGTTATTGCGGGCTTGCCTAAGCTGACCAATATCTGGTTGATAACACCTTTATCTACACTCAAGAAACTGAAAGTGAAGTATCCGACAATAACCCACGAAAGGAAATATGGCAGAAACATACCAGTTTGATACAATTTGGCCAACCGCTTATTGACGATCTCACTCAAGATAATGGCCATAGCTACCGAGAAGAAGAGACCTAGAATAATAAACACCGTGTTGTACAGAATGGTATTTCGCGTAATGATATACGCATCGTTTGTGCTAAATAAGTATTCAAAGTTTTGAAATCCGACCCACTCGCTCTGTACTAAGCTGGCGAGGAAGCCGTCACGACTATAGCGATAATCCTTGAAAGCTATTACTGTCCCGAACATCGGCATATATGAGAAAAATAAAAACCATAGAGTGCCCGGAAGCACCATTAGTAAGAATATGCGATTTTTAAAAAGATTTTTCGCAAAGCTCTTGATGGCTAACATGCATTTATTCCCCCTTGCGTCTGATGTAGCTTTAGCTTACTCGATATAAAACGCTTACAATAGTCAACATATTTTAGAATTGGTGTATAAATTAAAGAAAGGGCTTACATAATATCCACTGCGCGCAGATATCGGTATAAGCCCTCTCACCTTATATCGTTTAGACCACGTCAAACCAGCTTGCTATTGCATCCCGCGGTACTCCTTCGGAGATATTCCCACATACTTTTTGAACTGCTTGTAAAAATAACTTTTGTCCCAGTACCCCACCTTGTCAGAAATGTCGGACATCCTCAGATTCGTTTCCGTCAGCATCTGCTTCGCCATCTTAATGCGCGTCTTATTCAAATAATCGGAGAAGGTGCACTGCATTTCTTTCTGAAATAGCTGCCCTAGATATACCGGATTCATATGGTACAACTGGCTGAGCGTCTTTAACGACAGATCCTCCATGTACCTCTCCTCGATATGATACAGCACCTGCTTCACTACCGGTACCATCTGCTGCGGCTGGTTCATCTGATCAATTAACTGGTCCGCCGCCTGCATAAGATGCTCCTTCAGTGCTTGAACGGACTGCATGCGATAGATCGCATCGAACCAATCCTGCCCTTCGTTCGAGGCATGCATCAACTCATCCTTGACCGACTGCTTCCACGTGATGAGCAGTTCCACCGCAAAATTGCGAATATCGCGAGGTTCCACGCCCTCCGTACGGCTCAAGCGTTCAAAGTCCTCGGCCAGTCTCTCATGGATAGACAGCCGGTCCTTTGCGTACAGCAGCTTCATGTAAGCCTCCGTATCCGGTTGTACAGCTTGCGGCCTTGAAGAGCGGTACTGGCTTGTCTCTTCATAGTCCACCAGATCTTCATCCAATCGAATGAGATGATAGGGCTGAACGCGCTTAGCATGCTCATAGCTAAGCGGCGCCTTCACATATCCAGGCTGGACACTTCCTGTCGTCATCTGCAGTGTAAACTCATATTGCTGCTCTAGCTCGCGTTTCCAGACGCGGAGCCGCTCCATGATGACCGCCTTATCCTGCTCAGGGTTCATGATCCCGAATACTAATGCGATCTCGCCATCCCATTCACGTATGTAATACGCTTCCTCACCGTCGCTAATAAACTGCTTTGCGGCTTGAACGATCCGATCTTGCTGCTGAAGATCAGATTCCAATTCCCGCTCGCCTTCCAGACGCAGCAGCACGACCATATAGTACGAGTGGATAAACTTAATATCCAACAGCTCGGCGCGCTGCTGGAGCTCTTCCAGATGAATGAGATCCTTTATCCAGCGGTACAGCACATTATCACGCAATATATCATGGTTATGGCGCTCTACTTGACTCAATCTATTCGTCTGATCTAGCTTCTGAACTGTCGTCTCGATCGTCGAACGAAACTCCTCCAGATTAATCGGCTTCAGCAAATAATTTTCTACACCAAGCTTGATACCTTCCCTGACATACATAAAGTCGTTATAACCGCTTAAAATGATAAATCGTGTATTCGCATTCAGCTGCTTAACCTTCTCAATGAGCTCCAGCCCCGTCATGATCGGCATCATAATATCCGTCACAACCAGATCAACGTGACTGTTCTTCAGCTGGTTCAATGCTTCTTCCCCGTTATTCGCAGTACCAGCGATCGTCAACCCGTAGTCATTCCATTCCAATATGGATTGGAGTCCTTCTGTTATGAACGGCTCATCGTCTACCAACAACACTTTATACATCGTGTACCACCTTCGATCTCTAACTAATAGGATGAGTTCTGCAATGCAAGCAATGGAACGCGCAAAGTGACGACTGTTCCACACTCGGCTATACTCTCGATACTTACACCGGCTTCTTCACCGTATAAGATGCGTAGACGGTTATGAACATTTTGTAAGCCTAATGAACCGTGATCATTCCATTCTGACTGCAGCAAGCGATGCTGTATTTCCTTCAAACGGTCAGCAGCAATTCCTTTTCCATTGTCGGCTACTTCGATCACGAGCACCTCTCCTTCACGTTTCGCTGCAATCTTCACAAGGTTATCCTTCCGCTCCAGGCTCAGTCCGTGAATCAAATAATTTTCAATCACTGGCTGCACAGACAGTTTCATAATCGAGTATCCCCCGATGCCAGAGTCCATGGAAACGGAATACTGCAGCTTGTCTTGATAGCGTATGCGCGTCAATTCGAGATAGCGCTTGCAATTCTGAATCTCTTCCTCCAATGGAATCACGCTCTTATCCTTTACCATGTGCTTAAAGATGGAAGCCAGATTGTAGATCATCTCGCCAACATCATGAGCGCCTTTCGAGACAGCCCTCATTCGTATGACCTCTAGCGTATTGTATAGAAAATGAGGTTTGATCTGCGACTGTAGCGCCACCAGCTCCGCATTCTTCTGCTTCAGCTCAGACTTGTATACCCGGTCGATGTGCTGTTTCAGCTCTTCCACCATTCGGTTGAAGCTGTCTGCTATAAGCCCTACTTCATCTTTATGTTCATCGGACACCCTGGTGTTCAGATTGCCAGCCTGCACCTTTCTCATAGCGCGGATAATACGTTGAATACGTCGTGACACCTGACTAACCGAAATATACGACACAGCGACCACGGCGATAATACAGATAACGGTTACAATGATGATCGTATTGCGTAGACCCAGCAGCCTAGCATCCGCATCTCGCGCCGGAAGCAGCGCTACAGCTGTAAGACCAAGCTTATTGGAACTCGATACAGTTACATGCGCTTCCCCACTGCCAGGTATTTGGATCAATTCCGTTTCATTAGGCACCATCTTGGCAAATATTTGACTCCCATTATGATACCAGCTGGGATCCCATGTAGACGAGGTATATACGATTCTCCCCGTAGAATCGATAACAGCAATCTGTGTCAAGGTGTCCTCTGACTCTACGAGCTCATCAAGATCATCGAACGTATAGTCCACACCGATCGCTCCAACATTGGCAAGTGTCTGCGGATTGTTGAGCTGCATAACGACGGAGACAAGATCTCGATAAGAGGGTGGCTTATCAGCCTCCGACTCTACAATAGGCTTCATACCTATGAATCGTTCCTTGATCAGCTCGGGATTCTCGATCTTACCTAATCTCCAATCCAACAGTTTGCCCGAGTAGCCTCCATTATGATAAATATACGATAAATTCTGCTTCGTGCTGAACAGCGTAATATTTCTCATATCTGCATCTTTCCAGAACTGAATGCTGTAGAATTGATGAAAGTTACGAATATATGTACTATTACTTTCGCTATAAGAATCTAATCGATACTTTATAAAGCTTTCATACCCATGCTCCAATAAATAAATCGTATCATTAAGCAAGGCGCTCTCCTGATACAACTGCTGCATGATTGCCTGTGTCGTTTCAACCTTCTGATCGAAATAATGGTTCATGTCATTAATTGATCGCTGCTGCTCCATCGTGACGTCATTAGCTATCTGACGAGCAAAATATAGATACGTGAACGCAGCTAACGCAATTAGCGACAGCACAGCAATAAAAGAATAGATTACAATGAGCTTCAAGAACAGCTTATGCTTAAAATATCGTTCATATAGCTCGCGCACCTCACTCACAATCTATGCCTCCTCTTCTTTCTGAGTCTGACAACGTATCTATAACATCCTACTTTTTACGAATCCATAACTATATGTATAACAAGGTGAATCAGCATCTATCACAATGACATTTTCTATTGTGGATATTAATATTATTAATATACCAGAAATTAGATACCAGAAAAGTAGGTTATGAGTTTGACACGGTTACAATTTTGTAAGAAAATAAGCGAAGAGAGATTACAAATCTGTAATAATCGTTCAACCTAATGTAGAAGAAGATTTGTAATTCTTATGGCTGCAAGTGTGATACCGCTAACAACAGCTACTGTACATAATTTTACTCGCCAGACTAACAAAAACCAACAGCTTAGAGGAGGAGATTTTTTGAAATTTGCAATACGAACTGCACTCATTACTGGAGCAGTTTTGGGATGCATGCTCCTGACAGACGGCGGGCACGACATGAAAGCCTACGCTGATGCCGGAGCGAAGAATGTTACTATGACGGTTAATCAACAACAACTTAACTTTAATTCCAGCGTACCCATTCTAGAGAGCGGAACGAATATGTATGTTCCCATCCGTCCATTCGCTGAGCAGATGAACTACTCTCTCGATTGGCGCTCTATTGGCAACGGACGCGTGGAAATTACTATACAAAATAAAGATACATCCATTACATTCCGAACAGACGATAAGATGGCTGAAGTGAATGGGGAATCTGTTGTAATGCCTGACTCACCATGGTCTTATCAAGATAATACATACATTTCGATGCGTTTCTTGATCGACACTCTCGGATTGGATTACACTTGGGATCCTAGCTTATCGAAAACATTGCCTTCAATCGATCGATACGCACCCAAAGCACCCGCACCTAGCAACAGCTATCAATCAACGATGGCGGATAAGATCATTAATACTGCGAAGAGCTATTTAGGCGTACCATATGTATGGGGCGGCATGTCGCCAAGCGGATTTGATTGTTCAGGATACGTCGGCTATGTGTTCAACAAGCATGGCATCGACCTGCCTCGAACAGCTCAGCAGATGTACAAGTCACTTGGACCAAACCTTAGCAATCCGCAGAAGGGCGATCTAGTCTTCTTCTCTGAAAGTGGAAATGGCATCACTCATGTCGGCATCTCGCTTGGTAACGATCAATATATTAACGCCGCAACCGGATCCGCCAACTGTGTTACTATCTCGAACTTAGGCTCCAGTTGGGCCAAGAAAACATATGTAGGAGCAAAGAGAGCACTGTAAATCTCATAGCTTACATAGAACATGCCGTAGCTTATCGCTACGGCATGTTTGGTTTATGCACAGGATGCACACCCACACCATCGGGGGCGGTCATTCGCTCAGGCTGCGATCGATAGGTGGAGGTACGCATCTTCTCGCGCGATACGACGTAGCCATCCTTACGCTTGATGCGATACGTCTCTACCACATATCCCTTCTTCCCTTGCTGAATGACATGCGTCTGCAGATCAGTTGATACTTCCTTCAATTCATACATGGATACAGGATTCATTTCCTTAATCGTGCGCGTTTCCGTTTCATAGGTTACACCCGGTTCCTGCTGGCCGTATACTTGCACAGTGATCTTATCATCAGTCACTTGCGTCTTCCATACAATATCGCCTTCCGTATTGTTGCTTACGACTAAGTCGGGGCCATTCTCAGAATACGTGGCGTCTAATCCGAGCGGAACATAACTCACTGGGAGTGAATGCGCATGACGTTCGACAATATCAAGCCCGCTGAGGAGCGCCGCATTATACATCGTAGTCGAAGTCTGGCACAAGCCGCCTCCAAGCCCGTTTACTAGCTTGCCCCTTTCAATTACCGGTGCCATCTGCAACCCATATTGATCACTCGTATGGTTTACAACGTCATCATAGCGAATACTTTGTCCCGGCGAAAGCACCCAGTTATCCAGAACACTCGCGCTAGATTTAATGTTATGATAATGTCCTTCGCCCACGTCAGTGATAGTTGTCGTATATTCCGCCAGCAACCCATCTGGTTGACGCTGTTGAAGCGTTTCGAGAGTTAGTTTAGCAGGAAGTGTCACCAACGGCATGCGAAGAGTTAGTGTCTCTGGCTCCAATTCTTCATCCAATAGCATCAATTGGTCAGACTTTTTGGAAACAGTCGATTCTTTAAGCACCTGCTCATCTATAGCACTCTTTAACTGTTGCACCAACTTATGCTCATCTAGCTCTATGCCATCTACTTCATCCTTATATACAGGTTTCAGCGGATTCTTGTAATTGACCTTAGCGTCCTTCGGAGTCCGATTCACAAGCTCACCGTAAGTATCAATAACCGTATTAGCCATCACAGATTCATCTACTTCGTACCGTACATCAATATTCGCGTTCTTGAGCTCGCGCTGCAGCCGCAGCTTTGTCCAGAAACCGCCCTGCTCCCATTCTTGAAGCACCGTATCTGCTTCATCCGTCACAAATGTAACGCCTAATCCCTTCAGAGTAAACATATGTTCCACAAGTGACTCTAAAGAGTCATCTGTTCGATCCGGTACAAAGCTAACATTAGTATTCTCCCAGCGATTGATTTGTTTATGTATTAATTGCTCCGCATGTTCGACATCTAATCCGCCTGCTTGAATCCCCATTACACGAAATCCTGATGGCAGCAGGTTATCATTTAGTGTGCGTGAAACGAACCATCCTGTTCCCGCCCCAAGCAAGAGGAGTACCGTACCGATCAGCACCAGCAGTCTTGTATGTCGTTTACTTGCACGAATAATCCGAACGAACAAGTTCAAATCTGGTGATGAATCGCTGGATTCAGGCTCATTCGGTGGTTTATGCTGTTCATGTTGCTGCATCGTTGCCATTCCTCCCATCACGCCATAATAATAACCCAATTCTTTAAGTAAGGTGTTACAACGCTTTAACCCTTATCCTTTCTCTCCCTTTCCATAAATGGAGTACTTATATCGTGTTTCTTTCCATGCTTCCCTATACGAATCACAGAAAAGTTAGCTTATACGTGGACAAAGAAATAATTCCATATCCACTTATTAAAGCGCTATCATTTAAGTCACTATCGTGCTTTATTATCATATGCATTTTTTAGCACCCTCTGTGTGCATAGTCCAAATCCGATATTTTAGGCGGTGAAATAAAGAAGGCTCTACACCACAATGCGCTGTCCTATCTACTGGCTTGAAAATTACACCGGCCTTGCTCTACAAGCAGAGACGCTTGTTCGAAGTTGTAGAATTGTCCGTCTCAACCGCTGTTGTGATACAGTATTTTCATTTATGAAAGAGAAAAAGGGCGCCTGCATCACCAGCAGACTACCCTTCTCTCATAGATATCATGACGAGACATTCTTCCATACATTCACAAGCAGCGTCAGAGCTGCTAATACAATCAGCAAGCCTCCACCGATTAACATCGGCACAGCAACGGCCACTTCATTCACTTCCAGAGCAAGTCCTGCTGCGAAGACCGGCAGACCGACATTGTGCAGCCAAAAATGTACTGCCCCAAGCGAGCTCTCCCCTGCCTTCGGAAACTTAATGTAGATCAATCCACTCAGTGCAAGCGACACCCACCCAATCAAGTTAATATGCGCGTGCATTGAAGTATACTCAAACGCCTTCATAGACCCCATAACGAGCCCAGCCAACACGCCTATCAAAAAATAAACAACCGCCGCCTTCAGGAATCTGACTCCCATAAGATTACCTCCCGCGCACAAAACTGAGCATTCAATTATTCATATGTGCTTAAGAGAAATTGTATACCCTCCCGCGGACCGTCTCACTACTCTCCCTCTCACTCAGGATTCGAATTGCTCCGTACTCCTTCTCCTGTTGTCGAATACATCGCCTCCGCTTGTATATATACCCTCCCGCAGACCATCTCACTATTCTCCCTTTCGCTCAGGATTCGAACTGCTCAGTACTCCTTCTCCTGTTGTCGAATACATTGCCTTGCTTGTATGTATATCCTCCCGTAGACCGTCTCACTATTCTCCCTTTCGCTCAGGTCGTTTAACTTTTCCGCTCTCCGCAATAGTTCAATCATATGTCGTGATTTTAACATTTATTAGTTGAATAACGAACATTTGTTTGGTATAATTTTCATATGACTAGAACATATATTCGGTGTGGGGTGGGAATTCCGATGGAGAAGTTGAAATGTTGGAATACAATCGAGGAGTTATCTCATTACTTTTTAGATGAACAATCTTGCATTTCTTTTCTTTATGATATGAAATGGTCGTCTGGATTCCAATGTCCACGTTGCCATCATTCACATGCCTATGTCATTAATTCACGGCGGCTTCCTCTGTACGAATGCTATGCTTGTCGTCATCAAACTTCACTCACTGCTGGTACCATCATGGAGAATAGCCGCACTTCATTGAAGAAGTGGATCACAGCCATCTGGCTGATGTCTCAGCATGACGTCAACATTAATGCGGTTCAGCTTAGCTCAATTATTCAAGTTACTTATAAGACTGCTTGGTCGATTCTACATAAGATCCGATCTGTCATAAGCGCTGCTGATGTCGAGCAGCCTCTTGAAGGTATTATTCAAGGAGTTGTAGATTATCATGCCAAGCCTCTTTATCGTACGTCGTATGAACTTCGTCCTAATGAGCGTCCGCTTATTGTCGCAGCATCTATCTCTTCACATGAACAGATCACTAACCTCAAGGTAAAGACCGTTAGCCGATAACATCTTTATGGAAGATCCTTACGCAATATTGCTTGCAGTCATTTCATTGATCTTCACACGTGCACAGACATCTCATGCATCACAATTATCCAGCAGCCCTTTAGAACAAAACAATTTCACTACTTAAAAAAGGTGTTTATGAAAGCTCGCAGATGGATGATCAACACTTTCCACGGAATCGGACCAAAGTATCTGCAGAACTATCTGGATGAGTTCTGTTTCCGTTTTAATGCACTGAACGGTAGTTATTCTGCATGGGAACGATTAATCAGCTTAACTATGTCTACACACTTCGGTTTCGTTTCCAGGCACATACCGACCTCCTCTATAGACTTGGCTGCATAGGTCATCAATTAACGTAGTGTTTATGCCATGGATAAATACAACACAATTCATTAATCGTATTCTCTTTTCATGCCTCTGGACATGAGAAGATTATATATTTATCATTCGCAACAATGATTCATTGCGTTGTCGGTTTCTCTGCATCTTTACTTGGGCTACTTTCATAGACTTATCATCTAAATTTAAAAATAGCACCATCAATATCTCCTGAGCGAAGGGGATATTAGACCAACACTCTCCGAGACACATATGGCATGGCTCACAGTGCTTTAATAAAGTGCAATATACTGTTCTTCAACGCAAGGCTCTACAGGTAACAGGTGATATTTACTTCACTGTTGCTCAGCTGCCTTCTGAGCGAAGGGGATATTAGGCCAATGCTCTCTGAGACACACATACATGGCTCACTGCGCGCTAATAAAGTGCAATATACTGTTCTTCCATGCAAGGCTCTACAGGTAACAGGTGATATTTACTTTACTGTTGCTCAGTTGCCTTCTGAGCGAAGGGGATAATAGACAAATGCTCACCAGAAGAGACATGCTATAGCTCATTACATCTAAGGGATATACGTTCAAGCCGCTATCATGTTAACTGGTATTCTAACATCAGGAACAGCCGAATAATCTCTGTAAAAAAGGCCCGTGACCTACAGCTCCAATAGGAGCATGCAGTATCACAGGCCGTATGCCTATTCATTCATAATGACAGCCTAATTGGCTGCGTCAATTCAGAGTTTACGTCTCGCGTAGAGTATTGCTTATCCGATGGTAATGACCTCATGCTTCGCTGCAAGCTCCACGAACGTCGCCATACCTGAAATTTCACCACAGCTCAGCTGCTCTAAGATTCCATAGTGGTCTACGCACGTCTTGCAAGCCAATACCGGCACACCAGCTTCGGCCAGCTCTGCCAGCTTCAATGAAGATAGGGATTGCGGCGTTAATGCCAGCACCCCGCGGTTCATACAGAAGATCGCAGCGGGTCTATGGCCTTCGCTCTTCAGTACCGTCAGAAAGGTTTCCAGCACGGTTGCACCCAACCCATCCGCTTCCGCGCCGATTCGGTCCGATTGCAGCAGAATGACTTTGTTCTCCATTCCGTTCGCCTCCATTCATCTCGTATGTTGAGTATGCTCTGAACTTACCTTATGCTTTCGGCAGCACAAACGAGCTCTTTAACGATACGATCAGATTAAATACAGGCTTCGCCTCAGTAGACTCTTTAGGATCTACGTTGAAATAACCGTGACGGAAAAATTGAAACTTATCATGAGCTGCAACGTCCTTCATATTCGGTTCGACAAAGCCTTGTTCAACGACGAGCGAATTCGGATTGATATGATCCAAGAAGCTTCCGGATTCTCCTTCAGTCTCCTCTTCTTCCTCTTCATCCAGGATAAGCGGTTCGTATAAACGGAACTCCGCAGGGATCGCTTGAGTCGCTTCCACCCAGTGAATCGTTCCTTTTACTTTACGGCCTGTAAAGCCTGAGCCTGACTTCGTTTCAGGGTCATACGTACAGTGAATCTCCACTACTTCACCGTTCTCATCCTTAATAACTTCCTCACACTTGATAAAGTAAGCATGCTTCAGGCGCACTTCATTGCCCGGGAACAGACGGAAGTACTTGCTTGGTGGATTCTCCATGAAGTCGTCCTGCTCGATATAGATCTCACGGGAAAATGGAATCTGGCGTACGCCCATCTCCTCAACCTCTGGATTGATCTCCGCATCCAGCCATTCCACTTGCCCCTCTGGGTAGTTGGTAATGACTACTTTAAGCGGCTTTAATATGCCCATCGTGCGCGGCGCCTTCAGCTTCAGGTCCTCGCGAATGAAGAAGTCCAGATACTTCGAGTCTATGATCCCGTTGCTCTTCGTTACACCGATCTCACGGCAGAATGTGCGAATGGATTCCGGCGTGAAGCCGCGACGACGCAGTCCTGCAATCGTAGGCATGCGTGGATCATCCCAACCATCAACAACACCTTCATCCACAAGCAGCTTTAGCTTGCGCTTGCTCATTACCGTGTTTGTCATGTTAAGACGACCAAATTCATATTGATGCGGCGTGCTGCTCATCTCACACTCTCGCACAACCCAATCGTAGAATGGACGCTGATCTTCAAATTCCAGCGAGCACAGAGAATGCGTAATGCCCTCAATCGCATCTTCAAGCGGATGGGCAAAGGCATACATCGGATAGATGCACCATTTGTCACCTGTATTATGGTGAGTTGTATGTGAAATACGGTAAATAACCGGATCACGCAGGTTAATGTTTGGCGAGCTCATGTCGATCTTAGCGCGAAGTACCTTCTCACCATTGGCAAATTCACCTTTGCGCATACGCTCGAATAAGTCCATATTTTCATCAATAGTACGTTCACGGTGAGGACTGTTTGAACCAGGCTCAGTCAATGTACCGCGAGTAGCACGGATCTCATCAGCTGATTGATCGTCGACATATGCAAGTCCCTTCTTAATAAGCAGCACTGCGCGATCATACATCTCGTCAAAATAATCCGATGCGAAACGCAGCTCGTTCCAATTAAAGCCGAGCCATTCTACGTCATGCTTGATCGCGTCGACATACTCCTGATCCTCTTTCAAAGGATTCGTATCATCAAAACGCAAATTAGCGCGACCCTTGAATTCGCGCGCAATCTCAAAGTTCAAGCAGATCGACTTGGCATGCCCGATATGCAAGTAACCGTTAGGCTCTGGCGGGAATCGAGTAGCGACCTCGTTCACTCGACCTTCCTTCAGGTCATCCATTACGATTTGGCGTATAAAGTTGTTGGCTGTATTTGTGTTTTCCATAATCTCAACCTTTCTTTCCCATTGACACTTATACATAAATATAACGGTAACGCCAAAACAGTTCAACTGCTGACCTCACAACGAGGCCAGCAAGTATCACCATTGACGCAATATTTCATTATAACGCTGATCTAACTCATTCATGCGCTGATTTGCGTTGCTGCCAGCCGTCTCCAGCTTCGAGACCACGGTAGAAATCTGTCTCTTCCCGTTCCGCACCGCTGACAAGGAATCATCGATCTTCCCCATTACAAGCCAATCCGAGATTAATCCGTCAAAGAAGTAATCTGCCATCTTCAAACCACCGCTTATGTCGACTAGGTCTGTTGATTGCATGTGCGCACTTACATCCTTCAATTCCCGTTGAAAAGTACGTATGCAGGAGTTGGACTTTTGAACCTCTGCCTGCGCATCATCGAATCGCTCATGCTTCATATGAGTCGAGATCATTCCACCTCCAAATAGATCGAGGGTACTCCAACTATCAGCAGATTCAAACAAGTCCTCTGCTCGATTCAGAGCAGCAAGCGCTCGCTTCCCCGCATGAATGGCCTCATCCAGCTCCTTGCGTTCACGAAGCAAGCTGGATTTAGCAGCAGACAGATCATCCATCTCAGCCGCCGCTTCCGGACTGAGGTCGCGAATAAGCTGCACCTTGCGATCATTGGCCTGCTGAAGCCTCGATTGCCACTGACCGGCGGCGTTCCGCTTCACCATCAACTGGCCGATCTCGGCATCCATTTCCTTCAGAGCAGCCAGCGCCTGTTCGTATCGTTCTTTGGCTCGGAGCGCTTCCTCAGCTTCCTTCGACAGGCGAGAGTCCTTCTGACCTGTTAACGTAAAGAACATATTCGCAAGCGACCTTGTCTTCAAACGATCTACATCATGCTGCTCCTGCCGCCACCACTCTTCCAAGCGGTTGCACTCTGCCTTAGCTGTCTCTTTCTCTTGCGAAAGCCTGGTCAGCTGCGTGTCCCATCGGTTCATCATTTCCCTGTCTAACAGTGCTTGTTGACGTTCCTCTTCAATTCGCTGCAAGTCGTTCATCATGATCGCCTCCTCAGACATGGTCTACCGCTAGAACAATGTTTCATACGAAAATATACCCTGCAAATGCTGTCCAAGAGCAGTACCGAACCTAGCTCGATCTAAACAAGAAGATTGAACAATACGGCGTCCTTATTCAATTCAATGAACTCCAGGCCTTTCTTCTTCATTCGTTGAATAAGTCCGTTGTAATCTTCCGGATGCTTCAGCTCAATGCCAACCAAGGCCGCTCCGTTATCTTTGTTATGCTTCTTATTATAATCGAAACGCGTAATATCGTCTTCCGGCCCAAGAACATCCTGCAAAAATTCGCGCAATGCGCCAGCGCGCTGCGGGAAGTTAACTGTAAAGTAGTGCAGCAAGCCTTCATAAATAAGCGAACGCTCTTTAATCTCCTGCATGCGATCGATGTCATTGTTGCCGCCGCTAATGACGCAGACGACATTTTTGCCACGAATATGATCGCGATACAGATCAAGCGCAGCAACAGGAAGTGCACCTGCAGGTTCTACGACAATTGCATTTTCATTATAAAGCTGCAATATGGTTGTGCACGCCTTCCCTTCGGGTACGTGAATAACGTCATCCAATACGTTCTGACAGATCTCGTACGGCAATTGTCCGACACGCTTTACAGCCGCGCCATCCACGAACTTATCGATCTTCTCCAGCGTAATGACTTCTTTCTTCGCAAGGGAAGCGGTCATGGAAGCAGCTCCGCTTGGCTCTACACCGATAACACGAGTACCAGGACTAACCGTCTTGACATAAGTTCCAACGCCCGCTGCCAAACCGCCGCCGCCGATCGTAACGAATACGTAATCTGCACGTGTGTCCAAAGATTCCATGATTTCCATGCCAACTATTCCATTGCCTGCGACTATATAAGGATCATCGAACGGATGGATAAAGGTCAAGCCTTGTTCCTCCATAAGCTTCATCGCAGCATCAAACGCATCGTCATAATTGTCACCTGTCAGCACTACCTTGACAAAGGAACCTCCGAATCGCTTAACCTGGGTCACCTTCTGGCTCGGTGTTGTGCTTGGCATCACGATCGTGCCTTGAATCTCCAGGGCTTTGCAGGAAAAAGCCACCCCTTGCGCATGATTGCCCGCACTCGCACAGATGATTCCGCGACTCCATTCATCTTCGGACAGATGGCGAATCTTGTTATACGCGCCGCGAATCTTAAAGGAACGCACAACCTGCAGATCCTCCCGCTTCAAATACACGTTGCAATCATAGCGCGCAGATAAGATCGGATCTCGCTGCAGCGGTGTCTTCACAATAACTTCCTTCAATACGTGGTGCGCTCTAATGATATCTTCCATCGTCACATTCGTCGTTCCCATGTCAACATCCTCGCTTTCCTTCTTGAAGCATTGTTTGCCTATGTTGCCTCAGATCAGCCGTTATTGAACAGCAAAAAGACCCGTCCCTAAAAGGGACGAGTCTGAACTCGCGGTACCACCCTTATTCCACAGCAGCATCAGCTCCTGCAGCTCTCGGCTGCGCTGTCTAAGCGCACTCCTGTTAACGGAGGAGGCCGGCCGTGCTTACAGCATCCGCATGAAACGGACATTCCGCTCGGCATCTCGGAGAGGATATGCAGCTTACACTTGCCATCGACTCTCACCTGCCGTCGACTCTCTGAAGGCTACACGCAGCGCACCTGTTCTCGTCATCAATGTTGGTTCAACCTGTCATATATATTGATTCTTATTATGTGCACGCTGTACGCAAAAGTCAATGGTCTTCTACTCACTTCGTCCTCCTCAGATAGACAGAAATCGTTCGATGCCTACTCCGCACCTACTGCCTGTTTCGCTTCAATCGGTACATCTTTATTGCCCATTCGCAGCAACGGAATAATTATAAGGAGACCTAGCAAGAAGAATGCAGATGCAACCTCGTACAGCACTGCAAGTGAAGATGCCTCCTTAATAATGCCCGATATAGACATCGATACAACCATAGCTCCTATAAACATCGGATTCAGTATTCCATTTACCCGCCCGATGAACGAGGACTCTGTATTCTTCAATATCAAGGTGTTGATCCCAATCTGAAGACTCGGCATAACCAAGCCATTTAAAAATTGAGCAATCAAAATAATCCACAGCTTGTCGGAGAAGGCCACTACCAGCATGGTCATACAACTCATTATCATTCCTAGTGCAAGCATGTGTTGTGGCGGAAGCTTACGCGACAGAATCATAGCAATACCACCGCCAATCAGCATAGCGACTCCATTTACCATCAATAGCACGCTCAGATAAGATTTATCCAATAACAGCCTTTCTGTAACAAGAAATATTCCCATCGGTTGGATGAGGCCGACTGCCAAGCCCGCCATCGCAAAACAGCCGCCAAGCGGCTTAAGAAGCTTGCTCTGCATGACATATCGAAATCCAGCGGCCAACTCTTTACGTACCGTTGATTCCGTAGTCTTTCTCTCCGATTGAGCTGGATCTGCAGGAAGCAAGCGAAGAGCTACTGCTGATAAGAGGAAGGCAATTCCCGTTATGACGAGAGACGTCGTTATGCCATACAACTGAAATAAGAGTGTACCGATCCCAGGGCCGATCAACATAAACAAGGCACCCATCGTCTGAAAGATGGACATACTCGCTTGCAGCATATCTTCCGGCACATGCTGTTTAAACAGCTTCATGGCTGAAGGTTGAGAGAACTGTGAGAGGATAGCTGAAATAAAAGTCGTAAAGAACACGGCTTGCCATGACCCCAGCATGATCGTAAAGAGTACCGCAAATACGGATAGCGCACTGAGTACCTCACACCAGATCATAGTAAGCCTTGGACGCCAGCGATCGGCGAACGTTCCGCCGATGAAGGAGAACACAAATATCGGTGCGAACTCCGCGACATAGACCATGGACACAGCATAAGAGTTACCCTTCGTCATTTCCGTTACATAAAGCAGCACAGCAAAGTTGCGAATCCAGATGCCAAGATGCATAAATAAACCAGAAAGCATAATTGCTTGCACAAAGCGATTGCGGAACAAACTAAAGACGGAAGCCTTTCCGCTAGTTGAAGTATTTGCGTTCATCCTTGCTCTCCTCTCCCATTATAGAGCTTTGTATATCTACTCATAATTTCCAGTTTACATACATTGTAGAAGCTAAACATCCGTCTGCAGCATGGTTTATTGGAAATATTTTGTGTTGTGGCGGCTGTTTTCAATAAAGTTACATTGTCTTACATATATTTCACGTTGTTTTGGTAAAGCGTTAATGTTTTAATTAGATATTATAGTAAAACATTTCGAACTAGTTAGGGTGACATTCAGATGAGCGCAGTATTACTATCGTTAGCCGCACTATTTATATTGAGTTTATGCCGTGTTCAAGTTGTATTTTCGATGCTGGCTGCAACCTTAGTCGCCGGATTGATCGCTGGGCTGGGCCTCACGCATACCATAGATACATTTACCGGAGGAATTACAGACAACGCCTCTATAGCACTCAGCTATGCTCTGCTGGGCGCATATGCCGCTGGATTAACCGAAACCGGGCTGCCAGAACGATTCGTTCAAGGTGTTGTCAAGCTAGTCGGGGGCAAACAAGCCTCCGTCAAGGCGAATGCGGCTTCCCGTATTGGTCTGCTGCTTGCGATTGCAGGCATTGCATCGCTCTCACAAAATGCGATACCTGTTCACATCGCTTTTATTCCAGTGCTGATCCCGCCGTTATTGCAGCTGTTCAACATGATGCATATCGACCGCCGCGCGGTGGCCAGCGCTTTAACCTTTGGCTTGATCACGCCCTACATGCTGCTGCCTGTCGGCTTCGGCTCTATCTTTCACGAGACGGTAGCCAGCAACATCACACAGAACGGGCTGCCCGTGGATGCATCCATTCTGCCTAAGGCGATGCTTCTGCCCGCGCTCGGCATGTTAACTGGGCTATTGATCTCGATCCTATTCACCTATCGGAAGGCGAGAACATACAAGGAGCTGCCGTATACGTCGTCGGCAGTTTCCGATAACCGCGCGGATGACGCGCGGGAAGTCCCTCCCGCCCGGATGACATGGACCGGGCTGCTCTCGATCGCAGCCATGCTTGCCCTGCAGCTTGGCACAGGCTCAATGATTTACGGCGCGGCAGCAGGTCTCGCTGTCCTGCTGCTCGGCCGCATCATGCCGCTCCAACGCGCGGAGCGCGTCTTCACCAGCGGCATGCGTCAGATGGCGTACATCGGCTTCGTGATGATGTCCGCCGCAGGATATGCCGCCGTGCTGCGCGCGACTGGCGGCATCGAGTCGCTCGTCCAGGCCTGTGTCGGCCTGGTTGGCGACAACCGCGCCTTAGCGGCGATACTCATGCTCGCGATCGGGCTGCTCGTCACGCTCGGCATCGGCTCGTCGTTCTCGACGATTCCGATCATCGCGACCGTGTTCGTGCCGCTCAGCCTCGAGCTTGGCTTCAGCACGCTCGCGACCGTGGCGCTGATCGGTACGGCCGCGGCGCTCGGCGACGCCGGGTCGCCGGCGTCAGACAGCACGCTCGGTCCGACCTCAGGTCTTGCGGTCGACGGCCAGCACGACCATATATGGGACACTTGCGTGCCGACCTTCCTGCACTACAACGTCCCGCTCCTTATCTTCGGCTTCATCGCGGCGATGGTGTTGTAGCCTCGCAGGCACGTATACAGAGCCCCAAGTCATTCATGTTGACTTGGGGCTCTTTGCTTGCCGCACCCTATATAAGAGATGTGCGGCCCGTGATAAATATGACACATAGCTGTCAAGTTGCATGTGGCATAATGTTGTTATGCTTCGTCACAAGGGGGTGTTCAGGATGGAATTCATACCTGCGAAATCAATGATTACGAAGACGAAAAGTTCAGAATGGTTTAGCACAGACTACACGATGAACATCTATAGAGGGTGCAACCACGGGTGCATCTATTGCGACAGCCGCAGCGATTGCTATGGGATTGACAATTTTGATACCGTAAGAGCGAAGGAGAACGCCCCTGAACTCGTTAAAGATAATCTGAAACGGAAACGCAATACCGGTGTGGTCGGGACAGGCTCGATGTCTGACCCGTATAATCCGTTTGAAAAGAAGCATCGGCTAACTCGACAAGCGCTGGAGTATCTGGATCGGTATCAATTTGGAGTGGCGATTGCGACGAAGAGCGACCTCATTACGAGAGATATCGATGTTCTTCAACGTATACAGGAGCATTCTCCCGTTATCGTGAAGGTAACGATCACGACTGTCGATGATGAGCTCTGTAGGAAGATCGAGCCGCATGTGGCCGTCTCCTCCAAGAGATTTGCCGCCATCAAGCAGATGGCTGACCAAGGAATCTTTGCAGGCATACTGTTGATGCCCGTGCTGCCATTTCTCGAGGACAATGCGGAGAACATTCAAGGGATCATCACTCGCGCCGCAGAGCATGGAGCTAGATTCATATACCCCGCATTCGGCATGACGCTACGAAACAATCAGCGGGATTGGTACTATAACAAGCTGGACGAGAAATTTCCGGGACTCAAATATAAGTACATTCAGCAATATGGCAACTCGTATGAATGCTCATCTCCTCGTGCGAAGGAGCTGTGGAAGTTATTTTCTGGCGAATGTGACCGACTTGGCATTCTGTACCGCATGCAGGATATAGTCGATGCCTATAAGCACGGTTACGGAGATCGGCAGCTTACGTTGTTCTAAATGAGCCATGTTCGTAGATTGATCGAGATATGCAAGAAAGGCTGCACCGAAGTCATGGAATGTGACTTAGCGCAGCCATTTTACTTTTTAACGCTATTTATTGTTAATGATTACTTCAGTACTCCATCCGCCTTCATCTCAGCAAGCAGCTTCTCCGCAAGCTCGAGGTAGTTATCCCACGCCGTGTTGCGAGTTGTATATCCGCTCTTGCCATAATCACCGGAATCCTCGATTGCAGGAAGACCTGTCAGATCAAGCATGTCCTGCGTTTCGAGCACTTTCTTCTTCAGCTCATCCATCTGAACGTTGAAGCCGATGCGGGAAGGCTCATCGTAGTCCACGCTCTCGTACTTGGACTGTCTATAGAATTGCTTAAGCTTCGGATCTTCAATATCGTCCGGGGAATCGGCGAAGATCTCGTCATAGCGAAGATCGATAATCTTGCCATCCTTCACAACAACCTGCAAACGGCCAGTCAAGCCGCCGCCAAGCTCCTCAGCGATACCGTAGTATTTCTCACCGCTTACTTGCTCGAGAGATGGAGCGAGCTTCTCAGCGAGCGGCACCATCGATTGATTGATGCTGTTGGACGCGCCGGATACGGTGTCGAATTCACCCGTTAGTCGCTGCTCGGTAAGCATTTGCTCCTCCGCCTTCAGAACTCCTTGAATCCATGCTGCGCCTTTCGCTTCACCCATCGTGAAGTTGTAAGCGGACCAACGCTTGGACACATTCTGATAGTAGCGATTATAATAGTTAGGACGAGTTATTTCATTGAATTCCACATGAACGAGCTCATCGCCGTTCTTCACAGCTTCCAAGGTCCCGAGGTGGCCCTGTCTGAAACGTTCTTCGATCTTATAGTAATCGCCCTTTATGAGTCCTAGCTTAGGTTGTGCGGTCCATTCGAGATCTGTAGTCTTTACTTGTCCCGCCGAAGCACTAGAAGTGGAATCTGGTTTATCATTCGCATTTGCATTACTGGTTGTTTCTGTTTGGCTCGGCTCCGCTTGAGCCGCGTCTTTCGTACTGGAGCAGCCCATCAGGGATAGTGCCATCATAGCAGAGATCACGAGCAGACAAAGCTTCGTACGTGTTGATTTCATTCACATGTTGTCTCCTTTGAATGTATAGTCGTTGTGAGTGCTGCTTCAATACCTACTCTTCATATTTGTCATAACTTGATGTCATATCAAAAATTGAATAGTTAAAAAAACAGTATAATAAATGTATCCTATGTTACCAGAATTTTATGTGATTTTATTCACGTAGCATAGAGTGTTGCAGCTTTCTTCTATTAGAAAGACCTTAAAAGTAAAAAGCTCTGCAACGTACACAGCAATAGTAGCTGCCCTCTCGCCATCTGCATGATCTCGCTTGAGATCGTTGGATGACCTGTAAGGCAGCTCCTTCGTTTATAAAGCTTATGCAAGTGTTATAGATGCAAGAGGCATCTGCCCTGCGCCCTAGCGCAACAGCTCGCCTATGCGCTGCTTCAGCTCGCTGAATGCGGGCTCGAGCGTCAGATCCTGCCGCCGCGGACGCGCGAACGGCACCACAACGCGCTCGAGCACCCGCGCTGGCCGAGCTGTCAGGACGTATACGACGTCCGACAGCAGCAGCGCTTCCTCGATGCTGTGCGTGACGAACAGCACCGAGCGGCGGTGCTTCTCCCACTGCGCGAGCAACCAGCCCTGCATCTCGCCGCGTGTCAGCGCGTCGAGCGCGCTGAACGGCTCGTCGAGCAGCATCAGCTCCTGCGGGCTGAGCAGCGCCCGCAAGAAAGCTGCACGCTGCTGCATCCCGCCGGACAGCGTGTGCGGATAGGCCTTCTCGTAGCCTTGAAGGCCGACATTGGCGAGCCACGCCTGTGCCTCTTGGCGCAGCTCCTTCTTGCTGCGGCCGGTCAATTCCTGCGCCAGGATGACATTGTCCTCCACCGTGCGCCACGGAAATAGTGCCGGCTGCTGCGGCATATAGCTCACGTGACCCGTCTGACCGATGACGGAGTCACCGTGAATGCGAATATCGCCTGCGGTCGGCTTCACCAGCCCGCCGACGAGGTGAAACAGCGTGCTCTTCCCCGAACCAGACGGTCCGATGATGGATACGAACTGCCCCTGCTCCACTCGCAGGGACAGTCCATCCAGCACCGGCACCTGCTCCTTCGCTCCCGCGAAAGACATACATACATCTATTACTTCAAGCGCGGCCACACCGCTGGAAGAACCCCCGGCTTGCTCAGGAGCTCGCCCTCCTGCGGAATGCAGCCCATTCGCGCTCAGCTGTCCATTTGCTGTTGACGTGCTCATCTGCGTCACCTCCTACTCCTCTGCCTGCTCTGAGCGCTGCGCCTGCCAGTGGATGACACGGCGTTCTACAACTTGCACGATCGAGAATAACGTTATGCTCATGACGACCACGATTAATATCGCAACAAACATGCGATCTGTACGATAGGCCGCCTTCTGCAAGGTCATATAGTAGCCAATCCCTTTATCCGTGCCAAGCCACTCCGCCACAATGGAACTCATCACGCTGTATGTAGCAGCTATTTTTAGACCAGAGAAGAGAGAAGGCAGCGCTGACGGAAGCTCCAGCTTCCAGAACAGCTGTGACCGAGTTGCTCCAGCCATTCGCATGTAGCGAAGCATCGTGCGGTCGGTCTGCATGAGGCCATCCATCGTCGCGATCGTGATAGGAAAGAAGCAGACGAGCGTAATGACGACGATCTTCGGAAGCATGCCGAACCCGAACCAGATCATCAAGAGCGGCAGCAGCGCTATGGTAGGCACGTTCTGGCTCACGATGATGAGCGGATACAGCGCGCGCTTGACGAGTGGAAACGGATGAAGAAGCATCGCTACCAATAAACCGAATAGTGAGCCGATCACAAACCCAATCAATGTCAGCTGCAGCGTGGCCCAAGTGTGACGCAGTAAGGATGGAGCGTTAATCCAAGCTTCACGCGCAACATCAATGGGACTCGGGAGAATGTATTTCTCTACATCAAACACCATTACTCCAAGCTGCCACAACACAAGAAGAAGCAGGACCGCCACAATGGGCGGCCCCGCTTGCGACCAACGGCGTCTGGTCATGGCCGATGCTTCTCCGTTAACTCATTCATCGTAATACCGCTAGGCTTATAACAAACCTTGATCTGCGAAATAACGCTGCCGCAGCCCATCTCGATCATGGCTTCATTCATCTGTGCAATAACGCCAAGCAATTCGTTCATGTCGCCTTCCATTGTCGTTTCAAGCGGGTTCACTTGATACGCTACACCCGAAGCCTTAATGATCTCAATCGCGCGATCGACATAAGGTATCGAATTCTCACCGTTCGGTGTTTTCGGAATAATCTGAATGCTCACTAAGCTATTTGCCATTTTAGTCTCTCCCTTATTCGATAATATCGATTTATGATTGCGGCAGATAATCGTTCGTAAATGCTTTGTCTACATCAATTGTCTGCTCCATCAGCTTGTTTTCAGTCATCCAGTTCGTATAGTTTTCCCATACTTCCCGCTTCTGCTCGCCCCAGCGCGGAGCATCGTCCTTATACTTCGGACTCAGCCACTTCTGGCTCGCATGGACTAACTCTTTATCGAGATCCGGAACGGCCTTAAGAAGCAGGTCAGCCGCTTCCTCCGGATGATCGATCGCGAATTCATAGCCCTTCGACACAGCCGCCATGAACGACTTGATTAGCTCTGGATCTTCCTTGATCGTCTTCTCGTTCGTTATGATTACAGGCGTGTAGTAATCCAATTTGTCGGAAAATTGATTCACATAGATCATGTCGACCGGCTCGTTGCGAAGCTCCGCCTCGATTCCTGTCCACGCGTAGAAGATCCACGCGAAGTCAATATCCTTCTTCACAGCCGTAAAATAATCCGCATTGCCTATGCTTACATTTTTCACTTTATCGAAGTCCGCGCCTTCAGTCTGCATGATTGAACGAATAATAGCTTGCTCTACAGGCGATCCCCAGCCGCCGTAAGTCTTGCCTTCAAAGTCCTTCGGTGACTTAATGTTCTTCGACTTCGGCGCAGCGAATCCGGACGTATTATGCTGAATGATAGCCGCTATCGATACGATCGGTACATTCTGCGATCTAGCTTGCGTGACATTCTCTTGGACGCTTATGCCAAATGGGATCTCCCCGCTCGCAACCATCTGATCCGCACCGCCACCGCCGGGCTGAATAATCTCAACCTCAAGCCCCTGCTCTTTAAAATAGCCGTTCTCCTGCGCGACAAAGATCCCTGTGTGATTCGTGTTTGGCGTCCAATCGAGCACCATCTGAACCTTGCGCAGCTCATTTCCTTCCTTCGCTGCATCCTTGTTGCCTTCCGTGGTGCCTTCTGTTGTCCCATTCCCGCCACAGCCTGTTAGCGCCGTTGTGATCATCATCATGACAATGAGCAGCAAAGCGCTCTTCCTTAAAGCATGTCTTGTCTGTTTCATAGCCGATACCCCTCCAACTTTTCTGTATATGCTTCCCTGCTTATTGTGCAGAGCGCATTAGTAACCATTTCCGACGAACGAGGTTGAAGTTCGCACTTATCGACCGCAATGCTGTAAGCCCGGTTGTATGTCTTGTTTATATCGCACAAAAAAAGCGCCCCTGTAAGGGCGCTTAACCGTAGCGTATGTTCATGGAGAGTACTGCTTGCCTATACCGGGAACCCGGCAACCCGCTCATCACACACAATCCGTCAAACCGCCTCATCTACGCACAATCACTGTGCATATAGCAAGCCGTTAACGACTAAGATAATAGTTATGAATTCGCCTCATCTATACAGAATTCGGCACGGGATGTATGGCAAGCACACATATCACGTCTTTCCTACGCTGGCATTACCCAGATCAGGTGAAGGGTCGGTATCTTATTGGGATACAATCTCAGCCGGCCAAATCCCAGCTCCCCTAGCGTGCTATTCAATTGTTCATCGGTAAACTTGGTTCTTGTGTCATTATAGTATCGGTTTTAAGGAAAGTCCAGTAATTTCAAATTTAACATAATCAAATAGGGTAATTAATGCCTGTAATTAATGCCGCTATATATTAATGTACGTACTTACATCATCGAATTATCAGAACTTTTCTTCATTAACCGTGAAGCTGCGCGCCAGATACAAGAATGGTGTGGAGGCTACGGATATGATTAATTTAATCAGATAGGTAGTAATGAAGATCTCAAACCACACATCCCATTCATACACACCCATGAAGGCAATCGAGCAGAATACGAACGAATCGGCTAACTGGCTCAGCCCTGTACTCGCATTGCTTCGAATCCACAGTTGATTCTTCTTGCCGTACTTCGCCTTGATAACACTGAACAGCCTAACGTCAAGGAATTGACTGACGAAGTAAGCACTCAAGCTTCCGGCTACGATCTGCGGCATGATCCCGAAGATCGTTTGCAGCGATTCTTGAGCTAAGTCGCTCTCATGCGGCGTGAACTGCAGAACCATCTGCATAATAACGGTCGTCATAATTAACGTGAAGAAGCCGAACCATACCGCACGCTTCGCTTCCTTTGGACCGTATCTCTCATTCAATAGGTCTGTAGTTAAGAACAAGGAAGCGTTGGCCGTATTCCCTAAGGTCATTACGATGCCAAACATCTCAATGTTCTTGGTTACTTGAATATTGGCTAATACCGTCATTACCCCAATCCATGCATACAGACCAAACTTGCCGAATATGCGGTAACAAGCCAAGAAGAACGCAAAGTTCACTAACACGAACAGTACGCCCCATATCGCATTATACATAATTTGATGCTCCCCTTTAGTTTTGATAACGCGGGATGGTTACGAACCGCGGAGCCTGCTGCGACTGCAGGCACAATCTAAATATTCTAGCACAGGGAGATCATAATGCCAATCGCTTAATCCCAGTAATCAACCGGATGATTATCCGTTTTCATATAGCTGATGCTCTGTTCCAACACTTCAACCTGCGCGCGATAATCTTTAATCCCGAATTGCATGGAGATCACTCGAGGTTTGGACAGCTGGTGCTTGAGGTTCTCGTATATGTCTTCAAGCTGAGACAGATACTTCTTGCGCAGCTCAACAGCTTCTTCAAGGTGGGAAACAAGCCGCTCATCATCCGTATATTTGCCGAAGAACAGCCTTGCTAGTATATCTGATCGAATAATATCACTCTGTACAGGAGAATTCATATAGTTCATAAAGTGTTCCCTGCCGGATTCCGTTATCGAATAGATATTCTTATTGGGCTTGCCTTCCTGGACTATTAATTCCTTTATAATGTAACCTAATTTTTCTAGCTGCTTCAGTGTAGGATACACCGAACCGTAACTTGCATCAAAGAAATGGTTCAGACTTATTTCATACTCCTGCTTAATATCGTATCCAGACTTCGGTCCTTGCATGAGCAGTCCGAGAACTACGTCTTTGGCTTGCATATTCACACCTCAATTGTCTGTTTGTTGATTTCTAGTGGTTTAAGCGAAAAATAAGCGATGCTTTACCGACACACTACGACGATACCCAGGTATGTTTCGATTCGAATTGACATTAATGAATATATGTAAATACGTTCATTATATATAATGGTCTCACTATATAAAACCCTATATTTACCATAACTTTTAGTTATTTAAAATTTGACATTTCTGCAAACAATGATTACGAAATAAAGGATCCGTATCATTTTCCTACTCATATACACTTGAATCTTTGTGAAAAAATGATACAATAAACTTTGCAACGAGTTAGATAAAATTTTCACAAAGTACTTTTTAAAAAGATCAAAGAGGAGAAGGTGGAGGTACGTCATGAAAAAGAAACTTGCGATTCTGCTTACAGCAGTTATGGCATTTGGTATCTTGGTCGGATGCGGTGCGAAAGAAGAAACACCTAACACAGGAGCAAATACAGAAAAAACAGGCACCGAGCAAGCTGCCTTGAAAGACGGCAACTACTATGCACAAGCTGAGCCAGACGACAAAGGCTGGATGTACATGATTCAGCTCGATGTTAAAGGCGGCAAGATCGAAAACGTAAACTTTGACGCTGCTAACGTTAAAACAGCTGGCGATACTAAGAAGAAATTGTCCCAAGATGGAAAATACGGCATGAAAGCTGGCGGCGCTTCTTCCGAGTGGCACGAGCAAGCTGAATTGCTGGAAAAAGCATTGGTCGAGAAGCAAGATGTTAAAGCAATCACGCTTAACGCTGAAGGCAAGACAGATGCAGTATCCGGCGTATCCATCAGTGCTAACAACTTCGTAGAATTGGCTGACAAAGCTCTTACTGCTGGTCCAGTAGAAAAAGGTCAATACAAAGACGGTGCATACCATGCGGAAGCTCCTCAATTCGAAGAGAAATCCGGTTGGAAATCCATTGTTGATATCACTGTATTCAACGGTAAAATTGTAGCTGCTAACTGGGATGCTATCCACAAAGATGGCGGCGACACTAAGAAAGCTCAATCCATTGCTGGCACTTACGGCATGAACTGGCATGAGCAAGCTTCCAAGATGGAAGCAGACCTTATTGAGAAGCAAGATCCTGCAGCAATAGTTATGAAAGAAGACGGCACACAAGACGCGATCTCTGGCGTATCTATCCACGTAAATGATTTCGTTAACCTGTCCAAAGAGGCATTGGCTAACGCTAAATAAATGTTGATGCAATAATGATTTGAACAACGGAAGCTCCGCTTACTCACTAATAGGTCGATGACACTTACTCTTATGTTCATCGCCACTCATTGGGTGGCGGAGCTGCCTTCTTGATTGCACATCCATGCGCAATCAAGCCGATACTATACATTTACCAACCAATATCTCAGGGGTGACTGAAGAATATGAAAAAGATCGTTGTATTGGGCGGTGGCTATGGCGGCGTCCTGACGGCGAAAAAGTTGGCTAAACGTCTTAACAACAATAAAGATGTTAGTATCCAACTGATCGATCGCCATCCTTACCACACAATGATGACTGAACTTCACGAAGTGGCAGCATGCCGTGTTGAAGAAGAAGCTATCAAAATGGATCTTAAGCAAATCTTTGCAGGTCGAAAAGTTGATGTTGTATTGGACGACATCGCTAACATCGACTTTGATGGTCAGAAATTAACAGGTAAGAACAAATCCTATGATTACGACTACCTCGTAATCGGTACTGGCTGTAAGCCAACATTCTTCGGTATCCCAGGTGCTGAAGAACATTCGATGACATTATGGTCCTTCGACGATGCCGTGAAATTGAAGCGTCAAATTCGCGACATGTTTACGAAGGCTTCCAAAGAAACAAATGCTGAGCTTCGCAAAAAAATGCTTACTTTCGTCGTTGTCGGCGCTGGCTTCACTGGCGTTGAGCTTATCGGTGAGATCGCTGAGTATCGCGAAGAGCTCTGCCACGAGTTCCACATCGAACCGTCTGAAGTTCGCTTGGTTGTTGCAGATATGGCACCGAAGATCCTTCCGATCTTGCCTGAAAAGCTGATTAAGAAAGCCGAAAAATATTTGCGCAAAATGAACGTTGAAATGATCACTAGCGCGAAGATCACCGGCGTTACGGAAGATTCCGTATTGCTCGGCGACAAAGGCGAGCTTAAAGCTGACACTGTTGTGTGGACAGCAGGCGTTGAAGGTTCTGACCTTGTCGGCAACCTTGACGTTCAACAAAATGGACGCAAGCGTATCGTTACTAACGATAAACTGCAATCCGTTGACCATGAGAATGTATATGTTGTCGGCGACAACATCTTCTACATTCCAGAAGGCGAAGAGCGTCCAGTACCTCAAATGGTTGAGAACGCTGAGCACTCCGCTGGAACAATTGCACACAACATCACTGCTGATATCAAGGGCGGCCAGAAGAAGTCGTACAAACCGACTTTCCACGGCACTATGGTATGTATCGGCGGCCGTTACGGCGTAGCTTCTGTCGGTATGCCAGGCAAAATGTTCAACTGCTCTGGATTCCTAGCTATGTTCTTCAAGCACATGATTAACTTCGTGTACTTCTTGCAAGTACTCGGTTTCCATAAGATCTGGTCTTATAAGATCCATGAGTTCTTCCGAGTTAAGAACAACCGCAGCTTCGTAGGCGGACACTTGGCAATGCGCTCACCTAACATCTGGCTAGTACCGCTTCGTATCTTTATTGGTGTAAAATGGTTGCTTGAAGGTCTCAATAAGATTGGCAAAGTTATCGCTGACCCTAACAATATCTTCTTGATTCCTCCTAAAGCGGTTGATGGTGTAACTGCAGCGACACAAGCTATTGGCGAAGTTAAAGATACTGTTGACGCAAGCTCTGCAGCATCGTCCGTAGAAGGCGCTGCTACTGCAGTTCAAGCGTTGCCTGTTCCTGACTTTATCGAAAAGATCATGAGCTGGTCCATGGATACATTCTTCTATACAGCTGATGGTGGCTATACAGTTCTTGCTACGATCTTCCAAACATGTATGGTACTCGCGGAAATCGCATTCGGCGTAATGCTTATTATCGGTCTGTTCACGGCTGTTGCATCGATCGGGACAATTGCGATGGGCGGAATGATCTACATGTCCGGTATGGCTCCTTATGAAATGCTCTGGTACGTCTTCGGCGCAATCGCGCTTATCGGCGGAGCTGGAAGCACACTTGGCCTGGACTACTACTTGTACCCTCGCCTGAAGCGCGTATACAAAAAGATACCGTTCGTAAAAAAATGGTACCTTTACACCGACTAATCCGTATATAGAATAGATTGCATTCAATAAAAGTAAAGTAATGTGTACATCCTACACATTACTTTACTTGTTTATATTAACTACATCTTGATTAGACCACGAGAAGCGGGGTGTTCCCTTGAATCGGCAACTCTTGCTGGAGACGCAGCATCTTCTAGAGCAGCAACTACCGAAAGACGCAGCTATCCGTCTTAGTATGACGCACATACAACCGGAGCTCGCTGCAATGGCGGATATCTTAACTGCATATGAGACGGAACAGCGCGACCAGTGCGTCCTCTTGGGCTGTTACTGGCTGCTGCTGCAGGCGCTGCGAACGCATGAACAGTTGCCGTCAGACCCGCAGGCCGCAGCTCGTGCCGTGTTGGATGGCGATTTCCTCCAGAGCTTCTATCTGCAGTTCGCCTTGCGTCATCAATTTCTCGATCTTGTCACAGATCTGGCCTCGACCATGAAAGAGATTCAGATCCGCCGTGCTGAAAAAACAAGATGCAATGACTTGCTGTATCAACGATTCGTTGGCTTCGTGACGGAGCAATATTCAAGACGGCATATTCCACCACAACGATTCAAGCAGGTGACTTATGACGTTATCTAGCCTTTCCTTAGCCGAACACCTGCACATATCTATGCAGCGAATTAATCGAGATCTTGAGCGTATGGTGACTCATGATACCTCATTAAGCTCACGTTCCATTGTTACGAAAAATGTGTTGGAATTAATTCGTTCCGGCGGCAAGCGTCTGCGCCCTATTATGGTGATCGTGGGCAGCCGTTTCGGCAATAGCCCCGAGAATAACGACGTATTCAGGCTGGCTGCTGCATGCGAATTTATTCATGCTGCTTCACTCATTCACGATGATATCCTCGATCAAGCGGATACTAGACGCGGACAGCCCGCACTGCATCGAAAGACAGATACGCAGACAGCTGTTTATATCGGCAATTATATGATGTGCCGTGTCGTAGAGCTGTTAACGAAGCAAAAAAATGATCTGGAGTCGTACATCGATAAGCTGGCTGTCATCACGACAACACAGCTGTGCATCGGCGAATACCAGCAGATGGAACAGCGTTATGACTTCTCTATCACGTTAGATCGCTATTGGGAGAAGACGTGCAACAAAACAGCTATGTTGATGGCTACATGCCTTCAACTCGGAGCAGAGGCAAGCAACGCTGAACCTCAAGTAGCTAAGCTGCTTTACCAATTCGGAGAACAATTAGGCATGGCCTTTCAGATACGTGATGATATATTGGACTATGAACAATCATCTGATCAACTTGGTAAGCCCGCTGGAGCGGATCTCCGCAATGGCCAGGTTACACTCCCTGCCATGCTAGCCATGGATGACCCAGCGATACATAGTCACTTAAGCAAGCTTAACAGCGATTCTTCACCTGAAGCATTCGATGAAGCGGTAGCCCTTATCCGCAACAGCGGGGCATTGGCTCGCGCGCTTGACATCAGCCACGAATTTATGCAGCGTGCTTGGACGATAAGCGAGCAGTTATCGAGCTATCCTGCACATCGCGATCTGCAAACCCTGTGGCACTATTTTGAAGAACGCACTTATTAATAGATAGGACGCCATATGTCGAAGATCGAGTCTATCCACGCGGTGGGCTCTTTTTCGTACTGCCCTTTTTCATGAAGATCGATAACGTTTGTACCGTTTACTCTTTCTTGCGAAGGGGCAAGGTGTTATTATGTACATGTATAACAGCATCTTTGAAGGAAGAAGGAGGATTGACCGTGCAGCCTCGTCGGTTTGTAATTGAAGCGGTGATGTTAGCCGTATACGGTCACCTGCTCGTACCGAAGCACCCGGTGGAATTTCTCATCCCCTATTCCACCATTATGGAATTGTACGAGATGAGACAGAGCGAAGATCGGGTGATGCCAGATCCAGAAGAGGATCAGTTTGCGAAACAGCAGATCGAAGCGCTGATCCGATTTTTCGAGAACGAGTTGAACCAGAAGAAGCTAGACCGAGCTATAAGCGTCCCTTGGCGCAACAGCGCTCCCTTATTGCTGCAGGACAATGTTTCCTGCATCGTCGTGAACGCACTAGACAATATGCGTTACGGGGAAGCCTTTGACCCGATTGAGACGGAGCTTGTTATGACGTCCATGCGTGAGCAAGCACCGCTTCTGACAGATCAATTAGAGTATGTCGCGCGTATCATCGAGCACGAGATTCCGGTGCCCATTTACGATATCGAAGATTTCGAATATGCGTTGGAGCAGGAACCACACCAACAAGATTGGAACACGAACACATAGTGTCATTTGCACGATGATTCGACCTGAGAGCAGCCGCTAAAGGCGTCCCTTTAGCGGCTTTTAACTAGTTATTTGACGAGCACAATCCAACTCAAGCTTCTCGACAGCTCCTCCAGCACATGCGCTGCTCTTGAGCAGCTTTTTGCTTATATTCAATATTCCATGCACCTCATGATAAGTCTAGTATAATAACCAAACATCCTACTTCACGAGTGACAAAAAATTAACGCTATAAAGGAGACGGCTACGTGCAGTACTGGGATATCATATCGAATTGGCTCATTGTATTTAACTTTATATTTGCGTTAGTTGTTGTCTTTCTAGAACGGCGCAATGCTGCGGTAACTTGGGCGTGGCTGATGCTGCTCTTATTCATTCCCATATTCGGGTTTATTTTTTACATCTTGCTAGGCCAGAATCTAGCCCGCCATAAAGTATATAAGATCAAGCCAAGTGCCATGAGATTGGCCCAAGAAGGATTGAACAAGCAGATCAGCTTGCTTAAGTCCGATGAGTTCCAATACCGGCGGCCTGAGGTGAAGAAGTACGAGCATCTCATCTATATGAATCTGATCAACTGCTTCGCCCCGCTGTCCCAAGATAACGACGTCCGCATCATTACGGATGGGCGCGAGAAGATGGATCTGCTTATTGAGCAGATTCGCAAGGCGAAGAACCATGTTCATTTGCTCTATTATAAAGTGGCCTCTGATGAGACCGGTCGCGAGCTTATTGCCGCATTAACCGATAAGGCCCGAGAAGGCTTGGTTGTTCGGCTGCTATACGACGACATCGGATCGCCCAAGCTTGAGAAGAAGGCACTGCAGGACCTGATTGCAGCAGGTGGAGAAGTACATAGCTTCTTCCCTTCACGAATTCGTTTTCTTAATCTTCGCGTCAACTATCGCAACCATCGCAAGATTGCTGTCATTGACGGCGAGGTAGGCTTTGTCGGCGGGTTCAACATCGGTAATGAATATTTGGGTCTGGACCCCGCAATCGGGTTCTGGCGAGATACGCATCTGATGCTTAAGGGCGAAGCTGTCCACCGACTGCAGTTGCAGTTCCTGCTGGATTGGTCGATTGCGGCGAACGAGCACCCTGCATACGATAAGACTTACTTTCCAGACATTCAATCACAAGGCAGCACCGCAGTACAGATCGTATCCGGAGGCCCAGACTCCGACAAGCAGCAGATTAAGAACGGTCTGATCAAGCTCATCTTTGAGGCTAAGCATCGAATATATCTGCAGACTCCTTATCTTGTACCGGATGACAGTGTGCTGAATGCCTTGAAGGTGGCCATACAATCTGGTATAGATGTTCATATTATGATACCGCTGAAAGGTGACAGCAAACTCGTACAGTGGGCGTCCAATGCCTATTTGGCGGAGCTCCTGCGTGAAGGAGCAAAATGCTACTTTTACGAAAAAGGCTTCCTTCATTCGAAAGTGATCGTTGTCGATAATCAAGCTGCTTCCGTCGGTACAGCCAATATGGATCATCGCAGCTTTGAGCTCAATTTTGAAGTCAACGCCTTTTTGTACGATGAGGAATTCGCAACACAGCTGGCATGTATATTTGAACAGGATATGCTCGACAGCCGGCTTATCAATTGGCATCAATACCAGAAGCGAAGCCTCTTTAACCGCTTTATGGAATCCGTCGCGCGGTTGATGTCTCCAATCTTGTAGCTTAACTAGCTGGTCGCTCTCAGACTTGAACATGCTGGATGCAGAGTTATGTGTTAGGTTGTATTGCCCATTTGGCAAACACATGTTAGTCTGTTAGTGTATAAATCTAGCGCATTATAAATAGGGCAGGTGGAACCAATGTCAGAATCCAATGAGCCGAAAAAAGTTAGTCAAGCCGATGCGATGAAAGAAATGCTCGCTAAGAAGAAACAACAACAAGAGGCCCAAAAAGGCGGCTTTAATGCTAACAACACAAAGAAGCTGGTAACCCAAAACAACAAAAAGCCAAACAACCAACGTCGCCGCACTGGCGGATCGTAGTTGTATAGCTGCAGAGCTAATCCTAATGTTAAGATTAGCTCTGGAGATCATGAATTGCACATGACTAAGATACTCAAGGGAGCTGGTCCGATAACGGACCAGCTTCTTTCATATGGGTGGAGGATGCTGATCGCACAATGTATCTGTCTCCAAGTCCCTCTTGGTATTACCCCCTTCAGTCAGATCGCCAAATATCAAATGCTCTCACTTGATCCTAGTCCCCTGCGCTTACCGCATCTGAGTGTTATCCCCTCCAGTCAGAATCACATATCTGTTCTGTGCATCCCCTGCAATTCAGATATCAATGATTCATCAACACTGTGTATCCATCTTCAAGCGCCTTCGGGTACTCTCCCCTTCAGTCAGGTCATCGCGCACCTACAGCTATTGAGCCATTGCTAAGTACCCTTCGAAGCCAAGGGGAGAGTACCGTGACGCTCTCCTGAGGAGATATACACCTCACGAGCGATTCTCCGCCTACCATCCATACAGGGACTCCAACACATTCTGTTACACCATTAGCACGCTTTATGTATTTACAAACACCTCGTGGCATTATCCCCAGCAGCCAGGTCCTCACGTACCAGCAGCCATTGAGCTATTGCTCAATACCCTTCTGAGCCAAAGGGAGAGTACCGTGACGCTCTCCTGAGGGGACATGCACCACACACAAGCGATTCTCCGTATATCATCCATTCAAGGGCTCAGACACATTCTGTTACCCCCATGAGCACGCTTCATGAATTTACAAACACCTCGTGGCATTATCCCCTTCAATCAGAATCACATATCTGTGCCGTGCATCCTCTGCAATTCAGATTCCACTGATTCATCAGCACAATGTATCAATCTCCAAGCGCTTTTGGGTATTATCCCCCTCAATTAGGTCAACGCGCACTAGCGGCCATTAAGCCATCGCTCGATACCCTTCTGAGCCAAGGGGAGAGTACCGTGACGCTCTCTAGAGGGGATATACACCCACACACAAGTGATTCTCCGTCTTTCATCCAACAGGGGCTCAGACACATTCTGTTACCCCCATAAGCACGCTTCATTTATTTACAAACACCTCGTGGCATTATCCCCTTCAATCAGGTCATCGCGCACCAGCAGCTATTGAGCCATTTCTCAGTGCCCTTCTGAGCCAAGGGGAGAGTACCATGACGCTATCCTGAGGGGATATACACCTCACACACAAGTGATTCTCCGCCTACCATCAACTAAGCGCTCAGACACATTCTGTTACCCCATAAGCACGCTTCATGTACTTACAAACACCTCGTGGCATTATCCCCTTCAATCAGAATCACATATCTGTGCTGTGCATCCCCTGCAATTCAAATTTCACTGATTCATCAGCACAATGTATCTATCTCCAGGCGCCTTTGGGTATTATCCCCATCAATCAGGTCATCGCGCACCAACAGCTATTGAACCATTTCTCAGTACCCTTCTGAGCCAAGGGGAGAGTACCGTGACGCTCTCCTGAAGGGACATACTCTGGTCGGTGCGTATTTGCAGCTATTGCACTGTACGAAAACACGAAAAGACGGCTGCCTATCCACTAGTCGTTAGTAGACAAAGCAACCGTCTTGTTCGAATATTTTATCCTATAAAGTAATCCGCCATTGTAAACAACAAGATAACCATGCTGATCACTTGATTTAGGTTGTAAGAAGCAACATTCATCCGTTTGCGGCTGGATGGCTTGATGATGTTGTGCTCAACCGCCAGAAGCACTGTCGCTATGGTGATCCCTGCCAGGTAGATCCATCCCAGATCCTGAAGGAAGAACAATGAAAACAGCAGCAGAACCATAATGGCGTGAAAGCTTCGCGAGATAAACAATGCATCATCCAATCCGAATACACGCGGGACGCTCCATAACCCTGTCTTTTGGTCAAAATCGATATCCTGGGTGGCGTAGATGATATCGAAGCCGCCAATCCACAACATAACGATAGTGCCGAGTACAAATGGCGTAAAAGCGAACTCGCCTGTAACGGCGAACCATGCGCCGATTGGAGCTGAGGCGATGGTGAAGCCGAGATATAGGTGGCAGAGCCACGTAAAGCGCTTCGTATACGAGTACGAGCAGATCAGCACGATGGCCACCGGCGATAGCACGAGGCAGAGCGTGTTTAACATGCCTGCCGCTAAAATGAAGATCGCAAAGTTAATGATAACGAACGCGACCACTTCACGCTCCTGCAGCAGCTTGCGCGGCATATGCCGATGAGCTGTGCGCGGATTCGCGGCGTCGAATTGACGGTCGACGAGGCGATTAAATGCATTCGCACCGTTGCGCGCAGCAACCAGCGCGATTAATGACCAGAGCAGCACATAGCCTGAAGGAATGCCCTCTGCCGCCCACACCATCGCAATGATCGCGAATGGAAGTGAAAATAACGTATGCGAAAACATAACCAGCTCGCCGAACATTCGAGTCTTATGAACAACTTTATGAATCATCTCCATAACGTGATCAGAACTCCTCTGCTTTGCATTCTGCCAGCACTTCATCCAGCGCAATCAGCATCGATTCCACATCCTGAGCAGGCATTATGATCGGAGGCTGGAAAGCTAGCACATTGCGACCGATTCCATTCTTGCCGATAATATAGCCGCGATCCTTCATCTTCTCCAACACAGCATCCGTCAAGGCAGCGCTCGCTTGGTCATCCATACCGCTCAGCTCCGCACCGCACATTAGATTTTTGCCGCGCACATCTGTTATGTACGGATGCTTCGCTTGAAGGGCATACAGCCCATTCAGCAACCGTCCACCGACTCGTTCCGCGCGTTCAATGAGCTGCTCCTGCTCGATATAGTCGAGCACAGCCATAGCGGTTACCGCTGAGACCGGATTGCCGCCAAATGTCGAGGCAGACGCGCGATTGAAGCTCGCTGCAATCTCATCTGTCGTTGCGAATGCCGCAACCGGCACACCATTGCCGAGCGCCTTGGCCATCGATATGATGTCTGGCACGACGTCGAAGTGTTCCATAGCGAACATTTTACCCGTGCGACCGAAGCCTGTCTGAATCTCATCTGCAATCAACAGCACACCATGCTGCTCCAGCAATGTCTTCACTTCACGGAAATACCAGTCAGGCGGTGTAATCATGCCGCCATTGCCTTGGATCGGCTCGACGATCATAGCCGCGATGGTATCCCCCTTCTCAGCAAGAACCTCGCGAAGAGCATCGACAGATCGATGCGCTGCTGTATCAAGGTCCAACTCTGGATCGTATGGACGAGGGATGAAAGTAACTCCCGGATCTAAGTAATCATCCGCGCGCCACATCGGAATGCCCGTTACTCCCATCGTGAGGAAGGTACGGCCATGAAGCCCATATTCAAGCGCGATAAAGTCGCGCTTCTTCGTATGCAATCGCGCGAGAAGCATCGCGCCTTCATTGGCCTCTGAGCCGCTGTTGCAGAAGAAGGTGCGTTTTAAATTGCCTGGAAGCACCCCGTTGGCGAGCCGTTCAGCCAGATCAACCATCGGCTGTGTCAAATAAATCGTCGTCGTATGCTGAAGCGTCTGCAGCTGCTCAATCGTCTTAGCCGTAATCTGCTCATTGCAATGGCCGCACGCCACGACTGAAACACCAGCAAAGAAATCAACATACTCATTTCCCTGCTCATCGTACAGATGCTGCATCTTACCGCGCACAATCTGCGGCGGATTCTTATAAAAATGATGGGTACATGGAAAGAAATACTGTTTGCGCTTAGCCAGCACTCCTTCTGGTCCGATATACGATTGCTGTTCGTTGCTCACATTCATCCACCCCTGCAAAAGTTTAGTTTACCCTCTATCTAGCTTTGTCTTACCGCAAGAAACGGCAGACTCATGGTCTGCCGCCCCACAGGAGAGTATCAGCAGCTGCCTAAGCTTCCACCAACTCTAATTTAAGCGCATTGCCGAAATGCAGTGAACCGAGCGTGTAGCCTGCATACACAGGGTTCATCTCTTCGAAGAGCTGCTCGCACTGTGTTAGATCGGATACAGCTTTCTTATACGTGCTCACGATCTGTCCAAGCTGTTCTGGTGTATAGGTCTTGCCCTCGATGCGGAAATAATCAGCGCCTGCTTCATGCAGTTCCTTTAACAAAGGCAAATAGCACAATTCTTTCGATAATGCCAAATGGTTTCGGCTGCTCCAATCGCGATATACTGGATTCTCGCCTTTGTCCGTCATAAGTACAAGATATTGATTATCAACATATTTATTATCTTCTTGTCCGATGGGATCCATAACTGCTGTGTTTTCGTATAGATCAAGCTCAAGATACATGACGATCGGCGATCCATGTACTATAACTTCAACTGGTGCCGGCGCACTGTTCAACAGCTTCACCATGTCATTCAACGGAAGCTCAAGCGAAGCATGAACCCGCTGCATATTGAAATGGTTGCGGTACAGCTCGGCAGACATGTGGTTGAATACGTTTAGATTGAACTCCGCTACCATTGGCAATGGTACATGACGGAACTTATGCATCGCACCGATATTCGTCACGAGCAAGCCATCCAGACCATAGTAATTGTGCTTCTCGCCTTCGTTAAGGAGTTGGCTGTATTGCTCCATATGAAGCTCCGTCATCATGCGCGGCATGCCCAGCACGATCTGTGCTGCGCCCTTCTCAGCTGTCAGTTGCTCGATCTCCTGACGTGTGAATGGTCTGCTTGGCTGGAATACATCGCCTGTCAGATAGATAACATCTGCGCCTGCCGACAGTGCTGCGCGCGCTTGCTTAATGTCATTAACATGAACGCTGATCTTAGGCGTTGCAGAAGCTCTAGCCGCTGTCCGCTTGCTGCTCGCAAACGTATCGCGAACTTGCTCCATCCGCTCGTCCTTTATTTCACGTTCCGCAGTCGGTGTACTGAATACTTTGCCCGTGCTGTAGAACTTGCCTGTTCCTTCATAACGGCGGTTGATATAGTCTAGACCTGGCTTGCCGAAAGCATACCCCGTGCTGAAATCACGCTTACGATTCTCATACAGCGTATCCGCATCTTCCTTGCGGTTATAACCAATTGGGTCCGTAATATAACGATCTATCGCGTCGCCATAGCTGTTGACCAAAGAACGAAGGAAATCGACCTCGCGCATCCGACCCTCAATCTTGAAGGACGTAATACCGGACTTGATCAGCTCTGGAATATGCTCGTACATATACATATCCTTTGCAGCCAGCGGATACTCGGTAGGATAGATATGGCCATCCTTCTTAACGCGATAATCCCAGCGGCACGGCTTCATGCATCGACCACGGTTAGCGGAGTTGCCGAAGAGCATCGAACTGATCAAGCAGTTGCCGCCATGAACTGTGCACATGTCACCATGAACAAAATATTCGAATTCTATCCCAGTCTTGGATTGAAGCAATTCAGCTGTATGAAGGTCCATTTCTCGGGATGCCACAACACGTGTCACTCCCATGTTCTTCAGGGCTTCGATCATATCGTAGTTGTGGACATTCATCATGACAGATGAATGGACTGGAATGTTCGTTAAGTTCATTTCTTGAATGAGTGGAAATACAGCCATATCCTGCGCGATGATGGCATCCGGTCCAACTTCATTTAAGAAGGTGAGGTACCGCTTCGCTTCATCCAGATCATCATCATTCATCAGATTGTTTACGGTAACATAAGCACGTTTGCCGCGTTCATGCGCATGCTTTACAGCTTCGCGCACCTCGTCATAGCTCAAGTTATATCCTTTGCGCATCATCCGCATATTTAGAGAAGGTCCACCGAAGTACACTGCATCGCAATTCATATCAATTACTTCTTTGAATATGTCAAATGTTCCGGCAGGAGCCAACAGTTCAACTTCTTTACCGTTAAAAAATCTGGCCATAGTCGTTCCTCCTTACCAACCTGGGTAAATTATCTAAAAATTAATCTATCGCTATTATAGCACCATTACAGCCCCATTGTGACGCAATTCACAAATCGTTCGATCTAAAGCGATTTCATAAGCAGATTTCATTAAAATAATATCGCTACAGCACTGTCGCTGTGATAATCATCACAATAAATAAAGAAACGAATAAACTATCAGGCATTTTCCATTCCAGCTTGCGCAATGAGGTACGTTTCGCATCTAGAACATATCCGCGCGATTCCATAGCCATAACGAGATCTTCTGCACGTCGAAATGAACCTACAATGACAGGTACGAGCAAAGTGACAAGGAGTTTGCCTTTCTCGCGAAAGGTCAGATCCTCATAATCGGCACCCCGTGATGCTTGTGCCTTCATGATCTTATCCGCCTCCTCAAATATGGTCGGAATGAATCGCAGGGCTACGGATATCATCATCGTCCATTGCTGAGAGGACACGCCAAAAAATCGAAGCGGAGCCAGTACAAATTCAAGTCCAAGGTTTAATTCCACTGGTGTTGTGGTAAACGTAAGAATGGACGTAAAGGAGACCAATAGCAGCATGCGCCATACCGCGTACACACCGAGAATTATGCCTTGAGTAAATAATTGGAAGGCACCAATGCTTAGCCATGCTTGACCGCCGCCTTCAAAGAATACGTAGAATAAGAACATGAATAGCATAAGCGGCCAGAGCGGCCTGGACGCTCTCCAATATCGCTTCAATGGAATACGAGACGTTGCTAAGATTGCGATAGCAATTGCGGAAATGATCGTCAATTCCACAGCGCTGTTTGCCAATATAACAGCAATAAGAAAGAGGAGCATACTTATTAATTTGGCTCTTGGATCGAGCCGATGAACCCATGACTCAGCCGCCACGTACCGACCCATGATCATTCTGGATTGCATCTGCATCAAGCTACCCCTCCTTCCTATCACCAGTCTTGGAATTGGAACTGTTCATCCTCTGCATGAACCATTCAACCCATGTATCGACACTGCAAGGCAGCTCTGTAATCGATGTGCCTGTAAGCGCCTGAATCTGCCGTGCCAGTTTTAACGTAGAAGGCAGTTCAATGTCAGCATCGCTAAGCATCTCTGCCTGCGCAAATAGTTCTTCACGCGTGCCTTGGAAGCTGACTGTACCCTGCTTCATCAAAATAAAGCGGTCTGCATACTCTAGGACCTCATCTAGTCGATGTGTCACCATAACGATCGTCTTGCCGTGATCTATGCACAGCCGCTTCAACAGCTGAATAAGCTCGCTGCGGCTCACTGGATCAAGCGTAGCTGTCGGCTCGTCCAGCACGAGCATCTCCGGGTTCGAAGCGAGCACTGTCGCAATCGCCGCCTTGCGCATCTGGCCTCCGCTCAATGCAAACGGACTGCGGCTTAACAGCTCCTCCGACAAGCCTACTTCTCGCAGGGCTTCCAATGCTGCATCGCGCGCCGCTTCTTTACTCATACCGAACTGAAGCGGTCCAAACATAAGATCCTTCTCCAGCGTCTCTTCAAACAGCTGCTGTTCCGGGAACTGGAACACCAGCCCTACGCGACTCCGCAAAGGCTTTAATCCTTTAACTCTCTGTCCGCCGTTAAAGACAACGTCGAATACCTGTAGCCGTCCCTCAGTAGGCTGATATATCCCGTTAAAATGCTGCATCAAGGTCGATTTCCCTGAACCGGTCGCACCTAGGACAGCCGTGAACAATCCCTCTTCGATCTGGAGGTCCACATGGTTCAGCGCACTCGTCTGGCCGACGCCTTGCTGCGGATATTGATAGCTTACATTCTGTCCGTACACGATGGCCATAGCGCCTTCACCAACTCTCCCTCATCTTGGTACATCTCGATGTCTATACCTCTAGATCGCATCTCAAGCGATAGGGCCAGCGTAAATGGAGGCCGCAGCTTGCATTCCTCTGCCAGCTGCTTGCGTTCAAACAGCTCCAGCGGCAGCATATCCGCAGCAATCGCGCCATCCTTCAAGACGACTACGCGCTCCGATTCTAGAATCTCTTCCGCATCGTGCGTTACGGATATGATCGTCATGCCTAAGTCCCGATGGAGCTCCTTCAGCTTGGCAATCATGTCGCGCTTAGCACGCTCATCCAGCATCGATGTCGCCTCATCCCAGATCATAATATCTGGGTTCAGCACAAGTAGACCGGCAATCGCAACGCGCTGCTTCTGACCGCCTGAGAGCGAAGCTGGATGTCGGTTCAACCACTCGTTTAATCCAAGCTCGCTCGCCACCTGATCAATTCGCTCTTCCATCTGTTCGCGCGGCACGCATCTATTTTCCATTCCATACGCCATATCATCACGTACAGTTGTAGCAATAAACTGGTTATCCGGGTTCTGAAATAAATAACCGACCCGACTTCGAACCTGCTCAATGGTATCACGGCTGAGCACCATATCGGCTACTGTTATCGTGCCCTCTTCGGGGACGAGTAACCCATTAATTAGCTTTATGAGTGTGGACTTTCCAGACCCATTCGGCCCTACGATCGAAACCCATTGCCCGCGCGGTATATGCAGCGACAAATCTTGAAATAACACATCTCGCTTCGGATAACGGAAGCTCACACGTTCCAATTGAATCATGCGTTTCCCTGCCTTTCATTCCATCGCAGAACCATAGAGCACTGCTTATGAACATGATGAAGGCATCATGCCACTTCGGACATGACGCCATATAATAAGGTCTAAGACGACTATTGAGATTCAGGTACGAATGACTCGAATAACGATAGTTTGGACAAAGAAGTCGTTACATATTTAGCAGCGAGACCAACGAATATACCTGTCACGACGCCTAAAAGCATAAGCGGAGGCAAATATAAAAAGATCTTGGATGAATGAAATATAATAACTGCCGCTGTCAATTGCCCAACGTTATGCGCAACGCCGCCAACTACGCTGATTCCAATTAAACTGATCTTCCCTCGCCCAATCTTAAGCAATCCATACATCACTATAAAGCTGAACATTGAGCCTAAGAAGCTAAATAGAAACGCCGAGAATGTACCCAATATCAAGGTCATCAGCAATGTCTTAAGTACAACTAATGCAAAGGCATCGCGCCCATTTAAAAAATAGAGACAGGTCAATACCATAATATTAGCGAGTCCAAGCTTAGCGCCTGGAACAGGTAACAGCAATTGTGTCGGAAACATCGACTCCAGGATGCCCAATACGACTGCAACCGCACTAAAAATGGCAATGATCACTGCCTTTCTCAGCTTTATCGTCGTGTCGCTGTAGCTACTTGGCGACGGCATCCGTGTCACTCTCCCCGCCTGCTTCGCTCTTCAGTTCAACTAGAACCCGGTGCGGCAGACATACGATGGTATCACCCTTATGTGTAACAAAGCCAAAGCCTAAACATACTTTGTCCGGGCAATCTGCGTCGATCATCTCAATTCCATTATTGTGCACCTTCAGTATATTGGTGCCATGATCCGTCTTAACCTCGACGATCTGCTCTTCCTCAGTTAATTCGACTTGTTTATACGGCTTACCATCTACAGTAATATCTGCGTACATATTACCATTGTGCAAATTTTCACTTGTGTCTTGAAACAGCCACTTCGGAACAATAAAGGCCAAGGCTGCAACTATAACGATGCCGATCAAGATCATATCTCCACGTTTCATTCGCAATAACTCCCTGAAAACAAATATAATTTTAAATATCTAGTTCTATGCTATTATACAACTTAGTGAACGAAGGTTCAATGTAGCAGCTCGGGTACAATCGTGAACATATACTGAATTATTCAGTATATCAAGTTGGCTTGCGCGGTGCTAGTGATATGCTTCCTTTCCAATTTTTCATTGCCCTGATATAATAAAATGCTTGTACACATCCTATATCTAGATTGACTTTTAAATGCGGAGGAATTAACCATGCAGCATAGCAAGAAACCTTTCCGATATGTACTGCCTGTCCTTATTGTGGCATTATCGACAGCTCTATTATTCAGCGGTTGCACAAAATCACAGAAAGACCAGCAGCAGGAGCAACCTCCGAATCAATCGGAAACGACCGCAGCCAATGAGATTAAACAAGAGACTTATTATATATTCGATACAATTGTAACTGTGAAAATTTATGATAAGCGCGCAACAGATAAGGACTTTAAGAATATTAACGACCTGTTGGTCAATATTGAGAACAAGATGAGCCGAACGAACGAATCGAGCGAGCTGTACAAGCTCAATGCACATGCGGGCAAGGGACCTTATAAAGTGTCTGAGGATACATTCGAGGTCATCAGTAAAGCAATCGATTATGCACAGCAAACAAATGGCGCATTCGATCCTACAGTGGGACCATTGGTCAACTCTTGGAACATTGGTCATGAGGATGCGCGCGTTCCTTCGCAGGAGGAGATTGATGCGGATCTGCCGCTGGTTGGATACGAGATGGTTCAGCTTGATGAGGCCAACCAGACGGTGACGCTGGAGAAGCCGGGCATGGTGATGGACTTGGGCGGAATCGCAAAAGGTTACGCGGCTGATGTCATTGCCAACTATATTCGAGAGGCTGGATATAACAGCGCCCTCGTTGACTTGGGCGGCAATGTATATGCAGTTGGTGAGAAGCCGGGCGGACTAGACTGGACGATTGGGGTTCAGGATCCAAATGAAGTGCGCGGCAACCCGATCGGGAAGATGAAAGTGAAGGATAAAACGATTGTAACTTCAGGCGTTTATGAACGATATTTTGTAGAGAATGGAAAGTATTATCACCATATTCTTGACCGTAAGACCGGTTATCCGGTCGATAACAATCTTAACAGCGTCACGATCGTAACGGATAAATCCACGGATGCCGATGCTTTATCAACAGCCATCTTCTCGCTCGGAATTGAGAAAGGCTTAGAATTTATTGAGTCCAGGACGGATGCCGAAGCCATCTTTATTACAAAGGATCAGAAAGTGTATATGTCGTCTGGCATAAGCAAAATATTCGAGCTGACGAATGACGCGTACACGATTGCGACCTTGGATAAATAAATAGTGTATTAACCAATAACGGACAGTTCCTCTCTGCTTGCGTTTAAGCATCGCATGCGAGAAGCACTGTCCGTCTTGAATATGTTCAAACACGCTCAAAAAAGGCGCTTGCATCAGCAAGCGCCTCTTATATGAGTCCATTTAGGATACTGCAGATTTCGCTTTCTTCGAAGTCTCCGCAACCGCCTGCTGCTTAACAGCCGACTGCACCGCTTCGTCTTGATTCTTCTTGTTGTAGGCAATGAAATAAGCCGCCGCTACGAAGAGAGCACCTCCGACCAAATTACCGAGCCATACCGGCACAAAGTTCGTCAAATACTCACCCCAGCTATAATGGCCTTCAAAGATCGCTGCTGGAATAACAAACATGTTAGCTACAACGTGCTGGAATCCGATCGCGACGAAGGTCATCGTCGGGAACCAGATAGCTAGAATCTTGCCGCTAAAGCTCTTTGCTCCGTAGCTCAGCCAAACCGCCAACGCTACGAGCCAGTTACAGCCGATACCAGATACAAATGCCTGCAAGAAGGAATCATGCAGCTTATGACCCGCGACAGCAACCGTTTTATCCAAATAGACCCCGCTAGCTGTCAAGCCTACGATATGTCCGAAAAAGTAAGCTACAAAGATCGCGCCCAAGAAGTTCGTTAATGTAACCACGATCAGGTTGCGAGCCATTTCCCAAGTGGAAATACGTCCCTTCATTCGCGCGAGCGGTACTGCCATCATGTTACCAGTCAGTAGTTCTCCGCCGCCCAGCAAGACAAGGATCAATCCGACGGGAAAGAGTGCTGCCCCTATGAAAGTCGTAATGCTTCCCCACTCGGCAGGCGCATCAGCCGTTACCCGGATATAAAGCAAGTAACCTAAAGCTATGAAAGCACCGGCCAAGAAACCGAGTATACTCATCGTCAATAGTGAATTCCGCGCCTTTACGACCCCTGTTTCGATCGTTGCTTCTTTAATCTCTTGCGGTTTTAAGTAGCCCGCCATCTTCATACCCCCTAGTTCATACGCTATTTGACTGTTGCCAATTCGTCCATACAACCCATCAGCAGCAACGAAAACTATCAAATATATACGGACTTATTGTAACGAACCATCTGCTCAGTTAATGTGCACTTTATCACATACAATTCCCCTATATTCACTCCTGCGGAATACGTATAATTGCTAATATGGTCATATAAAAAGCGGAATGAGCTCAATGTTGCCCATTCCGCTTTATTAGTTGTTTAGAGCTTAGCTACAATGCTCCGTGCGATGTGAACACCCGCAGCGCCGGCTTGAGCCAGACCGCGTGTGATACCAGCGCCGTCCCCGCCGCAGTATAAGCCCTTGATCTCCGACTCCAGCGTTTCTTCGAGCTTCGGACGGGCCGAATAGAACTTCGCTTCCACACCGTAGAAGAGCGTATGCTCTGATGCAATGCCTGGCGTAACTTTATCCAGCGCATCCATCATTTCAATCAAGCTCTTCATCGTGTTATAAGGAAGCACGAGCCCTAGATCGCCTGGTACCGCTTCGCGCAGAGTCGGCTCCAGGAAGCCCTCGCGAATTCGGTTATCCGTCGAGCGGCGGCCGCGCAGAATATCGCCGTATTTCTGTACGATGATACCGCCGGAGGATAGATCATTCGCACGTTGGCAGATCTCGCGAGCGTATTCGTTCGGCTTATCGAATGGCTCTGTAAACTTATGCGAGACAAGCAGCGCAAAGTTGGTATTGGCAGAACCTAGCGCTGGATCCTTGTAAGAGTGCCCGTTCGCGCACATAATGCCGCTGTGATTCTCGACCACCACATGACCTGATGGATTGCTGCAGAAGGTACGGACCTGCGTGCCTACCGAAGTGTTAAACACGAATTTACCTTCATATAAGTTCTCGTTAATCTCGCGCATCACGACATCGGACGTTTCGACGCGGACACCGATATCCACTTGGTTGTTGGACATCTTCAGACGACGTTTCTTGAGGATATCCGTCATCCAAGCGGAACCGTCACGACCAGGCACGATCACGACATAATCCGCTTCGTAGGTCTCGCCCTTCTTCAGCTCGATCCCTTTCACGACGTGGCGGCCATCTTCCTTCACTGTGATAATGTCAGCCACTTCCGCTTTATAGATCATATCGATACGTGGACGCAGATATTCATAGATCGATTTCATGATCTCTAGATTCTGCTCCGTTCCCAAATGACGCACTTGTGCTCGAAGCAGTTTTAATCCAGCCGCATAGCCCTGCTGCTCAATTCGTCTAACGACCTCAGTCGTCGGATCGGTAATATCCTTCGTAGCCCCATGCTCCAGGTTGATGCTGTCCACATAGCGAATCAGCTCCAACACGCGGCTTGGCGCCAAGTAATCCGTCAACCATCCGCCGAATTCAGTCGTAATGTTAAACTTGCCGTCGCTGTAGGCACCAGCGCCGCCGAAACCATTCGTGATCGAGCAAGCGGGAATACAGCCCGCAAACTCTTTGCGTCCTGCCGCAGGCGGACACTTCGTAATCTTCTCCTCCAAGATTGGACAATTGCGGCGATATATATCATGCCCCTTATCAATTAGCGCGACGCGCAGATGCGGAGCCTTCAAGGACAATTCATAACACGTGAAAATACCAGCTGGACCTGCTCCTACAACAATTACATCATATTTACTCATGAGTTCCTCCTTGATGAACAACGTAGTTATATTTCATGTAATCAAGCACAACCCCTTGTAATTCGCGGCATACGAGAACACAAAAAATCCCGACCACATACGGGTGTGCCAAACAGCACATCCGTCGTAGTCAGGAATTTACGGTTCCTTGTAGAGACCCCTGAACCATATCATCAGGGTTATACGAACAAGACATTTAAGTAGCCATGTTAAGTTAGCTGCGAGTGATCGCAACAACCTCATTGTAGGATATAACAACGAACATGTCAACGGCATATTAATTAATTGTTCGTATTTTTATTATATTGTTTAGATTTAGAAAACATTAACTGCCTTAGTATTCGTAATTTCCGAACATTATTTACATTCTCATAATTAATCTTGCTAATTCTGGTTACTTATCGAATCTCTTACGGCTGTACACGAACACACATAGAATCAATGACCCAACCATCCAGACGGCATGAACCAACAAGCTTTCGCCTATGTCGGCTAATCCAGCACCTTCACTAAGCTGAACTAACGCTCTCGTAAAGTGCTCTGTCGGCAAGTATTTAACGATAGCTGTCAATGTATCATTACCCATTAACGGAGCGTACATGGGCCCCATTAGAAAGATGATGAGTATTGGCAGCCCAACAATAGAAGATTCCTGTACCGAGCGGGACAACAGTCCGATAATGGTTCCGAGACTAATAAACATGACTAGTGACAAGGTGAATAATAAAGCGATAGCCGGTAGATTATTCAAAGGCATATCTGCAACTATGATCGATACTGCGGCAACAAACACCGTCATTACAACCGTTAATACGCTCTTACCCATTAGAATTTCCGAAGTCTTGGCTGGTGAAAGCATAAGTACACGCAGGGTGTGCTTCTCTTTCTCTTCTGCGATTGTCATGGCTTGAACAAACGCCCCTGTCATTGAGAGAGCGAGCATCAGCGGAAAACTGATCAGCTCTGCTCTATCGCTTCCCATCTTGCTGAACAGCACGGAGAACATGATCGGCATTACAACCATAAGGAGCAGCTGCGGGTTCTTAAGCGCGTCCTTCCATTCTTTATTCACAATCGCTTGAAATCTCTTCATTGAAAATGTCATACCAGATTCCTCCCTGTCATTTGCACGAATATATCTCCCAAAGTCGGTTCATTCGAATGTATAGACAACAATCGTCCTGACTTCATCCAATTCGCTACGCGCGCAGCGCTCTCTTCGTTCTGCTCCAGAACCAGCTTACCCTCATCCTTAACATTCACTGTAATCGAGGAATCGGCATGCAGCAGTCGCAGTTGCTCCGGCGTATCCATTGCCTGAATGACCCCATCATGAATGAACGCCACGCGATCACAGAGGCTTTCCGCCTCCTGCATATTGTGCGTCGTTAGGAAGATCGTCGTTCCCTCCCGATTCAGCTTGCGCAGGCCTTCGTGAATATGCAGTGCATTCACTGGATCCAGCGCAGAAGTCGGTTCATCCAGAAACAGCAGCTCCGGTTTATGCAGAACAGCTCTTGCTAATGTCACTCGCTGCTTCATTCCTTTAGACAGCTTCTTCACGATTGTCTTGCTTTCATTTGCCAGGTTAACCTCTTCTAACACTTCCGCAATTCGTCGTACATCTACATCATATAGCTTGCAGAACAGCTCCAGGTTCTTATATATACTGAGTCGTTCATACAGTGTGCTGTTGTCCGTCAATATGCCGATTCTCTTCATATGATTGGAATCGTTCTTGCGTCCGATCTCCTGTCCGAATACACGAACCTTGCCAAATGTCGGCTGCAATTGCGATGTAAGAATCTTTACTGTTGTTGTCTTACCGGAACCGCTTGGACCGAGAAATCCGAATATTTCACCTTTATGAATGTTAAAATCAATCTGTTGAAGCGCCGTTTTACTATCAAACTTCTTCACTAATTGGTTGACTTCGATAATGCATTCCATCTTCATCGTCCCTTCCGATCTCATCTCGCCTTACAATCCCCATGTTACGGATATCGTGGGAAACCCGCATTAAATCAGGGATGAGAAGAGCAATATAAGGGGTGAACACTGCAGATTTCACGCTGAATGATGCATCTTAGAAGCCTAATATTTGCTTTAATTCATCGTACTTGCCCTTTGAAAGAGGGATTGTACTCTTCTTCGCATCATCTAAGATGAGGCTGAAGCTGTTACGAGTCCACGTGATAACTTCCCGCACCTTCTGCAGGTTCACCAGATAGGAGCGATGGCAGCGAAAGAAGCCAAATGCTTTTAATTTTACTTCGAGTTCATTTAATGTTAACGTACACGGATATGTACTTTGATGGACATGCAGGTTAGAGATACCCTCTTGGCTTTCGATGTAATCAATCTCGGTTGGATCGAACAAGATGATCTTGTCGCTTACTTTCGCAGGTATCTTCTCCATTCGCACTGGCCGCAAGATCTCCTGAGCCTGGACAGCCTGCGGTGCGGATGTCGCAGCTTCCTCGTGTGGACTTGAATCAACAGCTGATTCTTCAGTTGGCACACTAGGCTCAACAGCTGATACCCTCTCCTGCTCCTCTTCCGCTGTATCCACCTTCTTCAGGCCGTTCAAGCCGTATAGATATACTTCATTAGTCAGTGTTAGAGCCTGTTCAAGCACAGTCGTGGTCACTAGAATCGACATGCCTTCATCTTTTAACGTTTGCAGCAGCGTGCGAATGATGTAGCTCGTTTCAATATCTACATTTTGCTCAGGCTCTTCTAATATAAGCAGCTTAGGATGATGAACGATTGCTCTCCCAATCATCAACCGTCGCACCTCTGAGTAGCTAAGCTTAGATACTTTTGTATGTTGTCGATCGGTTAATCCGATCTTGCCTACGATGTCAATGACGTCTGCCTTAGATTCATACAATTGGGTAAAAAACGTGATATACTGCAGCACCGTTAATCGTTCATAGGCATTATCCGTCAACATTTGAATACCGATCTGCTTTTTCATTACATCGAAGCTTTCTTTAGTCAGCTGCTGACCTTCGAACAAGATTTGTCCCGTCGATATAGGGATAATTCCAATAATAGCTTCAATCAAACGATGACCAAGCTCATGATTGCACTGAATGACCACACATTGTCCTGCATCAACCTTTAGTTCAATCAAAGGCAGCAAAGTGCTATTTCCCGTCATTTTACTTACTTGCTGCAGTTCTAGTGTAGACATATTATTCCTTCTCCCTATCGTTTTGCGTATATATTCCAATGCTAATGGAAAACGCAGGAGATTCCTATCTTTATTTGGCTGCAAAGGCTGATTTCATTGTCATTTCCCGAGCAATAATGTCAAATATCGTTTGTGTCGGACAAGTTCATGCATTTTCTATTTACCACCCTATTTTCCACTAACTACCTACGTTTGCAGGGTTGGTTTTTTGCTCATAATCGTATAAAGTTGTGCATGTTGTATAAATATACTTTTTTGAGCATAAGGAGATTAGATTCATGACGTCCAAGAACGACTCGTCCTTATCGCCGCGACTTACGATCAGTTCGCTGCTTTCCTTTCTTATACCTTCGCTGATCGGTATGGTCCTCTTCGTAGTTCCGATACCGTGGAACGGAGAAGTAACTGTTCCGATTGCGTTTCTTTCTAAATATGTTCAGCATTTGCTAGGTGGTTGGCTTGTTCCGGGGGCTGTATTGTTAACAGGAATTGCATGGATCGGTGTTGTGATCCATAAATTATTCCGCCCGCAAAGATTGATGAAGTTCCACCTGTGGCGAGCGTTGTTCGATATTTCAAACTTCTGGTTTATCGTACGAACAGCAGGTCTGCTGTTCGTCATATGCACGTACTGGGGAATTGGTCCAGAGTGGATCACATCAGCTGATACTGGGGGAATGCTGCTGAACAGCCTGATCCCTGGATTAGTCGTCGTATTCATGCTGGCAGGATTGCTGCTGCCGCTGCTCGTTGACTTCGGCTTGCTGGAATTCGTCGGCATGCTAATGACGAAGATTATGCGGCCGCTGTTCACCCTTCCAGGCCGCTCATCCATTAACTGCATGGCATCATGGCTCGGAGACGGTACGATCGGAGTCATGATGACCAGCAAGCAGTACGAAGCTGGCTACTATACAAAGCGCGAAGCAGCTGTTATCGGCACGACCTTTACAGCCGTGTCGATTACATTTTGTTTTATTGTGCTGTCGAACGTAAAGCTAGGGCATATGTTCCTGCCCTTCTATGCTACTGTAACGTTCGCAGGCATGATCGCGGCGATCATTATGCCGCGCATACCGCCGCTATCGCGAAAGCCCGATACGTATGAGGAAGGCGTTGTTCCTAGACAAGAGGAGCTTGTCCCTGCGGGCTGGAAGCCGTGGCGGTACGGTCTTGAGCTAGCGACGCGCAAGGCGAAGAGCCATGAAGGTCCTGCTGCTTTCCTTAAGAGCAGCAGCAAGAACATTCTTGACCTCTGGATCGGAGTCATTCCAGTCGTCATGGCGATTGGTACTATGGCGATCGCGATTGCTACGTATACGCCGGTGTTTGAATGGCTTGGCAAGCCATTTGAGATAGTTCTTGAATGGATGCGAGTGCCAGAGGCCGCTGCTGCTTCTCAGACGATCATGGTCGGCTTCGCCGACATGTTCCTGCCAACTGTGCTTGCAGCAGATATCCAGAGCGAGATGACTCGTTTTATCGTGGCTGCATTGTCCGTAACGCAGCTCATCTACATGTCAGAAGTAGGCGGCTTGCTGCTAGGCTCGAAGATTCCGGTCAAGATTCTTGACCTAATCATCATCTTTATTCTTCGCACCATCATTACATTACCGATTATTGTAGGGATTGCTCATCTCCTATTTTAATTTGAACGTGAAATAGCCGATATAATTGTCTAAGGCCCAGTCCGTAAGCGGGAATACCCGATTAATTACGGATTTTGGGCCTTTTTCCATATTGCTGAAAATGAAATTGCGGAGTAATGTAACTTCCAATATCTAGATGACACTTGAAGTCAGTCAACATGAATTGGAAAGGAGAAACCGCATGTCCCAATCGTCTGCCGCTTTATCATCAAAGACAGACAATCCGTTGATTCAAGCATCACCTGGCACTTCAACTATTTATAAGATATTGATAGCCATCAGCTTTATGCATTTATTCAATGACACATCACAGTCGGTCATTCCCGCTATCTTCCCGATATTGAAGGATTCCATGCATTTAAGCTACGTCCAAATCGGCTGGATATCGTTTGCCATCAATTTTACTTCTTCCATTATGCAGCCTGTAGTCGGAATGTTCTCGGACCGGAGACCGACTCCCGCGCTTCTGCCAATCGGTATGGCCTTTACCTTCACAGGAATGATGCTGTTGGCCTTTGCACCGTCATATACTATGGTGCTGGTCGCGGTTATATTTGTCGGGCTAGGCTCTGCGGCCTTTCACCCAGAAGGTATGCGCGTAGCTCATATGGCTGCTGGCAACCGCAAAGGCTTGGCGCAGTCCATCTTCCAGGTCGGAGGAAACGCCGGTCAAGCGCTCGCTCCATTAATGACGAAGTGGATCTTCATTCCGTTTGGACAGATCGGAGCATTAGGCTTTACGATTATAGCTGCGATCGGATTTATCGTACAATCCTTCGTGGCCAAATGGTACGGCGGGATGATGAAGAGCGGCTATACCTTTGCAAAGCGAATACCGCGCGGTGTCATAGATCCCGCTCAACGTAAGCGTGTAATGTGGGCGACGATCACTCTCGTAGCGCTTGTAACCTTCCGCTCCTGGTATGTATCAGCAATTGGTACGTACTATGCTTTCTACTTGATTGAACACTACAGCTTGTCCATTGACCAAGCGCAGATATACGTATTCTTATTCCTTGGCGCTGGTGCGGCAGGCACATTATTCGGCGGCCCGCTCGCCGATCGCTTTGGAAGACGCAATCTAATGGCCGCCTCCATGCTGGGTGTCATACCGCTTGCGCTCATACTGCCGCATCTGCCGCTGTTCTGGGCTGGCATCGTCCTTGTGCTGACCGGCTTCATATTGCTCTCAAGCTTCTCCACCAGCGTCATCTACGCTCAACTGCTGCACCCTGGCAGTATCGGCACCGTTTCAGGCCTTATAACAGGCCTCGCATTCGGTATGGGCGGCCTAGGTAGTCTCCTGCTAGGAAACTGGATTGAAGCTGTCGGCATTCAACAAGTAATGCTGATATGCGGCTTCATCCCTATATTCGGTTTCCTCTCACTCCTGCTGCCAAGCGATCGTCAGCTTATGAAATGGACTGAGCAGCAATAACCACAACTTATTCACCATGAGAATCGTGGCTTGCGTAGGTTCAAATAACATACATTCATGACATTTAAGTAGTTATTAGTAAATTTTTAATATGCTAATGATGAACAGCAGCTTGACGAAAATGTGCCACAACGCGCTGCTGTTCCTCCCTTCTCCACCGTCGCCCGTCTCGCTATTCTCCCTCTCGCTCAGGTTGAGTTTCTCCTTCTCATAATATCTAGATTCGGACAATAGGCCTGGTTAATGTAAACAACACAAATAAGCTTATAATTGCAAAGGAAAGTGACAACATACGACTTCCGTTATACATATGCGGTTCTAACCATATTAAACATCGCTACACCTGACCATTGGGGATAGTACTCAGAGGGACTCGGGGACTGATGATGCGCGGACTTCAGCGGGGATATTTTATTTGATGCTTGATTGCTGCTCTTCAAGGGGATCGATCACTTCTTCCTGATCATTGGGGATAGTACTCAGAGGGACTCTGGGGGCAGATGGCGCGCGGACTTATACAGGTATTGACGATGGCAGCAAGATGATGGATACAAAAAGGGCGCTCCACAGTCAGTATGACTAACGGAGACGCCCCAATCTAGTTTACGCTGATAGTTGTTCGGCGTTGGCCTTAGCCTTAGCATTTGCAGCTGATCTATCTGGGATGATCAGATTCAGAAGCAGTGCAGATAATGCGCCGATCGTGATACCTGAGGATAGCAAGTAAGATACGAAAGACGGTACACTCTTCAATGCATCCGCCGGCAATACTGTAACTGCCATTGTTAGCAGAATAGGAACGCCGATAATCATCATGGCGCGCTCGTTCAGCTGTACGAGCTGTATGACCTTCATGCCGTTAATAAAGATGGCCACGCACACGACACCGAAGATACCGTTAATGACTGGCTCTGGAATACAAGTTATTGCTGTAGAGAGCTTGGGAAACAGACCGAGCAATACTAACAGAACACCGCCCGCCATAATCGCCATGCGACTGCCTACGCCTGTGATGGCAACTAAGCCCGCATTAGAGGAGTAGCCGGTCATTGGGGTACCGCCAAACAATGCCCCCACGAAGCATCCCAATCCTTCACCCATAGCCGCGCGATTCAGACGATCATCTGATAATTCCTCGCCTGTTACGGATGATACAACGAACCAAGTACCGGTTGTTTCAATCAGGATAATAAAGTATATAAACACCATCGTCAGGATGGCACCCCAGTCAAACACAGGCGCTCCAAACGGGAAAAATGATGGCAGTGAAAAGAAAGGCGCAGCTGCCACTGGCGAAAAATCTACTGTGCCGAAGTAAGAAGCTACTGCTGTACCAACAACAATCGCTACTAATACGGAGATGAGGCGCGACATCGTGCCGAGACGACCACCTTTGCTGCCGAGCAGCATACAGAGGATCAGCACACCCGCAGAAACAGCCGCTATCATCACATTCGTCCAGAGATCTCCTTCAGAGCGGTATATGTTGCCCATACCAACTGGCATAAGTGAAATGCCCACGATCATAATAACAGTTCCGCCAACTAACGGCGGGATGAATCGACGAACTGCCTTTGCGAATATTTTCAGAGGAACACCAAGCAATGCAATCAATAAAGCTCCTGGAAGAAGCGCACCTGTCATCGCGCCAAGACCAAGCTTGCCACCAATCGCGCCGATCGCGCCTATAGGAACATACGATGGTCCTTGTACAACGGGCAAACGCAAGCCAAAGCCTGTTTGAATCAGGGTTGCCAGTCCGGTACCTAGGAAGCACATTTGAATAAAGAAGGACGTGTCCTCAATACTCAGGGACAAAATACCCGCAATAATAATAGGTGCAATATACAAGTCCATTGCCAAAACATGCTGCAGTCCAAGCAAAAACGCCTTACCTACGCTAATCTTCTCATTAACACCGACTACAAGACCGTTGGACTTAGGTGAATGTTCCATTGGTGTGAAGTTCCTCCCCTGTTCATCTCTCACTGTGATACATCTCACACTCGATTATAGTGAGCAGCACCAGATTTGTACACCCCATTTCACGAATAATTCAAAATTATTTCATTTTAATGTTCGTATTTAGCCTTGACTATCACGGATTTATTTCCTAAAATTAGCCTTGTTAATGTTAAATGAACGAAAAATGAGTTTTCTATCATTCCTAAGAACTTACATTGCTATATTGAAAAAGGAGACTGCACAGCTCATGGTTATTAACGACTCCGTATTGCGTCAAGAATGGATTGTTGCTTGTCTGACTACAGAATTGACTGATCAACCAAAGCAAGTTTATATAATGGGTGAACGCGTGGTCTTGTTCCGCACAGAGGAAGGCGTGCATGCTTTTAAAGATTTGTGCGTGCACCGCGGAGCAGCTTTATCGCTTGGCTGTGTAAAGAATGGACAGCTTGTATGCCCTTATCACGCATGGGAATACGAGCCATCGGGGGCATGCACGAAGATTCCGCAGCTCGATGCGAATCAAGCCATCCCTACGAAAGCACGTGCAACTGTCTATGGCTGCAAAGAACAGTATGGCCTCATCTGGGTGAATCTCGAAGGTGGTGAACATACACCAATGTTCCCGCTGCCGGAATATGAGGATGACAGCTTCCATAATGTCATGTGGGGGCCTCAGGTCGTAGCTGCTAAACCGCCGCGCATTATCGAGAATTTCCTCGATGTCGGTCATCTTGCTGTCGTGCACGAAGGTTATTTAGGGGTGTCTGATCATACCGAGATCGGCGATTACCGCGTCATTCGTGATGATAATGGCATTCATTCTGAAGAAATAGAAGTATTTCAACCTGATCCAGATGGCTCTGGACAAGCAAAAAATGTGTACTACACCTATGCAATTGATCGACCATTGACTGTTCATTTTACGAAGCGTGATAAAGAGACTGGCAACCTGATGTCCATTCTGCTGACTATACAGCCGCGCGATGCGGAAACTTCAGTAGCCTACGGCATTATGTCATTCAATTATGAAACAGGAAACAGCGACCAGGATACCGTGAAGTTTCAAGATATGATCTTTGCGCAGGACAAGCCGGTAGTTGAGAATCAGAAGCCTGAGGATTTGCCGCTTGATCTCCAAGTGGAGCTATCCTTAAAGTGCGATCGAGTGAGCATTGCTTACCGTCAGTACTTGAAGGAACTCGGTGTTCAATGGGGTACGGCATAGACTTTACAAGACATATAGGATACTTCTTTACCATTATTGGTTAAGGGGTATCCTTTGTTGTTTATTTATCAAAATTAATATTGTGAATATGACGCAACTTGTTTAAACTTAACCTCGTATTCTGTACGGGGAGGAATTCATCATGTCATTCATATCAATCATATTCCTTTGTATTTCTATTATCCTAGTTGGTGTAATTCCTTATGTATTATGGAGAGGGCTGGAGCGAGGCAAGAAGTGGACAGATATCTTTACATCAACAATTATATTACTACTGCTCTTCTTCATCTCTGTCGGCGAGGTTATGCGTTCATTTCTGAACGATGCAGGTATGGATCTTTATATAAAGTTCGTACTTATTTTGTTTATATTTATTGGCGTTTTACCGTTGATTATTATTACTATACAGAATATGAAGCACAGCGGGCAGAAGTGGCAGGACCCCGCCACCTATAAGTATGTATGGTTGTACAAGATTCGCCACACCTTGCTAGTATTGCTCGTGTTAGTCCTGCTTCTTGGGATATATCAATTGTTCTATTTAATCAAGTATTTATATTAATCTTTTACATATTTAAATCAGTTACATATACTAATCATTTACATATTAAAAAAATCAAAGTCCCTGCATTCTCTAGAAGAAGCAGGGACCTCTTAATTATGACGCTACTGTGCGTTCAGTTAGCTTGCGATACTGTGCATACATGGCAATCCGCCAAGGCAGCAACATCCCGAATGCTAGGATGAAGAATATACCGGCGCTTTGAGACACGCTAACATACTGTTCAACTACATCATGCATGAGGAGACGAATGATCAGCAATCCGATAATAACGATGATAAACATATTGGAACGCTTTAAATAAATTTCTTCACCGATCCGCTCAAATTTCGATGTCCGAATCAAAGGATAAGAAAATAAGAGAGCGCCAAAGAGAAAAGCACCAATTGCATAGCTCCATGGTATACGCATCGCCGGTACAATAAACATGGAAAAACCGGTCGCCATGCCGATTGGAGGCATAATAATCTTCTTTGCAGATGTAGGCTTATTGGTCGCTTTCAATCTAAGTATAATTACTGTCACTCCCATAAACAGCGACATAAGAATGGACATGAGTTGTGCTGTGCTTATCGAAAATGTCATGAGGTTACACCACCAGTTTATATGTTAATGACCCACTGGTCATTTTGTTGATGTAACCTATCTTACACCCAAATGAGCAAAATAACAAATGGTTTTCATTTACATTTATATTTACATTTATTCGGCTAGATCGCTAACTGTAAGCCGCGATCGAGGCAGAGGAAGAGCAGCCCTATGTGCTGCCATCTCATTGCTATCCCTATGACTCAGGCAGTGCATGGCACGGTCTGAATCAGGGATAGCATATGGTTGGAGATTATGAACCTGAGCTTAGAGGTACAACACGTCAGTTCGACGTTCCAGGTGGACGTACGCGGCGGGTTGCCACCGCCTCCGTCGGATCTTCCGGCCAGTAGTGCTTCGGATACCGGCCCTTGAGGTCTTTCTTAACTTCAAAGTAAGTATGACGCCAGAAGTTGTCCAGGTCCTGCGTCACCTGCACCGGTCGGTGCGCAGGTGAAAGCAGTTGTATCGTCAGCGGGACGCGCCCGCCCGCTATGCGCGGCGTGTCCCGCATCCCGAACAGCTCCTGCAGGCGCACAGCCAGCACGGGCTGTTCGGGGTTGGTGTAGTCGATGCCGATGCGCGATCCGCTCGGCACGACCAGATGCGATGGCGCATCGCCATCGAGCTGCTGCCGCTGTGCCCATGGCAGCAGCCCCTCGAGGAGCGAGGCCACCTGCAGCTTCTGCAGGTCGGCCTTGCTCCGCAAGCCGTACAGATGCGGCGCGAGCCATTCATCCGCTGTCGCGGTGAGCGCCGCATCTGAGACGTCCGGCCATTCCTCTGGCCGGTGGACGTGCATGAACTGCAGCCGCGCTTGCATTTGGCGCGCGGATTTGGTCCATGCCAGCATCCCGATGCCGTCGGGATGTGCGGCGATGCCTGCGAGCAGTGCTGTCAGCACGGCGTCAGGATCAGGGCTCGCGCATGTCCGCTCCTGCAGCACGAGCGCGCCGAGCCGCACTTGTTCGCGAGCGCGAACCGCTTCCGCGCTGCGATCCCACGCGACTGCTTCTACTTGCTGAATCTGTCCCGCTAATGCGCTGCGAAGCACAGACAGTGAGATGGGCGCAGCCAATCGTATTCGGCTGTCCGTTCCCTGATCATCCAGCTCTGTCGCTACAATATAGGGCGAGTATGTGACCGGATGACGCCCTGCGTGCGGCGTAAACGCAGCCCCGCGTCCATTGCTAAGCAAGTATCTGCCGTCTGTACGACGCTCACCGATTCTATCGGGATAAGCCATTGCTAGCAGCAGCCCCGCCCGCTCTTCATCTGGTGTGAGCAAGGATGGCGCCCCCGTCTCAATGTGATCGAGGGATGAGGCTTCTTGTATGACTCGTGTTAAGCGGCGCGTTTCCTCTTGAACGCGATGGAACGTGCCGCGATCTATATGTGGCATGTCTAGGACATTCGAATGCTGGCGTACAGCTTCAAGTCGTTCGCGAATATCTGGACTCGGCTCAGAGCGGCCGTCCACACCGCCGCTGCGGAATAGATCCCGCTCCTGCAGCAATGCCGCTAAGCTGCAAGCATCTTCGCTCATGCCGAGCTCAGCTGCCGCGAGCAGCATGTGCGCGAGCCGCGGGTGCAGCCCAAGCCGCGCCATGCGGCGGCCATGATCTGTTAAGCTGCCCGCGCCGTCGAGCGCATCAAGCTTCTGAAGCAGAGCGCGTGCCTGCTCCAGCGCTGCTTCAGGCGGCGGCGTCAGCCAGCTAAGCTGGGACGCATCCTGCGCGCCCCATGCAGCAAGCTCCAGCGCGAGCGGCGCAAGATCGGCGTCCGCAATCTCTGGCGTGCGATGCTCCGCCAAGCTCCCGTGCTCCGTCTCTGACCAGAGACGGAAGCAGACGCCGGGGCCGAGCCGTCCCGCACGGCCGCGCCGCTGATCTGCGGCGTCGCGGGTGACGCGCTCCGTCACAAGCCGCGTCATTCCCGTCCGCGGCGAGAAGCGCGACACGCGCATAAGCCCGCTGTCGATAATGACGCGCACACCCTGCACCGTTAGGCTCGTCTCGGCGATGGAGGTCGTGAGCACGACCTTGCGCTCGCCTTCGCGGCCTGGCGCGATCGCCGCGTCCTGCGCTTCCTGAGCGAGCTGACCGTATAACGGCAGCACGCGCACTTCAAGCCCGCTCGCATCCCGCTTCACTTCTTGCCGGCGCAGCTCACCCTCAACGCGGCGGATCTCACCTGCTCCCGGCAGGAACACCATGAGATCACCGTCCTCCGATTGGAGAGCAGCGATCACCTGCTTCGCAACCGCCGCTTCCAGCGGTTCGCTGGCCAGCTTCGGCGTGTAATAGGTCTCTACGGGATACGTTCGTCCCGTACTCGTGATCACCGGCACGCCTCCCATAAGCTCAGCCACAGGCTCCGCGTCCAGCGTCGCAGACATGACGAGCAAACGCAGATCTTCGCGCAACACCGCTTGCGCTTCCAACGCTAATGCCAACCCTAGATCCGCATGCAGATTCCGTTCGTGGAACTCATCGAATATAACTAGTCCGATTCCTTCCAAGGACGGATCATCCTGCAGCATGCGAGTCAACACCCCTTCCGTGACGACTTCTATCCGAGTCTCACGGCTCACCTTCGTGTCCTGGCGGACGCGATACCCGATCGTCCCGCCTACGCGCTCGCCGAGCGCTGCCGCCATCACCTGCGCGGCCGCGCGAGCGGCCAGCCTCCGCGGCTCCAACATCACGATGCGCTGGTCCGCCAGCCATGGCGCATCAAGCAGCGTCAGCGGCACGCGCGTCGTCTTGCCCGCTCCCGGCTCCGCGACCAGCACCGCTCCGCCCTTCGCCGCCAAGGCGTCCGCCACGGACGGGCACACCTCGTCCACTGGCAGCGGCGCTTTCGCCTGCAGGGCTGCAATCAGCCCCCCAGGCGCCCGCCCTTCGTTGCTCTCATTGCCAATCGTATCTCTCACGCTCAAACCTCCGCTATCCGTTCAGGGTTTGTCCCCGACATGATGAAAGTAGCTGCATTATACCCGCTCTGTCAGCTTCGTGCAACTCCCTCCGCATGCGCTGATGGCAACCCCCTCTGCCGTACCCTGACAAATGAAAAACCGCCCCCCGCCTTGGCCATACCTGGCAGAGGGAGGAGCGGCAGCATGAATATATAATTACTTGCAGCGTTCCAGGAACTCGACCATACGGCGGTACGCGATCTTCTCGTTCGCTTTCTTCGTAATGCCGTGGCCCTCATCGTCGAAGACTAGATATTCAATATCGCGGCCCTTCGCGCGCAGAGCCTCGACGATCTGGTCGGACTCTTCCTTCACGACGCGAGGGTCGTTCGCACCTTGAATGATCAGCATCGGATTGACCATATCGTCCAGATAGGTGATCGGAGAATCTTTAATGAAGCGCTCGCGATCCGTTTCAGGATTGCCAATCCAGAGCTCCATCATCGGTTTCCAATGCTCAGGAACCGAATTGTAGAACGTGAACAGGTTGCTCACGCCGACGATGTCGATCGCAGCGCGGAAATATTCCGGGTTGCGACCAGCAAGCAGCAGGGTCATGTACCCGCCGTAGCTGCCTCCCATAACGAACAGCTTCTCTCGACTTGATATGCCTTGCTCGAACAACCAATTCATACCCGCTAAGCAGTCTTTACGCGGACCTTCTCCCCAGTCCTGCTCGACCAGCTTCACGAACGAGCTGCCATAGCCCGAACTGCCTCGGAAGTTCGGGCAGAAGATGTTATATCCCTGAGCGATAATGTACTGGAACATCGCCCGGAATTGCTTCCGCTCCGCAGCTTGCGGTCCGCCATGCGGCCAGAATACCGTGTAGCCGTTGGCCGTTGCTTCCTTCGCGCGATACAGCATCGCCTCGATCTCCATACCGTCAAACGACTTGTATGTCAGCACCTCCGGCGCAACCATATCATCCTCCGTTAAGCCGACCATGACATTCTTGGTCACCATGCTCCATTCGTCATTCGCATAACGGTAGATGTTATATGGCTTCACGGCGCCCCGCATCAACAGGTAGAGGTTGCCCGCGCGCGTCACTTGGATTTGCTCCACGATATCGGATGGCAGCGGAATCGACTTAAGCTCGCCGCTATCCAACGAATAGGCATACAGCTTATCGGCCACGCCTGGATCCGTGACGATATACAAGGTGCGGGATTCCTTATGCCAACGCAATGCACTAACGCTTTCTCGATCGATATGGCATAACGGCTTAAAGCTGCGGTTGGCGATATCGTACTGTGCTACATACGCGAATTCAGAATCATAGTCGGTTGCAAACAACAATAGATTGTCTTCAGCAAATACAACCTCACTCGCCAAATGAACCGTTTCAGGCGACGGCGTTATGCACTGATCCTCTTCCCCTTCACGGCGAACATAGCTGACTCCGTATGTGTTAGCGTATATCTTCGAATAGACGATCGTCTTCTCGTCCGCGCTCACGGCAGTAAGCTCCGTCAATGCATCTTTGCCTTCCAGCACCAGCTTATCTTCCTTCGTCTCCAGATCATAGACCCGCGCGTTCAAGAAATTCGGATTATCCTTAGAAGTAACGTAATAAATACGCTTATGATCCTCAGACATATGTATATATTGATGTTTGTCTTCCGGTGATGCTTCTATTAATGGCAGCGGTTGTCCGCCGTTCCAAGGCAGCGCATGGAACTGGTAATTTTCATTGCCGTCGCGATCGAAAGCTGTCAATATATAACGACCTTCAGGATCCAGCTTGATCGTATTGCACAGCTGATCATTGTATGTCAACGGGAATGGATAGGTTGTATCCCCGCTCAGATCCATGGCCCACAGGTTAAACTTGCCGTTCATGCTGCTGCTGAATACGATCCTCGACTCATCTGCATTTACTCCAAACTGACGAATAAGATAAGTCTGAAAAAATTGCTCTACATCCGGCTTCGGAAATTCGATCATTTACTGCTGCCTCCTCTATTCATATCTATTATCCATAGGTTAATAAGCGCAAGTATATTTCCATGGATTTCCTCCAATTATATTCCTTATATAGGAAGAAATAAATCAACCTGAAGACCGATCTTCTGTCAGACTCTAATAGATGGAGAATAATGAAGATGGGAAGAAGATAACATGTAGATAAGCGATGAAGCTGAAATAGCTGCTGATCTAATCAATAGAGGAGGATGATCATGGGGAACGTACTAGTATTGGGCGGTACGCAGTTCTTTGGCAAACGACTCGTGCAGAAGCTGATCGATGCCGGCGAGCAGGTTACGATCGCGACACGAGGCAGAAAAGCCGATCCGTTCGGCGATAAGGTTAATCGCATCGTGCTGGACCGTGAAAGCTATAAATCTATGCGGACAGCAGCCGCGTTAGCAACATGGGACGTCGTCTACGACAACATCTGTTTCGCGCCGGATGACGCTGTTCACGCCTGTAACGCATTCGCTGGCAGAACGAAGCGATATATTATGGTATCGACCTTATCCGTATACCCATGGGGTGATTCTCTAAGCGAAGACGCCTTCGATCCGTATGACTACCCTGTTGCATACGGAACCCGACACGACTTCAGCTACGGTCAGGGCAAACGCTTGGCGGAAGCGGTATTCTTCCAAGAGGCAACCTTCCCGGTAGCCGCTATGCGGATTCCGATCGTTATGGGAACTGACGATTACACCCAGCGTCTTGTACTGCACATCGACCGAATCGCGCAAGGTCAGCCGATCGGCCTGCCCGCTCCGCAGGCGGCCATGTCGATGATCACTTCGGATGAAGCAGCGCAATTCCTATTCTGGCTTCGGGATCAGGAGCTTACGGGTCCTGTTAACGCGTGCTCGGTTGGCGCAATCTCGATCGCCGATATGCTGGCGGAAATCGAGCGCAATGTCGGTAAGCAAGCGATCATTGAGCGTGAAGTAACAGATGCTAACAGCTCTCCGTATGGCATATCAAACGATTGGATCATGGACCATACGAAGGCTGTAGAAGCAGGCTTCCAATTCACGAAACTTGCGGATTGGTATCCTGCATTAGTGAAGGAGCTTACGCGGCAGCATAAATAATCCGCCCATACGCAGCTTAATATCGGAAATTTACGCGGCGGGGATTGCGCCGCCTTGCGAATAAACCGACTATAACGTAGCAGAGCACGACGAGCGCGATGCCGATACTGTCAACCCCTACATCAATTGCATGGCCTGTCCGCCCTGTGACAAAGCTCTGATGCCACTCATCAGACATTGCATACAGCAGCGAGATGGACGCACCTAGCGTGACTGCCTTGGCTCGATTCCAGCCAAGCGCCCGAAAGGAATGGATGACAAGAAAAGCAAGCAATGCGAATTCGGCCACATGCCCCCCCTTGCGGATGAAGAATTCGATGAAGTCGTACGGCAGCTCAGATGTCACGAGCTCCCCATCATAATAAAATTCCACGTTCGGCAGATAGTTCACTACCGACTGCGGAAGTGCGGATGCAAGCGATGGACGCAGATCTTGTTCAATATAGGGCTGCGAGGATTTATAGAATATAAATGCCATCCATATGAGTGTAATAAGGAGCCACAACAGGAATTTCTTTTTGCGATAAGTCATTAAAGTAGGTCCTCCTGCTTTTTTACCCTATTCTATCGATAGTACTCGGAAAATGAAAGGGATCCAGACACGCTGAACAGCAAATGTCCCCACTTTGTAAGAAAGTGGGGACATTATGGTCTTCTCTATCGGCTTCTTATGCCTGCAACCGCTCTTTCCATTGATCCAGCATCTTCTTCAACATAGGTTTATATTTCATCCGTTCCGCATCACTGGCCAAGTACTCTTCCTCAGGCTTGATCTCTTCCAGCTCGATCAGCTCGAACGTTTCCTCACCATACTCATTCCAGTCCTGCTGCAGCTTGCGGTCTACAAACCCACCCGAGTTCAGCTGTACATACAGCCTGTTCCAGATCTTATCCAAGTCCATGCTGCTGTTTACAAAGTAAGAACCCGTCACTTTGTTGCGCAGTTGGAAGATCCCCATTCTGCGGTGCGTGTGCGCATACTCGTGCGCGATTTCCTTCAAGCGTTTGCGATTATCCATCTCGATATTCCTCCTCATTAAGTGAGCCAATACTGACTTCCGTCATCCTGGCGGCTCATCAGTCCATATTCAATCAAATATCGCCGCAGCGTGACATAATCACTCTGAGCGGTCTTCAGAATCTCATTAACTACCTTCTCTGTATATACCCGACCTCGTTCAAAGCGGTTCAGGAGATGACGCAGAATGACGACCTTGCGCTTCTCTTTCTTCGGGAATGAAGACAGCTTGCCGTCCAATCCATCCTTAAAATATTGCTGCAGGATCGCTCCCTGCTCTTCCTCCGTCACAGCAAACCGTTCATCGACGAGCGGCGCGGCTTGATATACAGGGACCCACTTCGGCTCATGCTTATTGTGATCTTCCAGCATCTCCATCATAGTCAAGAAGAGCTTAGCTTGCTTCATCTTCTCGCGAAGTGTAAAGCGGTGGTTGCGGATGGTGGAGCCGCTGCCGCCGCCCAAGCGCTTGACTACTTCACTGTCGCTCAACCCTTCATAGAACATGCCCATAAGCTCCTTCTGAAGCTCAGTCAGCCCTGTTTGCTTCTTGCTCATCCCAAGCAGCACATGGAACATCGATTGATGCTCCTCATGAACATGAAGCTTCATCTTCTTCTCAGCAGTGAGCCCTAACCCCTCTTCCACGCCAGGATAAATGACCCCTTCTTCATAACACTGACCGCATGCTAGGCATACATACTGCTCATTATCGTAGACATAGCCTCGCTTCAGCTCTGAGATCGTCGCCTCGGCAAACAGCTCTGTAGTATCTATAATCATAAACATAACCTTCCCTCGTTTGCAATAATATAGACATATTATCAAATTGTTTAGTAATTATCAATGATGCAAACATGTATATTTGTTCTTTCCACTACTTGTGCTCGTTCACAGTACAGCAAAAAGGCCTGCTTCGCGCAAATGCGCTTATCAGGCCAATAACTAAACAATCGAATGTCTTGTTTATGACGGCTTGCGTTTTCCCCTTGCCAAGGACGGAAGGATCAAGCCCAGTCCGATCAAGATGAAAGGTGTTGCGACGTTTAGCGTAAGCTGGAAATACCATTCGCTTGTAAACATTTCGACCTTCGGAAACATGCCCATGAGACAGGCGAATGCAGTGAATACGAAACACCATAAGCCAATGATGAAACCAAACGTGTGGTTCTTAACGAATTGGTAGTTGGAAGTAAACTTATGCGATAGCCGCATCAATGCCATGAAAGCAGCGAATACCCATAAGTATCGCAGCGGCATGACGATGGAGTTCAGATCCAACAGCCAGTTGAACAGTGAGTTCATCTCTCCGATCCCGAGCGCGGGAACGATGATAAGAATCCCGACGAGCACCGCCGTCATGAGGTATCCATTGATCGGTGTGCCGCGGTCGTTCATTTTCAAGAGCGACTTCGGCACGTAGTTCTCATCCGAGTCAGACAACAGCACGCGCAGCGGCGCATCAATGGAGAAGGCTAATGCTGAGATCTGAGCCAACACATTAGCCAACGCGTAGATGACCATAATCCAGTTGCCCACTCCATAGTACTCGCCAAGAATCTGGAAGGCGTAATACTGCCCATTCATCTTTAAGTCGGGCGGGATATTGTTCGCATTGAACATCAGCCCCATGGCATACGATCCAAGCAGGGCGCACACCGCGACCATTATAGCCAGCGTGAGCATGCCGCGTGGAAATTCTTTGGACGGGTTATAGGTGTTGTTGACGTACGGAGATATCTTCTCCGCTCCGCCCACGGCGAACACGAGCATCGACAAGGTTGTGAAGTATGCAAAGTTAAAGTCAGGTATGAAGGTGTTGAATGTGATATTCGGAGTGGCGACTTCTACACCTCTTATTGACGGCGCGGCAAGAGCCAGCAGAATATATAGCAGCGACATGACAAAGATGGACATCCCTGCGAACGTCCCTATTCGCCTTAAGGAGGTAATCCCCCGCGAAGCCATCGCTAGAAAGATAAGAAAGATGATTAAGCACAGCGTTTGAACCATCAGAGTAGACATCTCTTTTACCAAAGAGCCGTTACCCTTCCACGCCCAACCAAATGCAATCAGGATCGCTTGCGGCTTCTGCGCCAGGTAAGGGATATGAACTACCCAATAGGTCCATGCCGCAAAATATGCGGTGCTTGGCCCCATCGTTTCCTTGATCCAGCTGCTCACTCCACCCTTGCCGTGCGTGAAGGTTGAGCCTAACTGACCCACCATCAAGGCATATGGAACGAAGTACAGCGCAATGATGAGAATCCATGACGTAATGACCGTCAGCCCTTGGTTAGCGTAGTTGTTAACGACATTGCCGAATCCCCATACGGAAACGAAGGCCATAAGCGCAACGTTGTACCATCGCAGTTTCTTGATTTGATTGTCATTCATAAATGCTTGATCTCCCCTTCAGTCACGGCATGTACCCAAAAAATGTTTACTTTAACTTTTCCAGTTCTGCGCAACTTCATGCATCGGAAGGAGATCAAACGTATTCTAACACCCATAATTAAAGGCTCACTCCCCCTGCTAAGGTGGAGCAAGCCTCTATGGTTTGTAGCCGCTTATATTGCGTTGTAGATTATAGATCAGCTGGAGGAGCAGGATCGTCTGCATTTTTCACATAAATCAAATTATCGGTCCACGCACCAAACTCATAGATGAAGCCCTTGCGAGTACATTCGTACTCCATGCCGATGCTCTTCGCAAGCGCGATTGAAGCCGGATTATCTGTGTTAATATGCGCCTCAACTCGATGAAACTTCAGCTCCGTGAAGGCAAGCTCCAACAGCTTGCTCGCCGCTTCCTTCCCATAGCCCTGGCCCCAGTGCTGGTTGTGCAGCGCGTAGCCCATCCTTGCCCACTGAAACTCACCGCGTATGAGCGTCGCCACATCCACCCCGCCCAGACTAACGCCATCTTTCTTGCGGAATATGCCAAACACATAAGCGACATCGTCTGCAGCCAGCTTCTGAAAACGTTCAACTCTAGTCTGGTACTGTTCCTCCGTGTATCCGCTCATGTTCTGCCATCCCGAGTCATGTTTATGGACTGCTAGCTTGCGTTTGTGCAGCTGTTCAAGCCAGTTGGAATAGTCCCCTATTTCATAAGGACGAATGATTAACCGCTCCGTCTCTCCTGCAATGTTAAATGGTGTCATGCTGTATCCTCCTGTATCGATGCTTTCATCATACCACTCACATACTTCGGCGTAGCCGGAGAACAGCATCGGAAACTTGTATTGGGCGCGGACACACAGGACGTTATTTGTGAACAAAACCGCTGATTTGCCACTCTTGCGGACCGTGAGGCCGTTATTTGCTTCAAAACATCAGATAATAGCTAACTTTCAGGCAAATAGCGTCATCTGAGTCCGTAAAACTTAGAATCAGCCTCATATTCGCAAAATAGCGTCCCCTGTGTCCATTAATATTTACATAATATGTATATCGTATAGAGTTCGACGATCGGCTGTTCCACTCCTCCACCGTCTAAATATTGACATCCCAACTGTTGTTGTGCTATAATACTGAGGTTGTATTAACTAACCCCATATGTTCCTCAAAGAAAACCAAAGATATACTATCTTAGATTCCCGTAGCAATTGATTGTTTTCACACGAGAGTTGCGTTACTTATCCTGTCGTTGCAGATTTCAGATTCACACTGGAGCGGTCATTGGAGCCGCAAGGACGAAAGAGAGGCAGGGCTTTTGTCGGATTGGAAAGAGGTTTAGGTACCGTAACATTCTCCAGCAAGGAACCAGTCCCCGTATCGCGGCTTAGCCGGGCAGGGGTTAAATACATGATAAAGAGGCGTGGCTCAGTTACGAGTCACGCCTCGTCCAATATTTTGGCCCCCTTGTTAGAACGCGACCTGCGGTCGGAGTGTTATGGAGGGGGCCTTTAAGGGCTGTTCCGGTTGTAGTTGACCGGAGCAGCCCTCTTGCTTATGCAGCCGCTCGTTGCTGCTTATCCTTGCGGCGCAGCTTCATGAGGCTCTCGTACACGATCGGCACGATCACGAGCGTTAGCAGCGTCGAGCTCGTCAGGCCGCCGATGACCGTCACGCCGAGGCCGCGGGAGATGATGCCGCTGCCTTCTATGCCGAGCGCCATCGGAATGAGCGCGCCGATTGTCGCGATGGCGGTCATCAGAATCGGACGCAGACGAGTCCCGCCCGCTTCCAGCAGCGCTTCACGCGTGGACATGCCCTCGTTCTCCTTATGGATAACGCGGTCAATCAACACGATCGCGTTCGTCACAACGATACCGATCAGCATCAGCATGCCGATCATAGCTGAGATACTGATCGTTTCACCCGTGATCAAGAGCGCCACCAGCGCGCCGATAACGGTGAACGGCAGCGAGAACAAGATCGCGAACGGCGCTAAGCCGCCGCCAAACGTTACGACAAGAATAAAGTATACGATTGCAATTGCCGCAGCCATTGCGACTCCAAGCTGGGTAAACGATTCCTGAATGTCGGCTGTTACACCGCCAGTCGTAATCTCAACACCCTTCGGCAGCGACATGGCATCCACTTGCGCTTGAACTTCCTTGGACGCAGTCGATACATCTGCCGAAGTAATCTCAGCGCTCACGTCGATAACCAATCTACCGCCACGGCGTGTCACAGTATCCGATGTCGTACCCTTCTTCACATCAACGACATCTTTAATCGCAACAGGCTGACCCATACGGCTCATCATTTGACGTTCGAGCAATTCGTCAATCGATCCGTACTTGGCTTCTTCCACCTTAATATATACATCCAACTCTTGGCCGTCCTTCTCGACGGTAGTGAGCACCGGACGCGTACGCTGCTGGCTCAGCGTCATGCCAACCTCAGCAGTAGTTAAGCCAAATTTGCTCAGCTTCTCTTGATCGATAACGAGCGAATATTCATCATAAGCTTCGCTTAAACTGGACTTTACATTTTTCAGATCCGCGATTCCAGAAAGTCTTGATTCGAGCTCTTCAACCACTGGCTTTATCGTCTTCAGATCTTGACCATACACATAGAGCTTCATGCCGCTGCCGCCGACCCCACCCATGGCGAAGTCCATCGTACCCCATGTGCCCGTTTCTGTCTCCGCTTGAAGATCCTTCAGCACCTGACTCTGTTCATTCGCAAAGTTCTTCGTGTCCTTGTTGTAGGCAACGAAGAAGAGCGCTTGATTGGAGCGTCCCGGACTGAATGGATTCTCGCCGCCCAGTGAATATTGAACCGTCTCGACACCCGGACGATTCATAAAGAATTTCTCTGCTTGCTCAGTAACCTTAGCTACATTCTCTAAGGTTTGTCCTGGCGCTGGTTTATAGGTAGCGACCACCATCTTCTCCTGATCGGACGGGATAAAGCTGACACCGATCAGCGGCGTCAAGAACAAGCTGCCTGCCAGCAGAATAACCGCAGCTGATGAAGTGATAATCTTATGATTTAGGCACCACTCCAACAAGCGCTTATAGGAGCGGCTCAAACGGCTCGGGTGCTCATCATGGTGATGCTGCTGCTTGGACTTAACGCCATTCTTGAACATGGAGTGCGCCATCACAGGTACGACCGTAATCGCGACCAGCAGGGAAGCCAGCAGAGCGAATACAATAGTCAACGCGAATGGCATAAACATCTCGCCGATCATTCCCCCTACTAAGCCAAGCGGCAGGAATACAGCGATGGTGACGATCGTCGAGGACATAATCGGCATGAACATTTCCTTGGTCGCTTCACGGATCAAGTCTCTGCCCTTCAACGTTTCCTGGCGCAAGGTCATGCGGCGGAATATGTTCTCTACAACAACGATGGAATCATCCACGACCCGCCCGATAGCGACCGTCATTGCCCCAAGTGTCATCATGTTCAACGTAATATCCATCTGATTCAGCAGCAGTACCGCGATCAGCAGCGATAACGGAATCGATACGATGGAAATGAGTGTCGTGCGGAAATTGCGCAAGAACAACAGGATGATCAGCATCGCAAAGCCTGCGCCGAACAACGCCTTGCTTAACATCGTGTTAACGGAATCTTCAATCGGCTTGCCTTGGTCAAACGTCGTAACAAACTCCATATCAGGATAGAGCTCTTCAAAGTCCTTGATCAGAGCTTTCACATCGTTAACGACCTCAACCGTATTCGCGTCAGCGCCCTTAATGATCTGCAGGCCAATGGCATCCTTGCCATTCGTGCGCGAGATAGATTCCGCCTTGCCGATCACTTCAATCTTAGCCAATTCACTAAGCTTAACCGTAGGCAAGGAAAGGTTAGCAGGCATCTGCTGCGTCGGTACTCCGGCTGGAGGAATAGCCGCTCCAGTTGTTGGCGCGCCTCCTATAGCACTGCCTGCCCCTGGCATCGCGGTCATACCGCCTTGACCGCCTGCGGCGACAGGGCTATACGGAATTTCAAGATTGTTCAGATCTTCAACGGACAGCACTTTGCCGTCTACGACTACCGATTGCTCCGTGCTGCCGAATGTATATATCCCTAGTGGGAACTGGAGATTCGAGGCTTGAATCATGCCTTTGACTGCTTCTTCCGACAAGCCGTACTGCTTAAGCTTCTCAGGGAGGAACGTGATCTGGCCTTCATTTACATATTGGCCTGTGATCTGCACCCCGCCGATGCCATCCACGCCCTCCAGCTTCGGCTGAATGACCTCTTCGACCTGCTTCGTCAGCTCCGCAAGCGATTCTTGGTCATTCGAGATGCTCATCCCGACTACCGGGAAGGCATTGAAGCTTAACCGCGATACTTGCGGCTCTTGAACATCTTCCGGAAGCTTCATATTCGATATTGATCGTTTAACTTCATCTTCCGCCTTCTCCATGTTGGTCGAATAGGAATATTCGATCTGCATCTGCGATACATTCTGGAATGATGACGAACTAACTACTTTGACGCCGTGCAGATTCTGCAGCTGCATTTCCATCGGCTTCGATATCTTCTCCGCCACTTGCTCCGGTGTCGCGCCGGGATAGATGGTTGTCACCGTGACGAGCGGCACCGTAATGTCGGGAAGTGTCTCCATCTTCATCTGCGTACCGGAATACAGTCCGCTGGCCGTTATGATAATCGTCAGCAGCCATACAGCGAATTTGTTCTTTAACGTAAAGTTAATCAATCCATTCAATACGCTCTCTCCTCCTTGAATCTCTACTCCTGGATAAATAGTTCCCACCTTGACTGACTGGTCATAACATCCCATAATATAACTGACTAGTCAGTTTCAGTCAACCGCCTAAGGGCTGATTATTGTGCTTATAAGATTTAATGAAGATCGTATTCTTGAAGGAGCGTATTCTGTGAAAGAGAAAGAGAAGCTGATCATTGAAACAGCCATGAAGCTGTTTGCCCAGAAGGGTGTCATGGCGACTTCGATTCAAGAGATTGCTACCGAGAGCGGGATCTCCAAGGGGTCCTTCTATCTTTATTTTCCGTCAAAAGAGGCGCTCTTGCTCGCCATTCTGCAGCACTACAGCCATCGGATTGAGCTGCGAGTGATGGAAGTGGAAGCCAAGGGTCTGCCTTTTCGGGAACAATTCCAGCGGCAGATTGAGGTGCAACTAGATGAAATCAAGCACCATAAGGACTTCATCATTATGCATTCTAGAGAGTTTGCCATACCCTTCAACCAGGATATAGCTGTATTTGTTCATCGCATGCGGGCGGATACCAATCGATTCTACCGAACCAATCTGCTAAAGGTATACGGAGAGATCATAACCCCATATGTACATGACCTTACGCTGATGATGAATGGAATGATGTCCGCTTGCTTTGAGCTGATCGTATTTGATAGGGCCAACCTCAATACGCAGCATATGACTGCCTATATCATGAATCGAATGGATAGTCTTGTAGAGGGATTGTGCCGCTCGAAAGAAGAACCGTTGCTGATGAACGATGTATGGATGGATATGCACTGTCTGAATGGGGCAGCAACTGAACAAGGAGACACTTCGGCTATTCTGTTGAAGCTCGTTGAGCAGGCGATTGATTCCGCCGTTCGTCAATCTGGCAGCGAACATCTAGTCATGACGCTTGAGCTTCTACAGCACGAGATGGAGGCAGATAAGCCCCGTCTTCCCCTGATCGAAGGGATGCTTCATAATTTAGGAGCATATCCTCAGTTGCATGCGCTTCGCGATCACATCCGAACGTATTATCAATTGAATTAGCATAGCACCCACAAGCGCGCGAGGATCGCCGCGATCAAATTGAGGATAGTTGATGTTGAATAATTCCATTGGCTTGACGAGGTGCGCGCTTCCCGATAAGATGATGTACAACTCAATACCTTCATTTGTTACAACTGCTTCGTATAGTACCGGAAATATGGTCCGGAAGTCTCTACCAAACTACCATGAATAGTTTGACTACGAAGAAAGGTTTCTTTACGCGAACTCCGCACTATTCAGCCTTTCTTCTCCTACTGATCATAATGAACAAAGGAGAAAGCATCTTATGAATTCGACCAACCAGCAGCTTCAGCATTGGATCGCTGCGGCCAACAAGCGCCAGCCAGCAGATCTTATCATCCGCAACGCAAGGATCATTGATGTATTTAATCTAGACATTATCGAAGGCGACATTGCAATCGCAGACGGCCGCATCGTAGGCATCGGAAGCTACGACCAGGCGGCAGAGATCGTCGATGCCAATGGCCGCTACGTCTGTCCATCCTTTATCGATACTCATGTTCATATCGAGTCGTCCATGGTAACTCCGCCCGAGTTCGCACGCGTGGTGCTGCCGCATGGCGTCACTACGGTGGTAACTGACCCGCACGAGATCGGCAACGTCTGCGGCGAGGCCGGCATCCAGTACATGCTGGATGCCTCTGAAGGTCTGCCGCTTGATGTGCGCATCATGCTGCCGTCTTGTGTGCCATGCACACCGTTCGAGCATGCCGGAGCACAGCTGACCGCCGATAAGCTGCGGCCGTTCTACGGTCATCCGCGCGTGCTCGGCCTCGCCGAGGTGATGGATTATCCCTCGGTGGCGAAGGGAGACGCGGACATGGTGCGCAAGCTGGCTGACGCCGCGGATGCGCAGTGCTTCATTGACGGGCACGGCGCCGGGCTCGACAGCGATGCGATCAATGTGTATCGCGCCGCCGGCATCCGCACCGACCATGAGTGCGTGGACGCCGAGCAAGCGCTGGAACGGCTGCGCCGCGGCATGTACATCATGATGCGCGAAGGGTCGGTTGCGAAGGACGTGAAGGCGCTCGTCCCGGTAGTGACGCCGCACAATGCGCGCCGCATCGTGTTCTGCACCGACGATAAGCATCTAGACGAGCTGCTCACGGAAGGCAGCGTCGATTACAACGTGCGGCTCGCGATTCAGCGCGGCTTATCGCCGCTCACCGCTATTCAGATGGCGTCGCTGAACGCGGCCGAATGCTTCGGCTTCACAACCAAGGGTGCGATCGCACCAGGTTACGAAGCCGATCTGCTCCTGCTCGATAATCTGGAGCAGGTGCAGATCCACCGCGTATACCGCGGCGGTCGGCTCATCGCCGAGGACGGCCGCTATGTCGGGCCGGAGCTGCCCGCGGCCGTGCCGCCAGCTCCGCTCACGGCGACGGTGAACCTGCCCGGCGGCATTGGTGCCGAGCAGCTTCAGCTGCCGATAGCCGCAGCGCCAGGCACAGCTGCCCGCTGCCACATCATCGGCATCGCGCCGAACAGCCTGATCACGTCCCACCTCATCGAGGAGGTGGACACGGCTGACGGCTGCTTCCTGCCTTCGATTGCTAAGGATCAGCTCAAGATCGCCGTGTTCGAACGCCATCAGGCAACTGGCAACGTCGGCCTCGGCATCGTGAAAGGCTTCGGCCTCTCATCTGGGGCCATCGCCTCTACTGTGGCGCACGACTCGCATAACCTTGTCGTCACGGGCACGAACGACGCTGATATGCTGGTCGCGATTGAAGCGCTGCGCGAATCGGGCGGAGGACTCACCGTCATTAAAGACGGCCGCGTGCTCGCGCGATTAGAGCTGCCGCTTGCAGGCCTGCTCGCAACCACTCGCTACGAGGCGGTGCTCGAGCAGCTCGCGACGCTGCATCAGGCGCTGCACGAGGTAGGGGCATCGACCGAGTTTCATCCTTTTGTGACACTATCATTCCTCTGTCTGCCTGTTATACCGGAACTAAAGCTTACCGATATGGGGCTGTTCCATTTCGGAGATTTTGCGCATATGGATGTTAACGCACGAACGGACTAATCCTATTATCATGATCAGGGTTTACGGTAGATCCACAGCTTCTGCTGAAGCAACAACATAGATGATCGAAACGCTAATAACCGCGCTGCATTTCTTGGACTCTTCCAAGACTACAGCGCGGTTGTTTGATTGGGCGATTCACATCTTCCTAGCCATGTTCCAAGTTTGTTCACTTCTGCTTATCACCCAGCAATACGGGTACCGTCACGAGTTCATAGCCTTGATCCTGCAGCTGCTTAATGATTCGCGGCAGCGCTTGAACCGTTCCGCTAAGATCTTCGCCCACACCGCCAGCGCCATGCTGCAATATGATGGAGCCCGGCTTCACATGGCTTATCACATTGGCCTCCACCTGATCTGCGTTCAGCCCTTTCCAATCAAGGGAATCCACGTTCCAATTGACCACCTTCAGCTTCTGGCTGACAAGCCACTTGAGCTGCTCCTCATTGATGTTGCCGTATGGTGTACGAATGTATCTCATCCGATAGCCGCCTGTAATTCGTTCCACTGCCTGCTGCGTCTTCAGCACTTCCTCATGGAATACAGCATCCGACTCCTTCGGAAGGTTGCGGTGTGAATAAGAATGGTTGCCCAGCACATGTCCTTCATTTACCAGACGCTGTATTATGTCCGGATTCTTCTCCGCTCTATTGCCCACCACGAAGAATGTCGCCGGCACTTGGTACTTCTTCAAGACATCCAGCACCTGTACTGTAAAGTTCCGATCGGGTACATCATCAAATGTCAACGCTGCGCGCTTAGGGTAGCTCGGGCCCTTAAACACGATGTTGGATTTGTACTTGACCCGAAGCTGCTCCAGCGTAAGCGGCTTAACCTCTTTGCGTGTCGTTTCTTCATTGCCGCCCGAAAGCGGTGGAGTCGCTGTATTATATACCTTGATCTGGCTATCATTGCTTGTATTTTGGGCTGTCGAGTTGGATGAACTGGAAGTACAGCCAGAAACAACAACCAACAGCAACATCATCATTACCAATATGAGCTTATGTTTAATCATTCGGCATCCTCAGCCTCCTATGTAGAACCAGCATGCAGTGTTAAGCAGAGTCCCAACATCATGCCCGCTTCCGATTGCTCGCAACACCGTACCGTTTCATAATCAAGCAGCGCTGCCATTAGAATGCCTAAACGAATAGTTCTTTATCCCTTTATATCGTCTTAGATTCCCGATTGAATGGTCTGTTATACGAGTCCGCATAGAAGCCATGCTGCTTCATCAGCTCGTCATTCCTTTCCACTCTCCTTGACGTCCTCTTCCTCTCGATACTGCTCCTTCATACTACTGTGATAGTCAAACAGCTTATTCAGCAATTCCGCCAACTTCTGCGCGTCTTCTTCACCTAAATAATCGATGAGCCCCTGAGTATGCTCTCTAGCTCTTTGTCTGCCGATCGCTGTTAATTGCTTACCTGCGTCTGTAAGACCTACTCGAACAGCGCGGCGATCTTGGGAATCGCTTATTCGTTCGACTAATCCCTTCGCTTCCAGCGCGTTAATCAGCTGTGACACTGTAGGTGATGTCACCCGCAGCAAGCTGCTGATATCCGAAACACGCATAGCCGGCTCTTCTTCACTTGCTTGCTCTTGAATCGCAAATAATACCATCATCTCGCTGCGCTTCTGTCCTGCGAGCATTCGCTGCTGCCACTCCGCACGATTGAACTTAACAAATGTCTCAATCAGTTCTCTAGATAATGAATGTTCTTCCGACATAACCGATCACCTCTTCATACAGCTTTCCCCATTATTCGTACGGCTTATCAGTTCCTTTCTCTTCGGTTTCAGCCTCATTTCACCTCTCTTCACCGTTAATCGCCGTTTATACTGGCAAGTATGTCGCTACGTTCAAATATCGCTTGTTAACTGCTTTAATCTACGACTTCTCTCCCTTCCTCTTTTTTACATGGCAGTATACAATAGTACAATCCTTATTGAATGAATTATGGAGGAAACCGCCATCATGCAATTTGCTCACAATCTGATGACTGAAATAAGGGGCTGGAACCGGAATATCCAGTTATTTTTTATATCGAATATCCTCTATCAATTCGGCAGCGGCTTGTTCTCGGTGTTATACAACCTATACATAAAGTCGCTCGGGTACGGTCAGGAGATGAACGGCAGCATCGTCAGCATACAGTCATTGGCGACGGCACTGCTATTCATTCCAATTGGACTTCTTGGCGATCGATTAAGCCGCAAGCCTTTTCTTGTGACCGGCGCACTATTCACAGGCATACTGTTTATCAGTCGCGCATTTGCACAAGGAGAGCCCTACCTGCAGCTGCTAGCGATCGGGACAGGGGTGTTTGCTTCATTCTATCAAGTATTGGCTGTTCCGTTCTTGGCAGAGAATACAGGCATAGAGCGCCGCTTGCGCATGTTCAGCCTGCACTTCTCGATGGTTCTGGCAGCTCAAGTGCTTGGCAACATTAGCGGCGGCATCTTAGCAGACAGCTTGCAAGCGGTCGGCATCGATCATACACAGAGCTTGCAAACCTCCCTGCTGCTTGGCGGCATAGCCACTTTCTTATCCTTCATCCCGTTACTATTCGTGAAGGAGAAGAAAGCAGAATTCGTATTAGAAGCTTCTATTTCTACAGTTGCCGCAAAATCTATACATACAGCCGATGAAGCTAGGGAAGATTGGCGCAACATCGGCAAGTTCACAATAGGCCAGCTGCTAATTGGGTTCGGTTCAGGCTTGGTCATACCTTACCTGAATCTGTACTTTACCGATCGGTTCGACATCTCGTTGACCTCAGTCGGCTTGCTTGTCTCTCTTGGACAAGTGATGACAATCATCTCTATGATGATCGGTCCAAAGCTAGTTGGACGAGTTGGTCAGGTCAGAGCGATCGTTTATTTTCAACTGTTGTCCCTGCCGTTTCTGCTGTTGACAGGGTTTACGAATATATTGCTTATCGCGTCTCTCAGCTTCCTATTCAGGCAAGCGCTGATGAACGCAGCGAATCCGATTCAATCCAATCTCATGGTAGATCGTGTATCGGATCGCCGCAGAGGGATCGCCAATTCTATTACACAAACCGCATTTATGCTTGGTTGGGCTAGTATGGGCAGTGTGCAATCCGCGCTAATAACAAATTACGGCACATATTGGGGCTACGCGATAACGTTCTCCATTACCGGTATTCTGTATGTTACAGCAGCTCTGTGCTTCTTCCTGATGTTCCGCGAGCCTCATCCGAGTAAGCTGCACCTCAACAATCGCACGACCTCCTCTATGTAAGGGGTCACTTGGCAACAATAATGAACATGCAAAAAAGACCATGCAGGGCACATGGTCTTTCTTGCAGCTTATACACTAGCATTTATACTGCTTAATTGGTAATCGGATTAATAGAAGTCATCATCGTCGCCGTAATCATCGTCGTCGCAATCATCATGTTCGCGTTCACGTTCACACTCACACCAGCACTTAAGGCGTTTCTTTTCCTTCTTCTCGTGCTTCTTCTTGCAATCACAATCCTTTTCCTTACGCTTCTTGTGGCATCCACAATCCTCGTGCTTCTTTTCCTTCTTCTTTTCACACTTACACTTGCATTCGAATTTTTCTTTACCTGTCATATCAGGTCACCTCCTATTGGTTGTACTCTATCTTATGTTTGATATTTTTAATTGACTAAACTAATATAACTAGTCCGAAAAAGAGGTGAATGCTAGATAGCTAGATGTACGGAGAGTGAACTGTCTGTATATGCTGAATACTGCTGAACAACCGCTCTTCATCAGCAGTAACCAATTCTATTAAACTACCTTCCAATCGATATAATAGACCTTGCTTGTGCATATCATGTCCAAGATCAAGGACGATAATCTTGCCTTCCAGCTTCTTCATCTGCTCTTCAAACGTTCTAGCTAGCGTCAGTTCAGAGGGTTGCACAGGCAAGAATCTCATATCTAATGAGTAAGGGGTTCTCCTGCTCACGTTGTACGTCAGCCATTTTAGATGGATCAGAGGAATGTACATGGTCTTGTAGATTGGGGAATAAAACACGAAGTAGTTCGTTAACACGTTGGTGATATATCCATGAATCGTTTGGTTGCTGGACACATACAGCTCTATGAACTGTCCTTTAGCACAGCTCAATGTTTTTCGATATGAGATATCGCGCTCATTCAACAGTTCTTCATCTGGAGGAGCCATCATCCTTGTATCCTTCTCTTTCATTAACTTCATATGCTGCATATGCAAGGATGAGATGTATACATACCTGCTGCCATCGTAAATGACGATGATGTCCAGTCCATAATCTACAAGCCTGCCTGCTAATCGCCTGCTTCCTGTTACTTCGATCTCAACAGGCTGCCCAATATAACTGCTAATTAAGTTCATCATAATACCCCCTTCTTAAAAAATGGATATATATGCGCGGATACGAATAGATGTTGACGAAACTTACGGCTAGTCCCACACAAAAAAGCGATGTTTTGCTTGCGAACTCCGCAACCACACTCACAGGATCAAGTCAGAGTCCAGTAAACAGCTTGACGCCGACTTGATCCCATGAGCGGTTACAGAGGACCAAAAGAAAATTGCAGGTTCCGTTATCGCCTAGCGGTTCTCAACATACATCATCTTCTTTTGCGAGGCGCATAGATACGTGGATTGATTATAAGCACGTGAGCTTGCCGCGACTGAACCGTTGATTGTGCTACATTACGTTTGTTAGTCTGTTGACGCAGCGCTGTTGAGTTGACAATGCGACGCTGCACATGTCTGTTGGAGCTGAATTGGAACATAAGCGAATGAACATCTGTGTGTTCAGACTTACTTCTTGGCTTAGTTCTTGAATTCCATTTGTTCGGATAAGCCTTCTGTCGTGAGCGCCGAGTTCGCTTTCTTCTTTCACGGCTATATTGCATTTCAGGTAGATCATAATCCTCTGTCATAATGCCGGATAACGACACCGGCGCAGCAGCGATAGGAATAGCAGATAAAGCTGGTTCTCGGGAAATGCGTTCTTTCACATGATCATGAACAGAAGGCTCTACTTCCTGATGGACAGGTGAAGAAATGTCTAGCGGGGAATCTGGGGATTGGACCTGTTGAGATTGAAGCAACGACAACTTAGGTGCAGGATTAGATTCAGGTACAGGAATAGGTTCAGGTTCGGCTGGCTGTTCGGGTATAGCAGACACTCGAGATTTCTTCTCGATTGAACAGCTTATACGCTCAGGAATCGCCTTTACTTCTCGACTTCGGCTTATGGATACAATATGTTTAGTACACACGTTTACAATCTTGTCGTTATCCACTAGAAGCAAGAAGTCGTCAAGGAAATGAATTAAGATGCCCCGAACAGCCCCAGCACCACCGCGATTGATATCCACCACATAGTAGCGCATGTTGTAATATACATCTTCTAAGCAGACCTCATCCTCGCACCAATCACCTTCCATCACATTAGATGGCAGTGCATATCGGTCCTCACGGGAGTCCACGCCCGCACTCTCAATATTCTCGATCTGGTAATATACAGGTCCATGCTCATCAGTCTTGACGACCAGGTGATCCTCTTTAATTGCCAAGAGCCTTCCTCGGCTTGAGTACGGACCACCTCTGTTGATATTAACTTCCATACCTACTTGGCTGTTCAGAAGAGATTGTACCATGCGATTATCACCTTTCATTTGTCATAGTCAGACATTGATAATCCATATATACTCATCCCTATAGATGTCTGTACTAATCACTTCGCCTGTTTTACTAGTTCGATATCATAATAGTGAAGGAACCTAGATATACGAAATTATGTTGTATACCCAGATTCCTCGTCATCGTAAATGTAACTACTTATCGTGCTTTCGGCATTTTTTATCATGTTTGTCGTCATTTTCGTACTTGCATTTTTTACGCTTTTTGCTTTTCTTCTTATGATGATCGTCTTCACAGTCTTTGTCGTCATCGTCATCATCATCATCATCATCATCATCGCAGTCAACTTCAACTTCATATTCATATTCATAATCATCTTCATCTTTACAGTCATCATTCTCCTTGCATACAACACTGATGCTGCGAACGTGGTAAGTAAATACCGTAACGACCTCTCCTTTAACGATGACAAGCAGACGATCATCACCTACTGATGTCAGAACACCTACAACCTTCTCCGGACCGCTTCGGTTTATCTGCACAGTACGGTATTTCATATTGCTAAGAACATCAATGAAGCATGGCTCATCAAACGAAGGATAACAATCTTCTTTTCCGTGATCTTCGCAATAATACCCATTCACAGTCATACTCTTGATATGTTCGGAGTTGTAATAAATGACACCCTCACGCTTATGATCGATGGCCAAGTAGTCCTGCTTCACCGCTATCAGTTTCCCAACTCTTGACTCAGGGCCGCCTCTGTCTATGCGAACGACTCTACCTATCATAGACATAACAAAACTGATTTTCTCCATGAGATAAATATCCCCTTCCATTTGTTGTGGATATGAACTTGTGATGCATAATACGTTACCTATCCGTTACTTGTACTAGTTCTACACCCATCTTGTAACAAATCCGCTAGTATACTAGTAAAAAGCGGGATATCTATCCCTGCTGAATCAAAAAATTCAATCAGCACCCAAAAAAAAAGACTGTCCCTGAGGTAGAGGAGCCTACTTCAGAAACAGTCAATAATGCATCACATGATCAAATATCTTTTCCGCACTTCGGACAATAATCAAAGTCCGACTCCACCTTTGTCCCGCAATACGGGCAATAATCCCCTTCGAAACGTCGATTGGAAGCTCTTGGCTCTGGCTGTTGACCGCTCAGATCGTCATTAATCTCGGAGAGCCTTCTGTCGGGTGTCATCTTCCCTCTGCCGTAACGTTCCTGCAGCGGATTGCGCTGACGGCCCTCGTCCAGGCTTAATACTCTTCATCGGATCACACCTTTCATTTGATTCCATTATTATGAAATACGGTCATCTGGATGAATAGTTGCTCTATTAGGTGTAAGCCCCATGCTGCTCGTACTGCCCCTCCACCAGTTGGCTGTAATATCCCTTCTGCCGCATCAGCTCATCGTGCGATCCGTTCTCTTGAATCTGTCCATCGATAAGCACGAGAATCTGATCTGCTTGCCGGATCGTATTCAGACGATGCGCGATGACGATACTCGTTCGATCCTTCATCAGTCGATACAGCGCTTCTTGGATGTGGAGCTCTGTCACGGTATCAATACTGCTCGTCGCTTCATCCAGAATAAGAATAGCCGGATCCGCCAAGATCGCTCGCGCGATAGACAGCAATTGCTTCTGTCCTTGGCTGATGCCGCTTCCCTCGGTATCTAACCGCGTATCATACCCATCAGACAGCTTCATGATGAAGGAATGTGCATTAGCCTGCTTAGCCGCTAGTTCCACTTCCTCATCCGTAGCTTCCAGACGTCCATATCGAATGTTATCTCGAATGGAGCCTTCAAATAAGAAGGGGTCTTGGAGGACAAAGCCCATATGACCTCGCAGGCTGCTTCGTGTAATCTCCTTGATATCCATTCCATCCACTCGAATGTGGCCGCTATTCAACTCATAGAAACGAGATAGAAGCTGGACAAGCGTCGATTTGCCCGCTCCAGTAGGTCCGACTAATGCGGCAGTTTGTCCTGGAGCAACATGGAATGATACATCCGAGACAGTCTGAACATCCGCATCGTACGCAAAGGATACGCCGTCGAATTCGATATCGCCTCGTAAGTGCTGAAGCGGCTTCGCATGGGCTTCATCACTAGCCTCCGGCTCCTGTTCCAGCACTTCAAACACCCGCTCCGCGCCAGCAACGGCAGAGAGGAACGTATTGAACTGATTCGCCAGATCATTCAGCGGTCGCGTAAACTGCCGCGCGTATTCCGCAAACGTCACGATAACACCGATTGAGATTAGATTATATACCGCCATCATGCCGCCTGCGCCTGCAATAAGGGCGAAGCTCAGATCGTTCAGCATATTCATCAGCTTCGGAATGAAGCCGGAGTACATCTGCGCCCAATATCCCGTGGCGCGCAGACGCTCGCTCTTCGCCAGGAATTGCGCAGTCACCTTCTCTTCCTGGGAGTAGGCTTTAACCAGCTTCTGCCCGGAGAAGGTTTCTTCCACGAAGCCGTTCAGCTCGCCGAGCACGCGCTGCTGCTCTTTGAAGTACGGACCAGTGCGGTTCGTAATCCACCGCATACCAAGAAACAACAGTGGTACGATAATTAAGCTGACTAACGTCAGCAGCGGGCTGAGCCACAGCATCATGGCGAGCATACCGATGAAGGTCAGTATACTGGAGGACAGCTGGATAAAGGAGCTGTTCAATGTCTGGCTCACGTTATCCATATCGTTCGTAAGCCGGCTCATCAGCTCGCCGTGCTGACGCTTCGTAAAGTAAGCGATTGGCAGGCGATGCAGCCCTGCGAATAGATCCGCGCGCATTCGAAATACTGCGCGCTGGGCGATGTTGATCATCCATATCGATTGCAGCCATGTCGCAGCTGAATATCCGAGGTAGGTTAGGCCGAGCGCGCCTACAAGCAGGGGCAATCCCTGATCGCCCTTTGTGCTTATGTAATGGTCGATCGCATATCCGAGCAGATAGGGTCCCAGCAGCTTAAGGGCGGAGCTGAGGACGATCATGAATAATATAAGTGCTAGCTTGGTCTTCTCGCTCGATAGATACGCCCATATCTTGAATAAGGTGCCGAACATATCCTTCGGTTTTACTTTCGGCTTGCCTATGCCGTGCGGACCTCCCGATCCATGCGGCGGGCGCGGCCCTGCATGCGCCGCTTGATGCGATAGGTTGCTCGTGTCGCCGCTTGATTGTGCCGTTGAAGCTGCTGGCTTAGACATGCGGCAGCGCCTCCTCTCCGAGCTGAGAATGTACGATGCGGCGATACAGCCCCGACTGCTTCAGGAGCTCGTGATGCGCGCCTTGCGCGAGCAGACGCCCCTCATCCATCAGCAGAATAGCGTCCGCATGCATAGCGGCGCTGATCTTCTGCGTGATGATCAGCGTGGTGCCGTTCAGCTTCGGCAGCTCTGCGAGCAGCCTTGCTTCGGTGCGCACGTCGAGCGCGCTCGTGCTGTCATCAAGCAGGAGCAGCTTCGGCTTGCGGACAAGCGCGCGGGCAATCGCGAGCCGCTGCTTCTGACCGCCGGACAAGTTGACGCCCTTCTGTCCGATCACGGTATCATACTGCAGCGGCAGCTTCATGACAGTATCGTGGATTTGAGCGGCCTTGGCCGCCTCCACAATATCGTCCAGCGAGGCATCTTCGCGCCCCCAGCGAATATTGTCCTGCACGGTGCCGGTGAACAAGAGCGATTCCTGCGGCACGAAGCCGATGTCGCGTCGAAGCGAGTCCAGCTTCATTTTCCGAACATCGGTACCATCTATCTTCACGCTGCCTGCCGTAACATCGTACAAGCGCGGTATGAGCTGAAACAGTGAGGACTTGCCTGCGCCTGTCGCTCCCATGACCGCAACCATCTGACCTGGCTGTGCTGTAAACGAGACCGTATTCAGAACATCTTCAGCTGCGCCTGGGTATCGGAAGGAGACTTGAGCGAACTCCACTTCTCCAGAAGAGATGCGACGACTCGCATCCACATTCTCTTCTTCAACGATGCCTGCCTTCGTATCGAGAACCTCATCAATCCGCTGCAGAGACGCTTTCGCGCGGGATATGGTCATGACGACCATCGATATAACGGAAAATGCCCCGATCATTCGAGTCCCATAGTTAATGACCGCAACAACCTCACCTACGTTGGCGCCGCCCCAGATATGTACCTGCTTGCTGCCGAACCATAGGATGAAGAGGATGCATGCATTCATGACTAGCGTTAGCACGGGCACTGTCGTTTCGACCATCCATAACGCTTTCATGTTGTGCTCCATCAGCTCCTGGTTCACATCTTCAAACCGCTTGACTTCATGCCTGCTGCGCACAAATGCTCTAATGAGTCTCATTCCTAGCAGATTCTCTCGCATAACGCCGTTGGTTCGATCCAATCGTTCCTGCACAGCGCGAAACAGCCTGAAGGCCATTTTCATCATCCACAGTAAAAATAGAAACAGCACGGGTGTTACAATAGCGAGAATAAAGGCGAGCTTGGCATTGACTAGGAGCGCCATCACGAGTCCGCCTATAAGTACGAGCGGCGCGCGCAGTATGATGCGCATCCCCATGAATACCAGGTTCTGAAGCTGTGTCACGTCACTCGTGACCCGAGTAATGAGCGTTGATGTAGGGAATTGATTGAAGTTGGAGTACGAGAAGGATTGGACTTGTTCAAATATTTTCTTGCGGATGTCGAAGCCGACATTTTGCCCGACACGGGCTGCGAAGATCGAGTTAATAATGCCGCAGGTAAAGCTAATTGTCGTTAGGCCGAGCATAATGCCGCCCCATTGCAGCACACTATCCAGGCTCTGCGGCATAATGCCTTCGTTGATCACTCTAGCAATTAGAACTGGCTGCAGGAGCTCAATGCTCAATTCTACGAGCAGCATAGCGATTGCAAATGCAAACGGCTTGCGGTAAGGCCTCAGCCAGCGCCACATATTGCGCATGCATCCACCTCCATAAAGTCATCACAATATAGAAATACTAACATAAATTCCACAAATTTAAAGCATAAACCAGCGCTGTTTTACAATTCATGCGCCGCACACCATGCGGCACTTCCTGTGCCGCTCACAGCCGCTTCCCCCTCTCGGTCACCTGCTATGATATGCCTGTCCATACGCTTCATTACCTCTGTAACACGGTTTTTCCCTGCTATCTCGCTACTTTTGCGCATTTCGCACGCTGTAACTGGGAAATAGCCTGGCAACTCGATCTGGCATGACTCTCCATCCGCCTCATTACCTCTGTAACACGGTTTCTCCCTGCTATCTCGCTACTCTTGTGCGTTTCGCACGCTGTAACAGGGTAATGGCCCGGTAACTTGCTCGGACATGTCTGTCCATCCGCCGCATTACCTCTGTAACACGGTTTTTCCCTGCTATCTCACCACTCTTGTGCGTTTCGCGCGCTGTAACTGGGTAATGGCCCGGTAACTTGCTCTCGCATGACTGTCCATCTAATTGAGTAACCAGAGGGGGGTAACGGTAGGGTACAGGGAAATAAATCGTGAAACTTACGATAACAACAATAGGTTGTTAAGCACCGATGAGGTTCCAAGCTGTATGCGGACACACGAGCCCTTATTTACGGCAAAAGTCGCTTTTTTGGCTCACTAGCGGACCGTAGATCCGTTATTTCAATGAAATCAACGGAAATCCCCCCGTTTTGTAAGGAATAACGGCCGCTGAGTCCGCCAAACTCTAATATGTATCGTATTTATCTAAAATAGCGGCTCCTGTGTCCGCTTCAAAGCCAGAATCCGTAGGTGACCACTTATACGGCTTCAAAATGGGCTCTACCTGACTCCGCAGCGTGAAGCGTGATGATCGCTCCCCACTCAATCCACACAAAAAAAGCACAGCGGTCGGAGATGACATCTCCAGAACTGCTGTGCTTGTATTATTAGGTAAATGGTCGATCCAGGCGGTACAGGCCGCGGTAGCGAGGATTCTGCTCCATCAGCTCGGCATGCGTGCCATGCATCTCCACTCTGCCGTTCTCGATAAACATAATATCATTCATCTGCTCGACACCTACCAGGTGGTGGGTGATCCAGATCAATGTCTTCCCTTCCAGCGTGCGGAAGATCGTCTGCAGCAGCTCCCGCTCGGTGAGCGGATCAAGCCCTACTGTCGGCTCATCCATGATTACGATCGGGTTATCCTGCAGCAGCACGCGTGCCAGCGCGATCCGCTGGCGCTCGCCGCCCGAGAAGCGCTGCCCCGTCTCGTGCATCGGCGTGTCATAGCCCTCCGGCAGCGACTCGATCAACGCGCTGAGCTGCACTTGCTCAGCGACGCGACGGATCTCTTCGTCCGTCGCGTCCTGACGACCAAGGCGAATATTATTCGCCACAGTCGTATCAAACAGATGCGGCCGCTGATTCAGCACGCTGATCAGCTGCGGCATCCGCTCGCCGATGGCGAAGGCTGGTGTTCCGTTAATCGTAACGGAACCACCGCCAGGCGCAACCGCGCCCTGCAGCAGCTTCATCAGCGTCGACTTGCCGGCGCCGCTGCGGCCGATGACCGCGATCTTGCTGCCGGGCGCGATGTCGAAGGATACGCCGTCCAGCGTCCAATCGCTCGCTCCCTCGTAGCGGTAGTGCGCCTGCTCTACGCGAATGAACGCATTATCGCGTGCCGCCGCAATCTCCGCATCGCCAATGGAAGCATAGCCTCCATCAGCAGCCTCCGCGCCTTTTGTCTCGCTGATTCGGACAAGCCGCTCAACCGAATCCTTGTACTGCGGGATTCGCTCGATCGCCTCAGACACTGGCAAGAAAGCATCCATTAGCGGGAAGATGACGAGCACGAACGCAGCAATCAACGTCACATCGATCTGCCGATCCGCATACTGCTCACCTGACCAATAGATGACAGCTACCACTATCAAGCCAACAACAAGCTGACCAATAAATGTACGCCATTTCGCCCAGTTGCTTAATGTGCGCTCTACTCGTGCCAGACTCGCTTCATCTTCTTCATACGTATCAACGAATTGCGCAGACCGTCCGCTGATTACCCAATCGCTCATTCCCAGCACCGCATCTGTCAGCTTCTGATACAAGCGGTTCTTCTCCTGCTTCGCCCGGCGATTGCTGCGTTTCATGAGCCATAGCGATACACCCGGAAGAACAAACACGAGCACACCGATATACAGCGCCATCAAGCCTGCAAACACGAGGTCAAACCAACCAAACACCGCAATAACAACCGCATACATACCGAGCGCAATGACGCTTGGAAACACCGTCCGCATATATACGTCTTGCAAATATTCAATATCGTCAGCCAGCGCGCCTAAGATATCGCCCGTACGGAAACGAGAGCGAATAAACAAAGCTTGCGGCTCTACGATACGGTACAGACGCACCCGCATATCAGAGAGGATCCGCAGGATCACATCATGGGCGATCAAACGCTGACCATAATGGATAACCGAGCGACTGATTCCGAAAGCCCGTACCAATACAGTCGGCACGTACACCATCAGGATGTTCTCTGGACGAAGCGCTGATTTCGAGATCAGATACCCTGAAGTGAACATGAGCGCGCTTGCCGTGGCCACTGTCAGAATACCTAGAAGGACGACTAGAGCGAAGCGCCCGTAGTACATCTGGAAATAAGGACGGAACCACCGTTCGCGTTTCATTGCCATCCCTCCATCTCTGTCGTAACCAGCTCATGATACGCACCGCGGCGCTGCATTAATTGATCATGCGTGCCGATCTCTGCCACCTTGCCCTGCTGAAGCACGATAATCATGTCCATGTCAGGCATCCAATGCAATCGGTGCGTAGCTAGAAACACTAATTTATGTTCAAACAAGGAGAGCATCGTCTCCTTCAGCTCATATTCGGTTTCAATGTCCAAATGCGCAGTAGGCTCATCAAGAAGCATAATCGGCCGCTCCCCTAGAAAGGCGCGCGCCAATGCCACTCGCTGCTCTTGTCCTCCGCTCAGCGTACGGCCTCCATTGCCCACAACCGTGTGCAGTCCTTCCGGCAATTGCTCTACAATGGACTTCAAACCTGCCGCTTCGATTGCACGAGCTACATCATCCGAGCGTGCATGCGGTTGATAGAAGCGCACATTGTCTTCCAGCGTCGCGCTAAATAGATAAGGGTGCTGCGGAATGTACGTCACCAGCTCACGCCATGCTTCATCTGCAAGCGTCTCCAGCTTCGCATCATCAACCGTAATACTGCCTGAAGATGGACGAAGGAATCCGCCCAGCACATCAATCAGCGTGGACTTACCGGCACCGCTCGCACCGATGATGCCAATCTTCTTCAATCCCTGCACGCGGAAAGTCACGTCCGTCAATGAAGCAGGACCGTCCTCCTCATGCTTTAACCCTATTTCATGTACCTCAAGAACACGATCATTCGTCCATTTCATGCCTGCAGGCAGTTCAGCTGTGACCTCAACCTCGGACGCTTTACGGATGAGATCCTGTATAGCTTGACCTGCTTCTTTGCCATTGAGCGTTGCGTGATAATCTGCGCCTACCATGCGAACAGGCAGAAAGTATTCCGGCGCAAGGATGAGCACCATGAGGGCTGTCGGAAGCAGCATCGTACCCTCAATTAACCGCAAGCCAAGGCTTACCGCCACGAATGCCACAGACAGCATCGTGAAGAAATCAAGCGCGAATGAGGATAGAAATGCAAACCGCAAGGTCTTCATCGTTGCAGAACGATACTTGTCGCTCACCCATTCGATCGTATCGCTATGAGAACGGCTTAGACCCAGCACCTTCAGTGTATCCAGCCCTCGCAGCGAATCGACAAAGTGATTGGACAAGATGCGATAAGACTTCAACTGGTTATCTACCTGCTTCTTCGCAGCCAGACCAATCAGAATCATAAATATGATCAGAATAGGTATCGTAATCGCTAAGATGAGCGCTGAGATCTTATCCTGCGTGAATATATAGATCCATATGATGATGGGTGTGAATGCCATCCCCAGCATACGCGGCAATATTAACTCTAAGTAGGTACGGAACTGAGCCACGCCATCCAACACCATTGTTACGACATTACCCGTCCCCTCCCGCTTCGCAACCCGAGGCCCGAAACGGAACAGCTTATCCATCAGCTCCTTGCGGAGATCGCGCCCCGTTCGTTCTGCGAATCGATAGGCAATCTTCTGCATAAGGAGCGCCGTCACTTGACGGACGATAAACGCAAGCAGGAACAGGGCAATGTTATTTGCCTGTTCCTGCAGCGTATCGCCGGCAAAGAGGGCGGACACCGCGTCCGCCAGCCCTTTAGCCAGCATTATGATGGACACACTATGAATCAGGGTAAGCAACGCAAGAACCGCTATGACGGGCTTGATCCCCTTATATCCAAGTAGTGATTTATCCATTAATAAGTCAAATGCTCCTTCTCGTTAATCCGTTTATGGAAGACAAAGTAGCTCCAGATCTGATAGCCCAATACAAATGGCAGCAGCGTCAACGCCACGATTGTCATAATCTTCAGCGAGTAATCGCCAGAAGACGAATTGTATACAGTCATGTTATAGGCGCTGTCCAAAGAGCTAACCAATACGTTCGGGAACATGCCCACGAACACTGCAGATACCGCGATTGCAATCACAGCACCTGTCATACCAAACGCCCAGCCATCGCGCTTCTTGGACATGAAGTAGCCTGCTAATATAAAGGCTATCACACCAAGGACTGCCATCGCAATCAGAACCGCGCCGCGGCTGTCAAAGAAGTCTGTATTGAAGTAAGTCATAAGCCCGAATCCGAGCAGCAATACCGCAAGTGGAACCAACAACAGCTTCGCAAGCTTGCGAGCGCGTTCCTGCAGGTCGCCTGTAGTGCGCAAGGACGCAAACATCAGACCGTGTACAAGACAGAGCAACGTAACTGCGACACCGCCAAGGACAGTATATACATTTACAATATCACCGAAGAATGCGGCATGCATCTCCATATTCTGATCGATAGGCAAGCCTTGCACAAAGGTTGCGAACACGACACCAAACAGGAACGGCGGCAATATGCTGCCGATGAAGATGACGATATCCCATGTCTTCTTCCATGCTGCAGTGCTTCCTTGGTGACGGAATTCAAACGCTACGCCGCGTCCGATAAGCGCAAGCAGCAGCACGACGAGCGGAATATAGAAACCGCTGAACATCGTCGCATACCAATGTGGAAATGCGGCGAACATCGCGCCGCCCGCTGTCAGGAGCCACACTTCATTGGCATCCCAGAACGGGCCGATGGAGTTGATTAATACGCGTTTCTCTCCATCATTTTTCGCTAAAAATAATGTCGACATACCTACACCGAAGTCAAATCCCTCTAAGAAGAAGAATCCAACAAACAACACACCGACAAGGACAAACCACAGTTCACTCAACTCAAACATGGAGATTCTGACCTCCCTTACTGAACGGATCGTTCGTCGTTACTTCTGCAGCGTGATCATGATCCACCGCATCTGGACCCTTCTTAATCACTTTAACGAACAGATAGAGCATGACAACTAATAGAATCGTATAGATCGTTGTAAATGCGATCAGGGAGAATAACACCTCACCTGAAGTAACGCTAGGAGAGACACTGTCTGCTGTCGTCATTAAGCCGAATACCGTCCAAGGCTGACGACCAATCTCTGTCATAATCCAACCGGCTGTATTCGCGATGAACGGCAAGGAGATCCCAAATACCATCATTTTCCAATACCAAGGCTTAATCTGATCAATCTTCTTGCGAGCCATCATATATACACCGTACATAGCCAACAAGATCATAAGCGAACCTGCTACAACCATGATGCGGAAGCTCCAGAATGTTGTCTTAACCGGAGGAATATAATCACCTGGACCATACTTCTGTTCATATTCCGCTTGCAGTTCCTTCATCCCGATAACTTCACCGGAGAATTTACTATAAGAAAGGAAGCTCAGTGCATATGGAATCTGTAACTCCATGCTGTTTTCCTGTTTTTCTGTGTCAATCTTAGCAAATACCGTCCATGGCGCAGGGTCTTCACTCGTCGTCCACAAGGCCTCTGCCGCAGCCATCTTCATTGGCTGTGTATCAACCAGATACTGTGCTTGCTGGTGACCAAAAAGCGCAACACCAATTGACGAGATCAAAGCTACTACGATAGCGATATTAAATGACTTTTTGAAGAAGGCAACATCCTTCTTCTGCATCAAGCGCAGCGCACTAATACCTGCGATCAAGAATGCGCCTGTCGCAAATGCGCCCAATACGGTATGCGGAAACTCTACAAGTGCCTGACCGTTGGTAATGAGTGCCCAGAAGTCGTTCATCTGTGCGCGGCCATCAACAATTTCATATCCGACTGGATGCTGCATGAAAGAGTTCGCTGCCAGAATCCAGAAGGCTGACATCGTCGTCCCTAACGCGACTAACCAGATACAGGCCAAATGCACTCTTTTCGATAGACGATCCCAACCGAATATCCATAAACCGATAAACGTGGATTCCATAAAGAACGCAGCCAACGCTTCAATTGCAAGCGGCGCCCCGAACACGTCTCCTACGAAGCGAGAATAGTCCGACCAGTTCATACCGAACTGGAATTCTTGAATAATACCTGTTACTACACCTACAGCAAAGTTAATCAGGAACAGCTTGCCCCAGAACTTTGCCATCTTTCTGTACTGCTCTTCACCTTTGACGACATACATCGTCTGCATAATGGCGATGAGCAGCGCCAATCCGATCGACAACGGAACGAAGAAGAAGTGAAATATCGTCGTCGCTGCGAATTGAATACGGGACAGTTCAACTACATCCATCCGTAATCCCCCACCTTTCTCATACTAGTACCATTTTCCATATTTACATGCTATGTCAAGCTAAGTGGCCGCTTCCGCCTGCTTCAGTGACCATCGAAACCTGCGGTCGGCGGTATTAGCCTGTATAACGGAAGATCAAGAGTGTTGCTCGTGACCCATCATCATTCTGTCAAAAAAGTCACTTCATCGTTGTGACAATTATCACACACTTGCCCGTTCTCTTTGAGCAATTTGAGAACTTTTTCTCAAACTTCACAAGTTTGTTGAAAATGTGGGTGAATTCTATCACAATTGTACTTGCGTTTGACTTATAAGGCATTTTAACTTTTGTAATAGTGTTTATTGTCAAGCGCATTCTGTGAAATGGGTTCTATTATACCATTTTTCCATAAATAGGTTTACATTTCATCATTCCTCTATATAATAGATACAGATAAGTATGGCTTTAAAGATGTGGTTACAAAGTGTATCAATCGACTAGCTACCCTCAATGCTATCAATAGCCTTGACGACACCTGTGAATATTGGCGCTTCTCTTCCTGTATACCCGTTGAATTCATTCCATTCCATATACCTGCTCTCCGTTTATGTAACAACTTCACCGAAAAGTACTCGACGAAAGTCTAGTTCAAATACCAATCCAGGGTCGGTTTTACCACAGTCATCCATTTCATAAAATGAGAGTATAAGCCATGCAGACTTGACGATTAAACAAAAGACACAACACAAGGAGAGAGTGGAGTATGTTCGGGTGGACGACGCTAACAGACAAGACTCACAGAACCAAAGTACTGGTACTGACCGGTTCACTCGGGCATGGTCATGTACAAGCTGCTAGTGCAATTGAAGAATCAATGCGGAAACGTTACGGCAATCATATAGAGGTACAAATCGTAAATTATTTGGAACAGATGGCGCCACATCTTCACATGGTAGGCTCCTATTGCTTCGTACAATGGCTCAAGCACTTCCCTGGCATGTACGGCACACTCTTCGAATGGATGCGGAAAGATCGCAAGCTGGCGCAATTCATCAAGAATGTGCGCCTAACAAGCTTGCGCCCGCTGGCCAAGCTCATTCGTGAGACAGATCCAACTATCGTTGTAAGCACATTTCCAGCCGCGAGCGCTGCAATCTCTAAATTGAAAGAACGCCGCATCATTAACTGTCCAACTGCGACAGTCATTACCGATCATACGGATCACAGCTTCTGGCTGTATCCATGTACAGATATGTACTTGGTCGGATCCGAGCATGCTAAGCAGAAGCTGGAGCATCAAGGAATACGCAGCAGCAAGATTGTGGTTACCGGAATCCCGGTACGGCCTGCCTTCTATGACGCTTATAATAAAGAGGAGCTTCGCGTTCAGCACGGGCTGCACACAGAGAAGTTAACTGTCCTTCTCATGGGAGGCGGCTGCGGCTTGCTGGATCCGGCGATATTGCACGCAATGGAGTCTGCCGCTTGGACCAAAGACCTGCAGATCGTCGTCGTGTGCGGTCGCAACGACAAGCTTCAGCGTCAGCTTCAGCATTGGAGCGAGAAGGTGTCGCTCGACGTGCATATTAAAGGATACATCAATAACATGCATGAATATATGGCGATGGCTGATGTGATGATTACGAAATCAGGCGGTGTTACAACTGCGGAAGCGATAGCCCAGCACCTGCCGCTTATCATTTATAAACCGTTGCCTGGTCAAGAGCAGGATAACATCTCCTATCTGCTGAAGACCGGACTTGCCTGCCAAGCAGAAGATGTTCCATCCTTGCTTGAATGCTTGTCCCGCTTCACAGCACAACCAGAACTGCTCAAGCAGATGCGCCAAGCCGTAGAGCAAGAGCATTCAGGCACTGAGCGGGATCCGATCGATGCCATCATGCAGTTGAGAAGCACGCCAGCACCTGCTATCCGCTCAACGCCGTCTTGGTTCCGGCGCCCAGTGGGCTAGCCATAACAAGATCCGGTCTCGTAGAGTTACGCACTCGATGAGAACCGGACTTTTTGTATTTTTTCAGTATTTACACGTTTACCCATAATTTAAGCGAATGAATAAATCCTCATAGTGATGTATACGTTTGCATAATGGGTTTTTCCATAATTTACGGCTAATATCCTCGTGTTTCAAGCGCTCATGGATTTTTTTTATCAGTGTATATTGTGATTTTTATACATAAAATACACAAAAGCCATTTAAAAATGTCAATCATCTCTTTATAATAATTAGCAAGCGTTTTGTACCAATTTAGAAGGATAGGTGAGTGGATATGATACAACATAACACAACTACAGATGATTCGTTGAACCCTTATTTAAATGCACAACGTCAGGTGGACGCTGCAGCGGCAAAGCTACAACTGCCTAAGCATGTGACAGAGATATTGAAGAAACCTAAGCGTGTACTGTCCGTCAGCTTCCCTGTGCGTATGGATGATGGTTCAGTTCGCGTATTCGAAGGCTTCCGCTCCCAACATAACAATGCAATCGGTCCAACTAAAGGCGGTATTCGTTTCCATCCAGGCGTTACTCTCGATGAAGTTAAAGCATTATCCATGTGGATGACCTTCAAGTGCGGAGTTGTCGGCCTCCCTTACGGCGGCGGCAAAGGCGGCGTTATTTGTGATCCTAGAGAATTTAGCAAAGCAGAGCTTGAACGCGTTAGCCGGGCATTCATGGAAGCTATAGCAGATATTGTAGGTCCGGAGAAGGATATCCCAGCTCCAGACGTATATACTACTCCACAAATCATGGGCTGGATGATGGACACTTACAGCCGTTTGAAAGGACATTATTCACCAGGCGTTATTACAGGCAAGCCGCTTATTATTGGCGGATCGCTTGGACGCAACGCTGCTACAGCACAAGGCTGTGTTTATGCTATTGAATGTGCAATGGCTGATAAAGGCCTCCCAATCGAAGGTGCGACTGTAGCGATCCAAGGCTTCGGCAACGCAGGCCGCATCGCAGCTCGCCTCCTGAATGACATGGGCGCTAAGATTGTAGCAGTCAGCGATTCCCGCGGCGGTATCTATGATCCGAACGGCTTAGATGTTAGCCGCGCTGAGCATCTGAAAGATCATTCCGAGCTTACAGACTACGGCCCTCAATATATCATTAGCAACAGCGAGCTGTTGGAGCTACCTGTTGATATCTTGATTCCAGCAGCACTTGAAAATGTCATCACGAAAGAGAACGCTGGAAACATCAAAGCCAACATCATTGCAGAAGCTGCTAACGGTCCAACAACACCGGAAGCTGACGTTATCTTGAACAATAACGGCATCACCGTTATTCCTGATATCTTGGCTAATGCGGGCGGCGTTACGGTATCTTACTTCGAGTGGGTACAGAACCTGAACAACTACTACTGGTCTGAAGAAGAAGTGCTTGAGAAGCTAAGAGCTAACATGATTAGATCTTGTGAAGCTGTTCGTGATATGGCAGCGGCATATGACACGGACCTGCGTACTGCTGCTTACATGATCTCGATCAAGCGAGTAACAGACGCAATGACAGCACGCGGTTGGGTATAAAGGGTATAAGATAGCGGCAATTCAATCTATATGCAGCATGTAAGAGTGCGAAGGGTCCTTTGTAAGATGGAGGATTCTTCGCATTTTTGTATATGGGGCCTATTCGCGTAGACACCCGTACAGCATTCGGAACGCGCTTGTCTTTATGCGATTATTCGGTTATAACTGGGAATAGATCTAGAGGAGGGATGAATTCATGAGAACTTATACATTAATCCAGCAGCAACTAGACAATGGATTAGAGGTTCATCAAGCAGTGCTAGACGATACGTCCGATATTATGGAGCTCCTCACGAATACTGCGAAATGGCTGAAGAGCAAAGGTTCCACCCAATGGAGCGCGCTTCTGGACGGACACGATGTTCACGGGACCGGCGACGCCATTGAGCGCGGCGACGTATTCCTATTCAAGCAGGGCAAGATCGCAGCAGCCATGGTCATCCTGTTAACAGAACCAAGTCCTTGGGATCTGGACTTATGGGGAGACGACGGGCACGATCCATCCTTCTACGTCCATCGCCTGGCGATTAACCGCGATTATGCGGGCCAAGACCTGGGCAACGCTGTCATGCAGTGGATTGAGAGCGGCATCCGCATCGAGGGCAAGCCGCAGATTCGTCTGGACTGCATCGAAAGCAATGATACCCTGTTCCGTTTCTACAGCGGAGCTGGTTTTGAGCATAAAGGCGCTGTAAAGGGCTTTCATCTATTTGAGAAAGCGAGCGCCGCACATCAGAGCTAACGATGTGCGGCGGTACATTAGCGCTCTCCCGTTGAAGTCGGGCTCGTCTCTTCATCGTTGAATCAGGTCAAGTCTGCGGCTCGTCTTGGTCGACGATGAAGAAGCGTGCTCCCTATATCCCCCACCATATACATCATCATTACCGGTTCCATGCGCAGCCAAGCCGGTTCCATACTTCCGTAAAAAGCCGCAACAGCAGGATGCAAGATATACAGAACGACTAACGACAACAGCAGCCAGTAGAGCGAGAATCTGAGACAGACGTATCCGTTCATCTGAAACCGATAGTCGGAATAATCCCAATAGCGTTTGTGGAACACCTTATCGAGCATAAGCCCGCTAATATATTCAATAAGCGACGGAATGAAGAAGCTAAGCAGCAGCATCCCCCACCAGGATAGCCCAGCATCTGATGCCATGATCAGCATTATTGGCGCGATACCGTACATCGGCTTAAGCGGTCCCAGCAAGAAGCCCTCCTGTTTATACACGCCTGTCGTCCATTTGCAGTAAACCTGCTCCAGCAGCCAGCCCCCACATGCATATACCATGAAATAAAAAAACAGCGCCGATCCTGTCATATTACGACCACCTTCATTTTCAATGGGTATGTTCATATGCTCTGTAGTTTCACGCTTTCCCGCTGTAATTATTCATCTTTCACCTGGGAATCAGATCAGCTCGCGATCGCGCGCCTCCGTCTAGCTAACTAGAATGGCAACAAGGAGCAGCGCAATGCGCGCCGCGTTCATGACGATAAAGCTTCTGACAGAGAGCACGAACGTCTCTGCCTTCGTCTGCTTCTCCATAAATTGTGTTACATTCTTCCATACGGGAACTACAGTCAGCAGCGGAAGCACGAGCAGCAGTGGATAAACCTGCAAATACAGATATACCGCCAAATCCAAGTAAGCAACAATGTAGCTCAAACGGAACAGGCGCAGAGCATTAGCTTTGCCGATGTATATCGGGAGAGTGTATCGATTATTCATAATATCCTCGTCCATGTCGCATATGTTGTTGGCCAGCATGATATTTCCAATGCCGATAACAGCCGGTATGGAGATGAGGAAGATGAGCAGTATTTCCTTCAGGTTGATGAAGATATCTACAAATCCATATTGGTATATCAATACCATCATATGTTCAGGCTTAAGATGAATAAAGGCAGCGATAAATATAATGCCGAATCCCATGAACAACCCAGAGAACAGCTCGCCAAGCGGCATCCGCGAGATCGCGACAGGACCGAACGAATACAGGATGCCTACCATAAATGAAAGCCCGCCAAGCAGCAGCACAAGCACATTGGTGTTCAGATACAGCAAGATACCAGCACTTGTCGCTACGACAAATAAAGAGATGATCGTCGCCAACACGGTGCTTTCCTTTAATTGATGGCTGACTATAGCGTTATGGACAACATAACCGTAGCCTTTGGTTTCAATTGCCCGCTTATAATCAAAATAGTTGTTCAACGCAGTGGTCATCATGTCGAAAGAAAGCAGCGATACGAACATCAGTATAAAATTTCCCGCCTGAAATTCGTGAAACCGCAGCATTGCATACAAGCTTCCGATGAGAAATGGAATGATGCTGGCGGCTTTCGTTTTGATTTCGACCAATTGCAGAAAGCTTCTAAAGGTCACGGTCCATCCTCTTCCCTACTATAAGTTAATGGTTAATATTTGAAGTTGCCCTTCGTTTCATACATACATCAGTCATATGGTACTAAGCTATAAGCCGCTCCGCTGGTACGAAAGCATGGTGAAGGACGCCGACCATCCTCATGATTTGAGAGCTTGCTGGTTATTCTAAGAATGAACTAAAGATCTGCGAGTACATGTAAAGGAGGCCGCCCATGGACAGTACCCGTGAATTTGTCGATAAGGTGCATGATACACAGCGCAAGCAAGAGCTTAACCATAAGCATTATGGAAAAGGAACACCCTCAGACAAACTGCCAGGCAAGCAGAAGAGCACCAATAAATAGTATAAGGGCCGTCGCGATCACTGCGATCGTAACGGCCTCTTGTCATACTCACGCATATGCGGTTACCCCGCATGTTGAAACGCATTATGGGAACGACGACGGCGGTGGTTGTACCAACTCCTACACCCTCACCCTTGCGCGGCGTCGGTACAAGATCCGCTGCAATGGCTCCTGTTGCGGTCGTCGAAATACCGAGCCGATGCCGTGAACCAGTCGAAAAGCGAGCATTACCTCGTAACTGTGAACAAATGAGTATAATAACATACAGATCAAGTATACACTAAGTCCGACCAACATTATTTTCTTCTTGTCGCCATCATCCAACCATTTTCCTGCTAAGGGACGAAAGATGACAGTAGTGAACACAAAGATTATCATAATCAAGCCGACCTGCTCTTGTCCGCCGTGCAGACTGTCCATGACAAAGATCGGTAATGTAACGAGTAGAATATAATAGCCTAAAAACATAAAGAAGTGGCATAAGCATATGGCTGTATGTGATCGTTATTTAGATATCCTCTTGTGCGTTCTGCATAATGGATCATCGAGCCGAGCAATGGTTCAGGATTCATGATAAACCCCCATAAATAGTTGCTATAGCGATAATATGTTCTCCAAATATTACCGTCAATCTTCGTCGTGGACGAACCTGATTCAAATCATAAGCATGGGCTTGCTTCTGAACGGCAAGTACCAACACGCAGATCGCTGCAGCAGGCGGCTGTACGATATCCCATAAGGGTTTCGGCCTTAGCGAGAGTATGAAACATCTACTCTATTTTGATTATTACAATGGGGTGGAAATATACCATCGGGATCAAGAAATCCTAACTTAGCCACTCTTTTACAGGTGATCATTACTTAACCACTCGGTTGCAGAAATAAAAAGAGGCTACTATAATGGCAATATCTTTTTTTTGCATTAAGGATGTGTTTATTTGAATATTCGTGTATTTATACTGGCTATTGCGGCCTTCGTGGTCGGAATGGTTGAATTGATCGTCGGCGGGATTCTGAATCTGATCGCTGAGGATCTCAACATCTCGGTCAGCTCAGCTGGGCTGTTCATCACGATCTTCTCGATCTCCTTCGCTGTATCGGGTCCGATCATCATGAATCTGACTTCTAAAATGGATCGGAAGCGGCTGTATCTATATGCCATGACTCTATTCCTGATATCCAACTTGATTGTCGCATTTACCTCCAGCTATGTGCTGATCCTGTCAGCCCGCGCCTTATCCGCTATGAGCGGATCTGTTATCGTCGTGTTGTCCATTACGATGGCTGCGCAGCTTGTGCCTGATTCCCATAAAGGAAGGGCTATCGGTATCATCTATATGGGCATCAGCGGATCGCTCGTACTGGGTGTGCCCATCGGTTTGGTCATTGGCAATGCGTATGGCTGGCGGGCGCCATTTCTCGTCATCGCTTTCCTTAGCCTGCTGGCTATGATCGGCATCGCGGCGATGATAAAGCCTACCGCGCCTAACCCGGTCGTACCGCTGCGGAAGCAGCTATCGACGTTAAGAGACAAGAAGATTATAAGCGCACATCTTATCGGCTTATTGATGTTAACCGGTCATTTGACATTGTACGCTTATCTGACGCCATATGTAGAGTCCACCTTCAGCATCAGTCCTAGTATGATGAGCGTGGTATACTTCCTGTTTGGAATCGCGGCCGTACTTGGCGGCGGTATTGGCGGCTTGGTGTCTGACCGCTGGGGAACGACACGATCGATTCTAACGATCGTTACCTGCTTCTCCATGTCGATGTTCTCCCTGATGCTTGCTTCACAGGTGTCGTTCTACGTATTTCTCGCCTTCATGATGGTCTGGGGCGGGCTCAGTTGGTCACTCTCGCCTGCGATGCAGACGTATCTGATGAAGATTGCGCCGGATACTTCGGACATTCAGCTGAGCTTGAATTCATCTATGATGCACCTGGGCATTGCAGGTGGATCGCTTATCGGCAGCGTCGTCATCAAGCAGAGCTCGGTAGCGAACAATCCGTGGGTCGGCGGCTTAATCGCCTTGACCGCGCTGGGCTGCGCCGCCTATTCACTTAGCCGCAGATCTGCGGGTTCTGTGGTCGAGCCAGGCGCAGAGGCGTTCTTGGCCGGTTCGGTGACCGGGCCAAATGTAGGGGCGTCTGCTGCGGTTTCTGCAGCTGAGCCAGCTGCAAAGGCGTTTGTCGCGGGTTCTGCAGCTGGGATGAGTACGGGAGCGTCAGGTGTAGAGTCTGCGGTTCCACTGAGTGTCCGGAAATAGCGGCACATCCACAATCCCTTTAGCCTGAGCCGGGATTGTGGATGCAGCTTTCAACGAGACATAGGATAGTGCCCTTATTCAGTGCCTCCCCCGTGTATTCTGGGGAAGAGTTACTGAATAAGGGCTTTTTTTGTTGTGAGATACTCTCTCGGTGCCATTCGAACCCGCTAACTGGTTTTTTACCCGTTACAGCCGGAAAAGTGGGCACGATGGGTGCGGTAACGGGGTATTTACCTGTTACGGACTTACTGCGGCTTAGGTGCAGAGTGATGCGCGGGAGATAACGGGGTTTTTACCCGTTACAGCCGAAAAGGTAGGCACGGCGGACGCGGTAACGGGGTAAATTCCTGTTACGGTACCGAGAGATGGATGGTCATATGTTGTGGGTTAAGATTTAACGTGCTACCATGTTGGCAACTGAAATGATTTGCGGAGGAGCGTAACCATGGAACATTATGAGCGTATGTTGGTGCTGGATCGCACAAATGATCTCACGGAAAAGGATGTGCTGTATCCATTTGCCCTGGATGAAATGCTGTGCCGCCGGACTGGTCAAGGCGGACCCGCGATCTGCCATCTCTGGCGGCATCCGCGCGCCTTCGTCATGGGGCAGCGCGACAGCCGCCTGCCCCACGCCGCCAAAGCCGAGCAATGGCTGCAGTCGCTCGGCTACGAAACGGCGGTGCGCAGCTCTGGCGGCGCCGCCGTCCCGCTTGACTTAGGCGTGGTCAACCTGTCGCTTATCCTGCCCAAGACGAGCCAGGGGGATCTTCATTTTCATCGCGACTTCGAGCGGATGTACGAGCTTATTCGGGCGGCCTTAGAAGCAACAGGCCGCGAGGTGGATAAGGGTGAGATCGCAGGCGCGTATTGCCCTGGCGATTACGATCTAAGCATCAACGGCCTGAAGTTCTGCGGAATCGCCCAGCGACGGCAGTCGCATGCGTTCATCGTGCAGGCCTTTGTGATCTGCAGCGGCTCGGGCCGGGACAGCGCACGGTTCGTGCGCGACTTCTATGCCCGAGCTGCGAGTGAGCGCGGCCAAGGCACGTCGGCGGCGGACACGCGTGATGCGACCGGCGCAGGCGATGCGGAGCCGTCTGAGGTGCGGCCAAGCGCGGCGGGAAATCACCCGCTGGTGACGGAAGGCAGCACCGCCAGCCTGGACGAGCTAACCGGGCTCGGCCCCGACGCCGCGCGCCTGTTCGCCGACGCGGTCAAGCGTGTCATACACGCGCGGCAGACCGCAGAGGGCATGGCCGCTGCCGCCGCCAGCCTCTGGCTGCCCGAACCCGCGCAAGTGCGCGAAACCGCAGCCAAGTTGCGCAGCCGCTACGGCATAGCGCCAAGCGAATAGACATGAAAGAAACGACCTCGCTCCCAGTTCAACTAGAGTAAGGTCGTTTCTTCATTGACTTATGAGGCAATCGCTGTGATCAGCACGCCTAGCGCAATCAGACCCACGCCGATATATCCCCAGAAGGATAGCTTCTCGCCCAAAAACAATATAGCAAAGCCGACAGCCAGCACGACGCTGAACTTATCAATCGGAGCAACCTTGGCCACATCGCCCTTCTGAATCGCTATAAAATAAAACAGCCACGATAACGCACCCGCTACGCCGCTTAGAACGATGAACAGCATCGCTTTCTTATTGGCGAGCACATCACCGATCTGTGCCAGCTTGCCTTGAAAGGCCAGCACACCGAACAAGAACAGCATCATAATAACGGATCGAATCGTCGTCGCTGTATTCGGATCGACCCCCTGCAGACCCAGCTTGCCGAATATGGACACCATCGCTGCCATAACAGCAGATAACAAGGCAAACAACAGCCAACTTGGCATAATATCGCCACCTCTTCTAATCAAAAGCTAAAAATAGGGATAAACTTGTCCGTTATATGTTGTATACTGAAACTATATGTAAAGTTACTAGATCATTCCACGAGGTGCAGAAGCTGTGAACTTAAATGTGGGTCATTGTGAGAGATGCAAGAAGGTATTTCAAATTACATATTCTAATTACTGCCCGGATTGTGTTGTATTTATCCGCACAGAACTGGAACGTTGCTCCGCCCATCTGCGGGCTAACCCCGATTGCTCGCTCGAAGAACTCAGTGAAGCGACTGAAGTTCCGGTTAAGAAGCTTATTTACTATATTAACGAAGGTAAGCTGTACGTGTATGATTATCCCAATCTCACATATCCATGCTATTTTTGTGAAAAAGAAATTAAACGCGGCTATTTATGCACAGAGTGTGCATACAAATTCAAGATGGAAGTAACGGATCTATATATCAAAGAAGGGTACGAGGTGGATCATGTCACGCATCAGATCAAGCAAGTACCTCGCGCATTCCCTCATAAAGACGATACTTTCACTGTACAAGGCCGAAAACGAAATTAAGGGCGACGACCCATGGGTCGCGCCCTTAATTCTTATTGGCAGCGATCGAATCATCGCTTGTCCGCAACATAACCCCTTGCGACGTTTAATCGCCTTTCTGGTGAGTCTTCAGATCACTATAATTGACGAGTACCGGCAGCATCTTTTCTCCCTTAATCATCGGCGAGTTGCATAACGGGCAAGTGGGTTCTTCCTGGAAGGAGAAATTATCTCTCATCCAGCCCTTGCATCCATCTGTTTCACATGACCATATCGCAGTACTCACTTCTGGGATATCCTCTACCGCATTTTTTCGATTATACATGACAGTCCCTCCTACAATCCCTTAACAAGCATACTGTGCTCATCATGCGACAAGCCGTATGCCGTTTATGTGCGCTTGCAGATACCAAACCATGCTTACGGTTCATAAGCGATATTATGACCCGCAACATTACATTTTATTTACAGTGCCGCCTAATTATGACTAACACTTTAAAACCAACGGAACCTATCCTTCCATTGTCCCTCAACTTCTTATTATACCCTATATTTTCCGAAAAAGGTTGGCCTCTTCAGAAACTGCACAAGAAAGATCGCTGGAAAAAACCACTAATCACTACTATAGCAGGCTCCACCATTAATGATATGAACGTTTTCATATCTCTTCAGCTATTTCATTTATGTGATGAACCATGTATGAATATGCCTCCCTAACCTCATACTCTGGTATAATCAATAGCAACATCCTACATAAAAGTACATCAAAGGCGGGATCCTCTATGATACGTTTTGGAATGATTGGTACGAATAAGATTGCTGATGAATTCGTTCATGCGGCGGCAGTTGTCGACAATGTTCATATTGCGGCGGTATATTCACGCTTAACCGACACCGCTGCTTCATTTGCCAGCAAACATGCGATTGCACGGACGTATACCGACTTGGACGCATTTGCATCCGACCCCGAGCTGGACGCCATCTATATCGCTACTCCCAACATTGTGCACGCGCCGCAAGCGATGCTGTTTCTGCGCCACGGCAAGCATGTATTGTGCGAGAAGCCAATCACGACGAATGTACGTGAGCTTCAGCAGTTAATTGCAGCGGCCAAGCAGCATGGAGTGCTGCTGATGGAAGCGATGAAGCCCGCTTGCCTGCCAGCGATGGCAGAACTCCGCTCTCTTATGGAGAGCATAGGTCCGGTTCGCCGGGCTGTATTCTCTTACTGCCAGTACTCTTCTCGTTATGATGCTTTCAAACGAGGAGAAGTGCTGAACGCCTTTAAGCCGGAGCTCGGCAACGGCTCATTGATGGATATCGGCGTATATTGCATCAATCCGCTAGTGACCTTATTTGGCGCTCCCGAGAATATTCACGCGAAGGGCTATAAACTATCCACTGGTGTAGACGGCAACGGTCTGCTCACACTAGGATATCCGGAGATGGATGCACTCATCTCCCATTCAAAGATCACGGATTCCTATCTGCCGAGTGAGATTCAAGGAGAACAAGGCACCATTCTGATCGATCGAATCTCTACCCCACAGCAGCTTGTGCTTCATCTAAGAGGCAAGGAGCCGCAGGTGCTGGATTATACTTGTGAGCTTCCTATTATGGCTTACGAAATTCGACACTTCGCAGACTCGATCGAACAAGGGCTGACTGAAGCACCGCTTGTCCCGCATGCGGTGTCATTAGAGACGACGCGCATAATGGAAGAAGCCCGACGCCAGATCGGGCTGGTCTATCCGCGCGATTGATTCTGCTGAGCCGAATATATAGCAATAGACCCGATCCCTTATATGGGACCGGGTCTTGTTCTATAGCAGACTGCGCCGTCTTAACAAAGTATGTACTAGCTCTATATGACAGCAGTTCTGATGTTAGTATTCATTCGGCACACGAAAGCGGCTGATCAGCTCTTCCTTCAGAGGCTGCGGATTCGAGAACAGGTCCGGATCAAGCTCCAGCAAACGCGATATGAGCTCCGCCATCCATCCCGTTTCACATATCCATACATCCGAATCACCGAATCTGCCCCGTTGAATCGCTCCTCTGCTCTCCAGCAGCTCTTCCAGCTTACCAAAGTAATGGTGCGAGGAAAGAGAATGACGGCGTGAAGGAACTTCAATCTCTGTTCCATCAGGCAGCACAGTAATCAACCTCTCGTGGTCTTCCGTCAAGCGACCGGGTATGTCTTCCCATTCCTCAATGCCATGAATAATGGTATTTCGCGTCAAGTCTACACCTGCAAGCAGAATCTGCGCTTCTCGGTCCAGCAGCTTGCCCCAAGCAGAGCCGCGAGCAACCGGTGTATCAAACCGTTCGTCCCCCGTTATAAACGATGCAGCATCTTCACCTAACGCCGCTACCGAATGAGTAGGATGCCACGAACGCACAACACCTGGACGCTTGCGAAACAGTTCTGGCAGAATACCGACGCAGACAGGAGTGTCTTCAACGTAATAACGCGGGTTATCTGCATTGATAGTAGACCAAGTATGCGTTGGCAGAACCAACAGCCCATCCTTCATGTACTCTGATAAAGCATCCAACACGGTGTCAGCTCCGCCTTCCACGTCTCCGATCTGTTTCATCGAAGAGTGGACGAGCAAGGTCCCTTGGGGACGGATGTCCATCCTCTTCAATTGAGCTATAAGACTCTGCTTCGTATGCATGCAGCTCACCCTCCATATCTGGTATGGTACGCTTTCATACTAACATCATTACGTTCCATTTGGAACTTGTTTAGACGGGCACAGCCATGTTGAGATTAATCAGCTTGATGCGATACGACAAGTTCATATTGATTCAACGCAGCACCAAGCATGTATTCCTTCAGATCTCCCGACCCGCGATGCGATTCGCGGAAAGCATCAGATGAGGTCCATGCTCGGAAGGATGTCTCGTCCTTCCACAGTGTACATACCTTCAACTCTTCTTCGCCTTCCTTGCCCGCTCCAAGCCATACTTCCAGCCGAACAAAGCCCGGCATCTGCTGTACACCTTTCGCCTGAGCAAAGCGTGCAGCCACTTGTTGGCCATGTCCTTCCTTAATACGAATGGTATTCGTCACAACTAACATCGTCTCGCCCCCATTTCTTAGCTACTGATCTGAGCATCTGTCCACTTTCATACGATGTAAGCGCTGAAGGGACATGCATGTTCTTCTCTATTATACGTTACGACGTGATATTTATCCAAAATATTCAATAAACTGCAATGAAACAACCTACGTCCAAACCATTTGTCAGGGCTGCACATAGAATAAATCACATAGAAACACACACTTCTGGTATACAGGAATACATCGTCTACAAAAAAAATATAGGAGGCACGGTTACCTTGAGTGAAGAAACAGAAAAAGAAAAAGGACCCGACAATAAGTTTATATTACCTAACAGTGTAGTCGATCTATTGATATTAGACACCTTCAAGCGTAATGGAGCAGACACTGCTCCTCCCGAGGAGCCATTACCGGATCATGAGAGACAGATGATTCGTAATCTAGTCACCGATCTATCGAAGCAGGTAAACACCTTCATGAAAACGCAAAAGAAAAATGAGGAAAGTGTCAAAAAAGTGACGCTGGATCCCGCTAATATTGAGTATGTAAACCAGCTGAAGCTGAAGGCTGCTATTCAAGAAGAGGAAGCAAGGAGAGAGAAAGAGGCCGCCGCTCAACCTAAAGAAAAAGAAATAGAAAAAGAAAGAGAAAGAAAAAAGCCAAGAGTATGGACCTATGATGATGAAGAGGAAGCAATCTACCGAGACTTCATGCAGCCGAAGACAAAACAACCAGAGCCGAGAGCAACACGTCCAGAACCGAAGACAAGACGCCCAGAGCCGAAGAAAGAAGAACAGCCTAAACCCCGCCGCAAGAGAGAGTGGTAGTTCTGCACCAATCTTCAAAGACGCCGTTAGGCGTCTTTATTTATTCATATAACCATTAATCTATGTCTAGAAGCCTCATCGCTATATTAGCCCTATTATTCAAAATATAGGGTTTTAGGAACCAATTCGTCTATACCATCCCGTCTGTCAGCACATAGAAATAGAGTAAAGGAGGTGAGATCCTATGAAAGATGCAGATGTAGAACAACATGCGGAACAATCTATTGATAACTGGCAAGGTTCTCATGAATTGATTCATATTAAGGATTCGTGCGGAGTAAAAGTCCAATCTACAGATACGAAGCTGGCTGCTTCTCTACAAGTGGCTCTCCAAGCAGCTATCGCTATCGTAGTCAGCATTTCGATCGCCGATGGCGAACGCGCCAAGGCTGTAACGCAACAACTGCTGCAGAAGATTCAAGTCAAACAGCAAAATCACCAGAAAACAGTCATCTTACGTTCAGCAAACGTTTCGGTTTCTACGGCAGACACTGATGTGTCACTGAACATTCAAGCTCTGTTGCAAATTCTTTTGGCCCTTGTCATTCGTATAGATATCCTCTAATCCTACTAGTTAAAAGATTCGCAACCCCCAAATTAAATATGTAAGCGAGGTGTACAACGTTGAGAAGAGAAGAACAATGCGAAGAAGAAGATTTCTATTGGTCGGCTACAGACAATTGTCATTGCAAGCATCCGATGGATCATGCGGATGTGAATCAAGAAGCGAAGCAAAAAAGTGAAACAACTCAAATTTCTCGAGAATTGATCTTGATCAAGGACTCCTGCAACGTCGAGGTTAGTACAACGGATACTAAAATAGCTGTGTCTATTCAAGCCGCATTGCAAGCTGCTTTGGTTGCTGTAATCAGTATTTCAATCGGAAGCCACTCACGGGCTGAAGCTATCGTGCAAGATCTGATGCAGAAGATTCATGTAGAGCAAGAAAATCGCCAGAAGATCCTCATTGAGAACTCCAAAGAGGTTTATATTACGACAACTGATACGTTCATTGCCGTCAACATTCAGGTACTCTTTCAAATCTTGCTTGCTCTTGTCGTTCGTGTGGATGTGTTCTAATTCCAGATTGAACCCTACTTCCCTAGAGAGGAGGGATCGAATTGGATAATTTGAAGTCAATGGACGACGTATTAGCTCGTTTGAAGGTTCTTAATGAGAAGAAGCTGGAAGAACTGATGAATTCATACGGACGTGTCCGTGCTAAGCGGAAAAGAGAACGTCTCGTCTCTCCAATTAATGACATTCCTGAAGTCGTCGAAAAAGCATCTCAGGATACTGCAGTAGACGCTTCGATGGATCAATGGCTTAAGCTCCTCAATGAATTAGGAAGAAAATAAACAATCTACCGCCGCTGCATCCGAATTTGAATATAGTTACATCATCATAGGAAGAAGCCTCAGCGCTCCGATCGAGAGTTGCTGGGGCTTCTATTCGCGTTCCCATTAATTACATAAATACAAGAATAGATACTGATTAGATTCGATCTGCTGTGGTTATTAAACTGTATCCAACCTATTCCATAGGAGGATAATATGTTCTGTTTCCCACAATACCAAGCTTTTTGCGTTTCCCTCGCCGTAAAATATGATGTGAATTTTATCACAACGCAGGTTTTTAAATGTGACAATATAGCGAAATAAGGTGGTGACAGAGTTAATTATGAACAATATGCAAAGTTGAAGAAAACGGGTGATATTGGACGTAAATCGCCGAATTTGCGAGAAAAAATTGTGAACAAGCGCTCTTTTCTTCCTCGGAACTGGATTCAATTGTAAAATGTGGTTTTATTTATGTGATGTTTCTTTTTCGAGTTGTGACTACTATATATCTGACCAGAATTATTATCCAATTATATTATAATAGTTCATCTTAGAGAAAGGGGTACGTTATGAAAAAGAAAGGGTTCTTACTCACCGTTCTTTTATCCCTCTTAGTTCTGTTGACCGGATGTGAACCAATTACGGTTCTTAATCCAATGGGTCCTCAGGCAGAGACACAAGCTAAAGTAATCATCTTCTCCATCATCATGATGGCGACGGTACTGCTTGTTGTGTACGTGCTGTATGTCGTCATTCTGACGAAGTACCGCGCTTCCAAGGCAGCTCCAGATTATGAACCGCCGCATGAAGAGGGAAGCACATGGATGGAAATCACGTGGACACTCATTCCGGTTATTATCGTGGCCGTGTTGTCTGTAGTCACCGTCCAAACTACTAACGCCGTTGAAAAAGTTCCTGTAGGCTATGAGGATCAAAAACCGCTCGTAATCTACGCTTCCTCTTCCAACTGGAAATGGCATTTCAGTTATCCTGAGGAAGGGATTGAAACCGTTAACTATGTAAACATCCCTACTAATCGTCCAATCGAGTTCCGCATGTATTCGTATGGCCCGATTACGAGCTTGTGGATCCCGCAGCTTGGCGGTCAGAAATATGCCATGAGCGATATGGTGACAAAGCTTAACTTTGTCGCTGAACAGGAAGGCTCTATGATGGGCAAGAACGCAAACTTCTCAGGTAAAGGCTTTGCAAGTATGGAGTTCGAGACTTTGGCTATGTCACCTGCAGCTTATGATGAATGGGTGAAGGATGTTAAGAAAACTGCTCCTGAGCTGACGGAAGACGAGTTCAATACGCTGCTTGAAACCGAGTTTGTTGGCCGTGAGACATATTCCTCTACTCACTTGGAATTCAGTCCTCCGCCTGAAGGGGAAAATGCTTCACACAATCACGGCTCTGATGCAAATGCTGATACAGATGCAGATGCAGACGCTGACCATAACACGGAAGATGCCCATACGGATCACTCCGGTATGGATCACTCCGGGCATAAGTAACTTAGCAACTAGGAATTCATCGAAAGGAGTCTACTCTCTATGAAATGGGACGAATTTTTCGTTACCGGCGAACCAATGATCTACGGCGCTATGGTCAGTATCGTCGTCGCGACGCTCGCCATCATCATTGGTTTAACCTATTTTAAGAAATGGGGATACCTATGGCGCGAATGGCTGACAACGGTCGATCACAAGCGCATCGGTATCATGTACATCATATCTGCGCTGCTTATGCTGTTCCGCGGCGGTGTTGACGGATTGCTGATGCGTACACAACTAGCTGTACCAGAGTCGGGATTTCTCGATGCGCAGCATTACAATGAGATCTTTACAACGCATGGTATCGTCATGATTCTATTCATGGCTATGCCGTTTATCATAGGTCTTATGAACCTTGTCATTCCGCTTCAGATCGGCGCGCGCGACGTTGCATTCCCACGGTTGAACGCCTTAAGCTTCTGGCTGTTCTTCTCAGGCGCGATGCTGTTCAATCTCTCGTTCGTTATCGGGGGTTCCCCGGATGCAGGCTGGACCGCATACTTCCCGCTTGCAAGCAATGAGTTCAGCCCTTCAGTAGGCATGAACTATTATTCTATCGCACTTCAGATCGCAGGTATCGGTACACTCATGACAGGCGTTAACTTTATTGTGACGATCCTGAAGATGCGCGCTCCTGGCATGACGCTGATGAAGATGCCAATGTTTACTTGGTCGATTCTGATCACAAGCGCTATTATCGTATTTGCTTTCCCTGCATTGACTGTTGCGCTTGCGCTTATGATGTTCGACCGTCTGTTCGGTACCCAGTTCTTCACGATGGCTAACGGCGGTATGGATATGCTGTGGGCTAACTTGTTCTGGGTATGGGGCCATCCAGAAGTTTATATCGTTATCTTGCCAGCCTTCGGTATCTTCAGTGAGGTCATCTCGACCTTCTCGCGCAAGAACCTGTACGGCTATAAATCAATGGTTATCAGTATGGTAGCCATCTCACTCTTGTCCTTCCTCGTATGGGCGCATCACTTCTATACGATGGGACATGGCGCGGTCGTAAACGGATTCTTCTCCGTTACGACGATGGCCATCGCGGTACCGACCGGGGTCAAGATCTTCAACTGGCTCTTTACGATGCGTAAAGGCAGGATCGAATTTACGACTCCAATGCTGTACGCGCTGGCATTCATCCCGATCTTCACCATCGGTGGTGTAACGGGTGTCATGCTTGCAATGGCAAGTGCCGACTATCAATATCACAATACGATGTTCTTGGTTGCTCACTTCCACTACACTTTGATTCCTGGTACTGTATTCGGAGTTCTTTCAGGTCTGTACTATTGGTTCCCGAAATTCTTCGGATTCAAGCTCAACGAACGTCAAGGCAAGCGCGCCTTCTGGTTCATTGCCATTTCGTTCAACGTTACCTTCTTCCCACTGTTCTTCCTAGGGTTGGATGGTATGACGCGCCGTATGTACACCTACTCCGAAAGCACAGGCTTCGGACCGCTTAACATGCTTGCCTCTATCGGTGCAATGGGACTTGCTATTGGCTTTGTTCTCTTGGTGTACAACATCTACTGGAGCTTCCGCTACCAGCCAAGAGAAACAAGCAGCGATCCATGGAATGCGCGTACACTGGAATGGGCAACTCATAGCCCAGTTCCTGAATACAACTTTGCAATCGTACCTACTGTCAAGAGCGCGGAAGCATTCTGGGACTTCAAGAAGAAGAAATATCCGTTATTTGAAGGCAAGATTGAAGAGATTCATATGCCTAATAACAGCGGACAACCGGTTATTCTGAGCGTTCTCTTCTTCGTGGGAGGATTCTGTATGGTGTTCAGTTGGTGGACGCCTGCCATTATTAGTGGTATCGCCATTTTGATTATGCTCGCTATGCGTTCTTTCGAGCAGGATCATGGACGACATATTTCGGTGAAAGAAGTTAAAGAGACGGAACAACGATTGCGGGGTGAACAAGCATGAAGATCGATAAGACGCTTCCGCTAGAATACAGCACAGAGGAGAACAGAAACCGAATATTCGGTTTCTGGATCTTCCTTGGAGCGGAGATCGTGCTCTTCGCCGTTCTCTTCTCCACATATCTGACACTTTGGAATCGACCAGGCAATGGTCCGTCAGCACAAGAGATCTTTGTGATGAAGCCTGTATTGATTGAGACGTTCCTGCTGCTCACAAGCAGCTTTACGATCGGGTTGGCTGTCAACGCCATGCGACTTGGCATGAAGAAGGCCATGATGTGGTTCTTCGGCATCACGCTTCTTCTGGGTCTAGGCTTCCTAAGTGTAGAGATCTTTGAATTTATGACTTACATTCATGAGGGTGCGACACTGCAGACTAGCGGCTTTACTTCCAGCTTGTTTGTACTGCTCGGCACGCACGGTGCTCACGTAACAATGGGTCTTCTCTGGGGTACTGGTATCATGATTCAGTTAAAGAGCCGCGGCTTGAATAAGGATACAGCGAACAAGTCATTTATATTCTCGCTGTACTGGCACTTCCTGGATGTAGTATGGATCTTCATCTTCAGCTTCGTATACTTGAAAGGACTGATGTGATATGAAACAACTATTCCCGATGCGTCATGTAATGGGATACGTATTCTCCCTCGTCCTTACAGTAGTTGCGATGGTGGTCCTTCTTCCAGACTTCCAGATGTCACACGGAGTGGAGATTGCGATTCTGATGATCACTGCTGCGGTACAGACAGGTGTGCAATTGTTCCTGTTCATGCATATTGATGAGGATAAATCCAGCAAGTCATCGTTGTATACTAATATCGCTTATGCCCTGTTTGTAGGTCTAGTAACGGTATTCGGTACACTGTTTACGATGATCTGGGGCTACTTGTAGAATATATTGCAGCAAACAACAGAGGCTGTCTTGTCCTTGAAGTCATTGACTTCAGGATGAGACAGCCTCTTTCTTATCTATACCGATTCCCGCTGTTCTACACCGTTGCTAATCGCATGCTCTGGAGTCTCGGAGTTCCTTGCAAACCTAGCTTCAATCTTCTTGCTTATGAATAAGGACACCCCTACAAACAGCACCACATACAGCAGTTGAATCGGATTATCTATAAATCGCTGTACGTCGTGACCAATAATAGAAACAGAAAATATCATGATGGCCTTGCCGAACAAAATAGCGATGAAGAATGACCGCAGGGGCATGCGCGCAACCGCGGCAATCATATTGACGAAGACGAATGGTCCTACAGGAAACATACTCAACAAGAATACGTAACTGAACCCGTTGCGACGAACCCAGTGCATCGTTTTCTGTACTTTGGGCTTCTGAGACCAGCGTTCCATGTAGGGATGCCCTGCTATCTTGCGAATGATGAGAAAGGTAACGACACAACCGGAGATGATGCCGACCCAGGAGTACAGAAAGCCTAGCCATAGTCCATACACAGCCGCATTAACGCCTACTATAACCATTGTCGGCAGTGGTGGAATAAAGGATTTCATAAAGGTTAATAGGATGCCCGGAAGCGGACCGAATGAACGGTACTTCTCAATTAGGGCCATTATATAATCCTCGGTGAGATAGGATGTTAACGATGCTGCCATTTCCATATTGTGCGGATCACCTGCTTATATTTTATTTTACATAACGATTCACAGTTAGCACAAAAATAGCTCGCGCTCTTGAGTATAACTAAAAATGATATCTAAAACATGTAAAAAATTTGAACGTTTTGTATTTACATCCTATGGTTCGTTTGTTATTATTAAATTATGATATTACGTAATTACGTAATAATATGCTATTCAGTTCACGTTATACGCATTGGCGAAGTCGAATAATAATGAGGTGATTCCTATGGTGCAGGGCAAAGAACGGGATTATGGCACGGAAATGGACGAATTGAAGGCTCAGATGAAGGAGCTGCAGCAGCTTGTCCAACAATTATGCAAACCTTCTTCAATAAGCAGCAACAAGCTTCTTCCTCATGACTCACATTCAGATCATTCACCAGTGCCTGCAGAGCTGCAAGAAAGTATTATTTATTACTCGGGGCAATATCGTAGCGTGAAGTCGCATTATCGATGGGATTCGCAGGCAAGAACGCTCCATCAATTGCTGGAGCAGGACAGCGAGAAGATGGCGCGCGTATTGGGAGCTCTTGGGCATAAACAGAGAGTGGACATTCTGCGCTCCCTGATGATTCAGCCAATGACAGGTCCTGAGCTTGTAGAACGATTGAATATGGGAACGACTGGCCAGCTCTATCATCACATTAAGGCCTTGATCGGCGCTGATCTGCTCCATCAGGAAGAACGCGGCGGCAAGTATGCTGTTACCGCACATCGCGCGCTGCCGCTGCTCCTGCTGTTTACGGGAGCCGCTGAATTGTTCGATGCAAGCGATTATATGGAAATGACGGATGCGCGCGATCATCCGGAACAGTATCTGGGCGATAAGGGCGACGACGCAGAGCAAGGAAGCTACGATGGTCATATGCTGCTGCGGGCTGTAGTCGAGAATTGCATTCTCGAGCATCAAGCGGGATATTGCACGGAGATCGGCATCTTCCAGCACGAGGATGGCAGCATTACAGTCGCGGATAATGGCCGCGGCATTCCAGCGGCTGCCTTATCGCATATGTATAAGTCCCGGATTCAAGACGTGCTCACAAATATGGGGCATCTGAATCCTAGCGCGGCTTATGTCGCACCCGGCAGTGAGAAAGGCATCACGATGAGTGTCGTTAATGCATTGTCGCGCAAGCTTAGCGTAGAGATTCGCCGCGATGGCAAGGTGATGCGTCAAGAATACAGCCTGGGCCATCCACATACGGAGCTTCGTACAATTGGCGCCACTCAGGAGACGGGTACAAGCATTACGTTCCAACCGGATCATCAGCTCTTCGGCAATATCGGCTTTAATCCAGAACTACTGCGCCAGTACGCTGATGAGATCATGTCTGCTTACCCCAGCCTGACCGTCAACGTCTATTAAGCATGACAGGCTCAGGCTAATTCACGGCACACTGCGCTTGGCACACAAAAAAACTCGCTGACCCGTCAGCGAGTTTTTCTTCAAGCTATGCCTATGGATTTATCTCTGAGGCTGTGCCGCAAACTGGTTGTAGAACGCTTGAATCTCGACAGGCGTACCGCCATTCAAGCGGGATTGCTCTGCTGCGAATGCCATCAGATGGCTGCGTACCGAGATAGAAGCAGAGGACAAGCTCTCGACGCCCTCTTGACCAAAGTTGCGCACTCCATCCAGGAATGACGCCACAATACCAAAGTCGCCGCCGCCATGTCCAGAAGCCGTTTCCTCAAGGTTCACTTCACGGGATTCCTTCGTCACTAAGTTGGTAACCTCGAAGGAGTAATTCTCCATATTGCCGCGAATTTCACCCTTCGTCCCCATAATCTGAACGATGCGAGTATTGTCCTTCGTGAAGCCGCACATGCTGAACATGGCCGTAGCTCCGCTCTTGAACTCCATATTCACGACTTGATGATCCACGACATTATTATCGGTCTGATAGACGCATCGTCCGTAAGGGCCATCCGTCAATGCAGCAATGATCTCCTCGTCTGTTCCCTTATCCACAAACTTGCGTGCCCAGCCTCTGCCCTCTTCACTCATATAATAATTCACCGCATGATACTGACAGCTCTTCTCAGCCGGGCAGCCTTGAATACAATAAGCTGGTGCTCCTGCAGGCTTATTCGCTTCATTATAATGCATCAAAGATCCGAAAGAGCTGATACGCTCGCACGGCTCATCCATTAAATAAGCTAAAATGTCCATGTCATGACAAGACTTCTGCAGAATCATCGGGCTTGATTCCTGACTGTTCCGCCAATTGCCTCGTACAAAGCTATGGGACATGTGCATGTTGCCTACATTTTCATTTAACTGTATAGAAACGATCTGGCCGATCTCTCCATTATCAATCTCCTTCTTAATGGCCTGCCAGAACGGTGTATATCGCAACACATGGCAAATAGTTAACGAGCGTTGATGTTCCTTCGCTGCAAGCTCCATCTCAACACATTCTTGTGGATCAGGCGACATTGGCTTCTCAAGCAGAACATGATAACCGAGCTCAAGCGCCTTTAAAGTTGGTTCTCTGTGCATGCGATCCATCGTACATATGATAGCCACATCCGCCAATCGTTCCTTGCCCAGAATGGATTCCCAGGAATCATACTGCTGCTCTAGTGTTAATCCATGCGTCTCTGCAAATCGCTCACGACGCTCCTGTATAGGCTCAGCCACACCTACAAATCGAATCTCAGAGGGATGCTGCAGTGCATACGGCGCATAGGCTCGTTCCCCTCGGTCTCCTGCTCCAATGACGATAGCTGTTACTGCTCCCATCTCTATCTCTTCCTCCCTAATTGAAAATGTCTGTGGGCTCATGGCACAAGAAGATCATTCTTACTCTGGCACGCATCTTGTACGATTCATCGAACCCAATCTGCAGAATATCTCCATTCAAATATTCGACATTCGGAGATCATTTCCTTCAAGTTTTGAGATAATTATGATTTTTTTAATCATTTTTTTGTTTGTATCGATCGTTATGTTATCAAATATGATGGAATTATGCAAAAATTAACATTTCATTCACTGAAGCTTCGGAATGATATACTCGTATACCGGCTCCTCTTGGCCAGTATCCTCAAACCATTCCATACCCGCTGACGTAAACCCCGCTTTCTCCAGCGTCTTGAACGAGGCTGCATTACTAGGATCTGCTGAAGCATGTATACGTCTTACCCTTCCGTCCGCTTTAGCGAGCTGGACACAGGCTGTCGCCGCTTCTGTAGCATATCCCTTTCCCCAACTGGTTTTGGCATAATGATAAATGAGCTCGACCTCTTCTACACCTTCCGTTACATTGAAGCCACAGGCACCAATTACAGTACCGCTGGCCTTCTCCACTACGGCGTATACGGACAGCCCCATTTTCTCGTGGCATGCAATGTATCCGGCAAGCACCTTCGGTAAGCGTTCAAGCGGTGTAGCGCCTAAACAATACTTCATCACTTCATCATCTCCCCAGAACGATGCCGCCGCTTCATGATCCGTCTCTTCAAACACTCGTAGTTGCAGTCGTTCCGTCTCATATACCATTTTCATCTGACTCCGCCTCCTCCCAATCATTAACAACAATATTGTAAATTACACCAGATAGGATTACAATTCAAACAACTCTTTAAGGACAGTACTGCATAGTTACTGTTTGCAGCTGCAGAACATGATAATATGAAATAAAGGAAGATGAAGGGAGCGATTGAACTTGAAGCAAGAGCTAATCGATCGATTAATCAATTATGCAAAGGTAGATACACAATCGAATGAAGACAGCACCACCTGCCCTACAACACCGGGACAGCTTACGCTTGCCAACATGTTAGTAGAAGAATTGAAGCATATCGGAATGGAAGAAGTGACAATTGACGCGAACGGTTATGTCATGGCCACTCTCCCGTCCAACACGGACAAGCAGGTGCCAACTATTGGATTCCTGGCTCACGTAGATACAGCGACTGACTTCACTGGCGCCAATGTGAACCCTCAAGTGATCGAACAGTACGACGGCAAGGATATCATCTTGAATAAACAGCTGAACGTCGTTCTCTCGACCAAAGACTTTCCAGAATTGAGCCGCTATGAAGGACATACGTTAATTACGACGGACGGCACGACATTGCTTGGCGCTGATGACAAGGCCGGAATCGCCGAGATTATGACCGCCATGTCCTACTTGATTCAGCATCCTGAGATTAAGCACGGCCGTATTCGCGTTGCATTTACACCTGACGAAGAGATTGGCAGAGGACCGCAGAAGTTCGATGTACAAGCGTTTGATGCTGTATATGCGTACACAATAGACGGCGGACCGCTTGGCGAGCTGGAATACGAGAGCTTTAATGCCGCCGCGGCCAAGATTACGATAAAGGGAGTTAATGTCCATCCCGGCACAGCGAAAGACAAGATGATTCATTCCTCCAAGATTGCCATGAAGCTGCATGCACGTCTGCCAGAGGAGGAAGCGCCAGAGCATACGGATGGTTACGATGGCTTCTATCACCTCATATCCTTCGAGGGCAATACTGAATTGACGAAGCTGCATTACATCATACGCGACTTTGATCGCGACAAGTTCGAAGCGAGAAAGGCGAATATGCAGAGCATCGTCGATGAGTTCAAACAGATGTATGGCGACGATCGCATCCAACTCGATATGTATGATCAATACTACAATATGCGAGATAAGATCGAGCCTGTCATCGAGATCGTCAACATCGCCCGCGAAGCGATGGAATCGCTCGACATCAAGCCGATCATGAAGCCGATTCGCGGCGGTACGGACGGCTCCCAGCTATCCTATATGGGACTGCCTACACCTAACATCTTCACCGGCGGCGAGAACTATCACGGCAAGTTCGAATATGTCTCTGTCGACAACATGATGAAGGCGGTTCAAGTGATCGTCGAGGTCGTACAACGTTTTGAACTGCAAGCATAAGCTTACAGCGCTCAGCTTCACCGTTTAACGATTCTGTTCTGAATCCAAGAATCATATGATATAAACCATAGCAGCATGGAGCTTGTTCAGGAGAGTACAGCTATCACTCCGTTCAAGTTCCGTGCTGTTGCTATGTTAGGCGATGAGGAGGGACATCTCGTATGAACCGATATGTAGGCGTTGATATTGGCGGCACGAAGATGTATATGATGGCGGAAACACCGGGTGGACTAATAGAGCATAGAGCTCCGACAGGCGCAGGATGCACGCGAGCACAGATGAAACAAGCGCTTGATGACTTCATCGCTCAACTGCCTTACACGCCGGATGGAATCGGAATGGGCATACCTGGGCTCGTGGATGGCAGCGACAGAGTGGAGATGACCGATCTTCTCACCACACTGAACGGTGTAATAGCGGACTATTTCTCAACGGTTTGCCCCGTTGCGTTCATCAATGATGTGAAGGCGGCTACGATAGCTGGAGCCGCGGATCACGCGGAGAGCCATACAGTAGCCGTCATCATGGCAGGCACCGGCATCGCGGTAGGTGTCGTTGAGAAGGGCGAATTGCTGCTTGGCTCAAGGGGCTGGAGCGGCGAGATGGGCTATATGATGCTGGCGACCGACAGCGCGAATGGGAAGGCGGAGAAGCTTGACAATCTCGCCGGCGGATACGCGATCCTGCAGCAAGCAGGCACCGATGTGGCGACGTTTCTGCAGCAGCTGGAAGACGGCAACGAGCGTGCCGCTTCGATCATTAAGCGTGCGGGATTCTACTTCGGGCTGTCGCTCACGAATGTGCTGCACTTATACAACCCCGACGTGATCATGGTTGGCGGCAGCGCTTCTACCTATAAGGGCTACATGGAGGCAGCCCTTGAAACGCTGCAGGCTCATGCTCTGCCTGAGCTGCTGGCCTGCTGCACCATCACGCAGCCGAAGGACTTGAAGCGCATCGTCGCATTAGGCGCTCGCGAATGGGTGCGCAAGCTGAACACCCGTACGCACTAAGCTCGCTTGAACACTCACACATCCTGAGCGCAGCAGCAATAAAAGCTAACTATTCTTTGAAAATAAAGTTTTAGACTGGGATCGCTAGATCCCAAACTTGCTAACTTCGTACAAGCTAACCAAAATAATCGTCGGCATGGAGCCAACAGGACATTACTGGCGTAGATGCGATCGCTTTTGCTGGCGTTTTAGGGGAGTCAGGCGATCTCAGCGGTTATATCCACGGAAACGCACTACTGCGTCACGCAGGCCTTAATCTGACCGAGGCATAACTTTTTCGGCGAAATGGTCATAAGGAAGACCACTCTTGTCATGTTCTAGCTCATTAGGTTCATACCAATCCTTTTTTCCTTTCTCCGCTTCTATCCTAGAGCGTTTGCCGAAAACGCATCCGCAAGTACCGTTATCTAACCAAAACATTTTTCTATATTTCTCAACACTTTTAAAGGAGAAACGTTATATCAAGTGTAATTAGAAAATAATGGGAGCGTGGAGCGTATGGAAAACTTACAGCAAGCAAATATTCAAGGGAGAGTTATTGAAAATCATGGGCTTCTTGATTGGACTGGTGTGAAATCAGAGGATTTGGCCGATGTTACCTCTATCAGCAACAATGGTCTTATTATTGCTCCAGAATCGATAAGCAGTACTTTGAATCGAATTCCTCAACACAATAACGGATGTATTTGTTTAGTTCCTCATACGACAGGAAAAGTGGTATTCTTGTCCGGAAATGTTTCTTTGAGTGGGGAGTATATTGCCAATAGTAACGGTACTCCTGAGGACATATTGGTTATTGCAGGGCAGGCCGTCGTTACTTCGGTGGTGGAAAAGATCGGCTTCCAAGATATCGTCGTAGCTGGACAGCTGATTTTGCCTAAAGGGAGCGAAGTTGTTATAGGAAGTGCCTTGTCTCGTGTGTTCGGTCAAGTCATTTATTATTCGAATACATCCAACGTGCGAATATTTATTGGAAAGGATACATTCTCCAACAGCTTTTTCGAATACCTCGAAGACAAGATGAGCATCGTGCTAATCGGAAGTTTTGAAGTTGACGATGATGTTCAAATCGAGTCGATTAGAAGCAAAGTTTCTGAATTAATCTTGATCGGCGATTTAACGGCTTCTAAAGCTATAGTACCTTTGCTTCAGTATCTCACTATCTCTAAAAAGGGAAATATTAACATCAAAGAAGATGTGTGAGAGATCGTATATGCCGATGAAGCCAGAGACTTTATTTCAACAATTATATCGTTCACATTCTCGAAAACTGTATTCCTATTTGCTGGGGCGAACTGGGAGTCAGGAAACGGCTGCGGATTTGGCGCAAGACGTATTTGTTAAAATATGGAACAGGATAGAAATGGTTGAGCGCATTCCCGAAGATCAACAATTGTATTGGATATTTACTGTTGCTTCCAATCAGGTAAAGGACTATTATCGGAAGTCGCAGAGTTCTAAGCAAGCTGTAACAAAAATGCAGTTGTACGCCTTCCCAAACTCGAATGGCGACATATCACAATTACTAGTTGGACGTGAGCAGTTTCACGAGCTGGAGTTAGCCATTCGCGAACTTCCCGAGGAGCTTCGTTCCATATTACTAATGAAGGCGGTTGGCGGTATGAAAAGCGGAGAAATCGGTGCAGCACTCGGTTTGCCTGCAGGAACAGTACGCTATAAAATATTACTAGCACGCCGCCAGCTTGCCGAAGCTCTCGGAATGTTAAATATCAAGAAGTCTGCGGAAAGGCAGGAGAAGGTATGAACGATCATAAGTCAGATTTGCTGCTTTCAGCCGATGTTGAGCAACAGCTGAATGAATTACTGGATACTTGGGCTCTTCATGTCCAGCATTCTTCGCAGCTAAAGGAAGAAATCAATCCTCATATGTTTACCATTTCCAACGACCTTAGCAACGAGTGGTGGCATTCTTTATTCAATCAATTCCCGTTTAAAAATGCTGGCTCGTTCTCGTCTTCCGCATTTTCATCGTATTATGTTAAACGTACAGGATAAATCCTATAGTCAAGTAGAAAGGGACCTCCTTGGGGGAGTCCCTTTTTTGGCCTTAAGAATTGAATTAAAGAGATCCTATTGCAAGAAATGTCGTTGTGAATATCTTTTACAACTTTAAACTCGATTCTCTGCTTTACCACTACTTGTGATACGGTTCACCGTAACACAAAAGGGGAATTTTCAGGGTATCCAACGCTATGTCCTTTTCGTTCATGAATGTACCGATAAATCCATTGGGTTCAGAGTATAATGGATGAGTATACAATAGATGTACGGTGGAACTGTATATATAAGTATTCGAATATAGCGCAGAAGAGGTTAAAGATGAGTGAGAAGCATTTTACAGATTATCAATTAAGTGAAGAGATTGCGAGAGCGCTCAATAGTTTGGGTTATGAGACACCCACACAAGTTCAGACAGAGGTCATTCCTGTTGCGCTTGAGAAGAAGGATCTTGTTGTCAAATCGCAAACAGGCAGCGGCAAAACAGCTGCTTTTGGCATCCCGCTCTGCGAGCTAGTGGATTGGAATGAAAATAAGCCGCAAGCATTAATCTTAACGCCAACCCGTGAACTCGCGTTACAGGTCAACGAAGACATAACGAATATTGGACGCTTTAAGCGGATCAAGGCGACGCCTCTTTTTGGGAAACATCCTTTTTATATCCAAAAGGCCGAATTAAAACAAAAAACGCATATCGTAGTAGGTACGCCTGGGCGTGTGCTGGACCATATTGAACGCGGCACGCTATCGCTAGAGCGGATTTCCTATCTCGTTATCGATGAAGCTGATGAGATGCTGAATATGGGCTTTATTGAGCAAGTTCAGTCAATCATTCAAGTACTGCCTCGTGACAGGGTTACCATGTTATTTTCCGCTACGTTTCCTGCGGATGTGGCCAAGCTGTCACGCAATTATATGAACAATCCTGCCCAAATTGAGATCCTAGCGAGCGGTATAACAACGGCCACGATTGAACACGCTCTTATTCAGGTGATGGATTCGGATAAGCTGGCACTGCTTCAAGATATACTCATTGTTGAGAGTCCTGACAGCTGTATTGTTTTCTGCCGTACGCAAGAGCATGTGGATACACTATTCAAAGAAATGGCTGATCTCGGTTACTCATGTGATCGTATTCATGGTGGGATGGAGCAGGAAGATCGATTCGAGGTCATGCATGCGTTCAGAAGGGGACAATTCCGTTACTTGATTGCGACAGATGTAGCCGCTAGGGGTATCGATATCTCGAATATTACCCATGTTATTAATTACGATGTTCCACTTGAGAAAGAAAGCTATGTTCATCGCACGGGACGTACAGGTCGTGCAGGCAAAACGGGTAAAGCAATTACCCTCGTCACGCCGAAGGATTTCAAGCGATTAGCCGAAATTGAGGCGTATATTGGATTCGCGATTCCGAAAGTAAAAGCTCCCTCCGAAGAGGAAGTTGACCGCCATAGAGAAGATTTTGAACAGAAACTAAATATTAAGCCTGAACTGAAAAAAGATAAACGCGAGCAATTAAACAAGCAAATTATGAAGCTTAACTTCAATGGCGGCAAGAAGAAAAAACTTAGAGCCGTAGACTTTGTCGGGACAATCGCTAAGCTTGACGGGGTAACCGCAGACGATATTGGGATTATTACGATCCTCGATTTTGTGACAGATGTTGAGATTCTGAACGGCAAAGGACCGCTTGTGCTTGAAAAGATGAAAGACACGACAATAAAAGGCAAACTGTTAAAGGTGCGCAAAGGAAATAAATAAGAGTTGATATGACAAAAAAAAGGGTGATATTGGCTTCATGCTAAAATCACCCTTTTGTGTTTGAACTCGTTTGTCACAAACAGCGAACTCGTGTTGCTGTCATCAAGCGAGTTAATGCGAAAAGAGCTCATCTAATAGATTATTTGACATTGATAAAAACTCCACTCCTGTCATTTTACTTTCTTAAGCGAATCTCGAAATCAAAACTTCGAATGATCAATTTATTCGTTGTCACATACATGTTGGTTTGGAATAAAGTTTGATCATTTTCTACCTAGTAATTCTAAAACAATCGCGCCCGATTGCGGTATAAATATTATATTTTTGCTAAGACAGAGTTAACAAAATCGGTTTTTTCTTCTGGATATTTATGTTTATTATGGGTCGAGACGTTGATAGCTTACATTTCTTTCCGAGAGATCCTTTTCTACTAAGGATTCTGTTATTTTCCCATTTAGATTTTTAATCGCCAACATCGAATTATCCTGAATGATTCCTGTATCTACGAAACCAAATGAAGCGTATAATGTTTTAGCTATGACATTACTTGTTCGATAAAAGAGGGCTACATATTCTGCTTCCCCATATGGCATAGTTTCAATATCCATCAACATTTTTTCAAAGGCAAGTTTGCCATATCCTTTCCCCTGGTAACTCTTATCAATCATAATATGCCAAATAAAATAGCTCTTCTTCCCGTAAAAAACTTCATTTTCAAATGATTCGTGATCCAACGTATCATAAATATACATCAAAAATCCAACCGCAACTTCATCGGCATAAATGGCAAAGGGAGTCGCTGGTATCCCGTCTGCGTTCAACACATGAGCGTCTGCAATGCTTCTGAGGTTAGTAGTTTCTATAAAGTCTCTCTGGTTTTCTCCAACTTCAAGTGCTATTACTTCATCTATGTTATCCCCGGTTATCTTTCGTAATTCAATCATTTTTTTATCTCCTCTCCTAAATCTACAATATATCGTCTTCCATCTCCTTGAATGATTAGATCTACCTGACGAATAAAATCTTCCGCAAGTTCAAGCTGCTTAGTTGCAAATTCCAAATCTCCGTTGCCTGCAAGGGCGAAATCCAGATTGCCTAATGTGGACATTAGTATACGTGCGATAATAGCAAATCCAAAAGCTTCTAGATCGGATCTATTGTTTATTTGGCTCAATATATATCTAAAGGTTGGGTCCTGAACTCCGTTGAATAACGCACGAATACTAACAAATGAAGCCAGATCCCAGTATGCAGGCATCAGAGATATATCTTCAAAGTCCGCCCAGATCCAACCTTCAGGACTTGACAATAAGTTTCTTGAATGGGCATCTCCATGACTCGGTATTAGCAAACTGGTTTCGAGTCGCATCTGTCGATCAACCCTTACGAACACATTTAACAGTCTTTGTATGCGCTGATCGGGATGCTTCATCAATCTAGTAGCCGATTGACATGTCCGCTCCCAAACTCCAAGTTTAGGAATTTCGTCTAAGAAATCTTTCATAGCTAATGAAAGTGTGCTTACTAGTTCAACAGCTTCGCTTGGTGAAGGAGGCTGTAATTGTGTAGGAAGAGCATACTTCCAAAAGGTGATCCATGTACCACCAATATCATATGGCCCTGCATCAATATGATCAGTTGGTAATAATACGGGTACTCCCTTTGATTGAAGATGACGTGCTACCCTTAACTCACGAGCAAGTATCTTATAAGCGTAATCTGCATCTTCCTTTGATATGACAGTGGCTATTCGGGCAACAATTGGATGCGGAGCCAAGTGAATGATCAGGTTCGCACCATTATTAAGCTCGATAGGTGTGATTTCTTTTAATCCAGCCTTCTCTGCTATTAGCAGTACTTCTGAAATAAGTTTACCTTTTTCCGACACTAAAACAGCTCCTCAACAAAGTATAATCATATCCTAGCACCATAATTTTCTAACTAATAGGTAAAAAACCTCTATAACCATTAATTCAAAATAAAAAAGAGAATGCTCCCGCGTCTAAGCTTGGGCTACATCCTCACATCTATTACCATATATTAATTAAAGCACATACCTCGGATGGACTAATATGTAGGCGTAGATATTGGCGGCACGAAGAGCTCAGAATGATCAACTATGTTGTATAAAGTGCAACATAATGAGCTGCTACTGATCTAATTCCATCGTATTGTTGTACAGAATACAACAATGTCCAGCAATTAACCACGAAATCAGGGGGATTAAGGGCATTTTGTTGTATAACGTACAACATAATGCCTATTATCGCGGATCATTGCAAGTATTGTTGTATTCCGTACAACATTTTGCCGATTACATGGCAATTCATCCTGCTGGATCAGTTGTGGGCTTGTCGTATAGATTACTTTTGGTTTGTTCATTTCTTTGACGGGGGAGTCCTTCCTTCGCCGTCGGCCGTCGGCTGCTGTTGCAGCCGTATCTCCTTAACCCGCTGCTCGTACCGCTCGCGGATCTTCGGTATTGCCTCCTCGCGTGCCCTTTGGATCCTCTCACCTGCTAGACGATCGAGCTTCACTTTCTGCTCCGGACTGACCTTGTACACATTCGTCGTTATGACTTCAGTTGTTTCTAACACCGTTTTCGCTTTTTCCAGAGCCTTTTTCTCTTTGTCCAAGTTCGACATGCTCCCCCGCCTCCGTGCAAAACTAAAGTTGTGAGAGTTAGCTTATTGGCTGACGTGCTAGTTTACAGCTGCAGCTCCATACAAGGCACGCCATTATCGATGTCCTGCAGATTGTGCTTCAGCCATGCTTTTTGCATGGGGTTGCCGTTACCCGACTCCTGACATTCAGCATACATCAGCAGGCACAGCTCCAAACGCCGCTTCTCCACGAAGAGCGGCAGCTGCTTCAACCATTTCGCATCTAACTGGTACTCACGGTTGTATCCAATCATAAAGGACGCAAGCAGTTCATTCGCCAGCTTCGATACACGCGCATTCTCATACTCAGGCGTTCTCCACGCGCCAAATACCGCTCCATAATACACCGCCATCGCGATATCCTGCACGAAGTAATCATACCCGCAATCGTCAAAATCAAACGCGATCATGTTGCCCTCATGCACATAAAAGTTGCCATGGTGCAGATCTCGATGACATAGCCCGTATGCGCCCGCTTCATGCGGGAGGGCGTTAATCTCCTTATCTACCTCTTGCAATCTATCGTATATCTTATGCTCTTCTGGGCCGAAGCTCGACGTATTGAATCCAAGAACATCCTGATGCGGTCTTGCTGTCATGTCCGCAGGCAGGCTGTATTCTTGCGCCAATGCATGCATCTTCCCTGTAATCTCGCCCCACTGCTCGAATAGCTTCGGCCCCCAATCCTCGTGGTTACAATCGATATGACCGCCTGCCGCTTTCTCGAACATCGTTAAGATGAAGATGCCATCCTCACTCTCCAGCGTCTCTATTAGCTGCCCCGATGGGAAGGCTACTGGCCTTGCAATGCGAACACCGTGCTGCGCAAGATAATCTATAAAGTGCATCTCGGAAGCCATCAGTTCTACCGTGCGATGAAAGCTGTGCCCTACCCGCAGAATGAGATCCTGCCCTCCCTGCTGGAAGCTGTATACGACATTTTCAAAGCCTCCACAGTGAATAATCGATTCTTTCTCAACACCGATACGCTGCGCGGCCTGCGCTAGCAACTCCTCATTGAACTGCAGCTGCCAGTTTGGCATTCTATTTCCTCCTCTATCTTGTGCATCCTTGAAATGGTCCGTTTAGTCAATCGTATCCATGCCCCGTATTGTTATATTCTGCATACCGCTCTTCATTACCTTCACATAGAAAAAAGGGAGTCTACCCGCATCATAGTCGGATAAGCTCCCCTTCGTTAAGTATTGCATTTTTAGCATATGCACGTCTTCTTCTTCATGCCTAGCTTGCCTGCCGCTTCAACCTTATGAATATAATCTACCGCTAATGGCACTTTACATGCCGTCCTGCCGACATCAACATGCACCTTGCCTATAACATCTCCCACTCTCAATGCCTCCTCGTGCAGGTCTATAACAGACGCTCCAACCATGATGACAAATGAATTCATCGTATACCGCACTCGATTCGGCTGATCATGAATCGCAGTCTCCACTTGATGCAGAAGCGCTCTGATCTCTTCTATATCCAACTGGCTGTCTGGAGTGAGCGAGATATAATTCGCATACGTCGACCAACCGCAAGTCGCTGTCATTTCCTCATCAGACTGTATCCATTCCCGCGCCAGCTCTAATCCGTACGGACTCTCAGCCGCAACGCCCGCTACGGTCGTCTCCGCGATCATATACCAATTCGCCTTGCTTACCCAGTCCTGCAGCTGCTCTTTGGACATCTGCTTAGGATTGATGGCAAGTCCCGCCAGATACATGGCATCACTATTGCCAGAATGATAGAGAGCTAGAACGAGCTCCTGGTCTTTCTTCACTTCTCGAACAAGCTTCTTCAAATCTCCTATTTTCACACCAAATAGCGGCTCCATCGCACCATGTCTAAGAAATGTCTGCTTCGTCTGTTCCGTGCCGAGCGCTTCAAGCTTGCTCATAACCTCATCATAATTCATCGTAACCCTCCTCGTTTCATGTCTCTCCTTATATAGCCGATTTCATACAACTAATCTGACCGTTGTTGGATTAAACGTTTAAACCCTTGGATTTTCTATAGAAAAACCATAAGGAGTACAGGCCGGGAATAAGAATCCACGTTAAAATGCTAGTTGCCGTTACCTTCTCAACAGGGAAGAAGAAGGCTGTTACAAACATCGCGATAGCGATCGGAAATGACGTGTACCCTACCAGCTTGTGCGCAATTCTCCACGTATCTTCGTCCCGTATCGTCCATGGGAGTCTTAATCCTAGATTGCGATTAAAAGGAATCTTCGGTGCAGCATTGCCAAATGCCATCATAAACACTGCAACTAAACCTACCACGATAAGTTCATTCGTTCTTGCGGAAAAGACGTCCTCAAGCGGTTCCAGCACCATGAATATAAATACCAATGCAACTGTGCTTAGCGTAAGTCTGTTTAGGTTGCGCATCGTCTTCACTTTCGGATTATCTGGGGACAGCTTAGCGATCCGAGGGGCTTGAATATCGAATATAACTAAAGCTATAATCACTGCCGCCCCGATAATGGCATTGGTCACATTGCCATCCGGCACGAAGATCCCCACAGCTAAGATCAGTATGGAAATGATAATAAAAAATAGGCTTGTAAAGGTAATATCAGACTTTCTCATCTCTAATTCCTCCCTACTTATTATTAAATAGGCTCAAGAAGCCTCCTAAAACATCCTGCAGCACCGTTGTGTTAATGGAGTAGATCACATACTGCCCCTTCTTCTCCGAGCTTACCAATTCCGCTTCCCTCAATATATCTAAGTGCTTGGAAATAGACGGCTTGGACATATTAAAATGATCGGATATCTCACCGGCGCTCATATCTCGGGTATGCAGCAGCTGCAATATGGATCTGCGCGTCTCATCGCTTAAAGCTTTAAAAGCTTTATGCATAGGGTAGCTCCTTTCTGTTTGTTGCGAAGTTATTTAGCTAATTAGTTAAATATATTATAGATGTCGATGATGGAAAATGCAATAGAGAAAGGGTTACCCTTATGGATAACCCCATTGCAAACTATAAACGTTCTGCTTATCTATGATCCAGCATTCGCAGAATCATCACTACAGCCTCCGCTCGGGTTGCATTATTATGCGCCTGCAAGCGGCCATTGCTTCCTTCCACTATGCCTTCGCGTCTCAGCGTCTCCGCCATTGCCTTGACCCAAGCCGGTATAGAGGCGTCATCATCGAAGCCCGTCTTCTTTACATTCAGCGGCTCGATACCCATCGTGCGGCCAATGATGGCCGTCATCTCCGCACGGCTGATCGACGCATTCGGGCGGAAGCTTCCGTCTTCGTACCCCGTCACGATCCCCAGCCTCACCGCTTGGGAGACCGCCTTCTCCGCCCAGGCCTTAATCTTCGCCTGATCCGTAAAGGTGATGCTGGATTCCGACGTATTCAGATCCAATGCGTTCATAACCATGACGACGAACTCGGCACGCGATACAGAAGCATTCGGTCGGAATCTTCCGTCTGGATCTCCTTTCACGATTCCCATCTCAGCAGCGCGAATAATGGCATCCTTGGCCCAATGTCTTGCGATGTCCGTGAAGGATATCGGATTGTTGCCATTTCCGTTGCCGCTTCCATTATCACTTCCGCTTCCTTTGCCTCTACCGATGACCGCGAATATGGCAGAAGATCCGATATTGCCGACGTCAATCGTTATCCGACTGCCGTTGACCGTGCTGTTCTTCTCTACCCATCTCTTGTTCGCTTTATCGTAGAAGTACACGCCAGGATCGCTATTCCGGCTTAACTTCGAACGGTCGTAGGACATCGAGATCGTGATCGGCTCCAAGAACTTGTTGGAGTGATTCTTCTCCAGCTGATAGACCGGACTTAACAGCACATAGCCGCTGTCCAGCGGTTTATCCTGTCCGCTTACCTGGTCCAAGTACATACACAGCGGCATATCTATAGCATCTGCAGGTACTTTAACTGTGATCAGATCCGCAATACTCAATTCCCCCGCTTTCCATGCGGGTAAGCGAAGGGTGTAGGACTTAGGGTCACACCATGGTGCTGTTATCGGCTCGGATATGTTGCGGATATCCACCTGCTTCACATTTTCATTGCCTGCTGCGTCCTTCACATATACCGTATACGTGCCGTTAGAGGTTACTCTGAACTTCGCGGTCGATGTAATATCCGTTCCGTTCTCAACAAAGTATGCTGCATTGCGCTCTCCCGCAGCCCACTTGATCTTCGAGATGGCGTTGCCCACACCGTGCACAGTTGCAGACACGGTGACATCAACCGAACCCGCATTAGATGTCTGCGGATAGCTAGACGTTGCAATCGTCGGCTTCGTTAACAAGATATTGACGATCTCTATCATCTTAACGGTGCCATTGCCTGCTGAATCTTTGGCATAGATCGTATATGTGTCGCTCTCTGACACGGTAAATTTCTTAGCTGCCGTCATATCTGTGCCTTTGCCCGCAAAATAGGCTTCATCGCGCTTTCCTACGGCCCATTTTAACGATACGATCGTATTATCTGCTCCCTGAGCGTTGGCAGTTACAATCACTTCAACCGGTTTATTGGTCAGTGTAGATGGCAGCAGTGTAGTCGTGATCGTCGGCTTCGAGGCAAGTATATTCTTCACTTCGACTGTGCTTATGGCTGCATTGCCCGCTTTATCTATAGCATAAACGGTATAAGTGCCATTCTTGGATACAGCGAATTTCTTGGTCGAAGTGATCTCTGTGCCTCCTTCCGCAAAGTAGGCTGCGTCACGTTTGTCTGGTGCCCATTTGATCAGAGCAATGGTATTACCTTCTCCCTGAGCGTTGGCCGTTACAGTTACTTCTACTGGCTTGTTAGTTGATGTTGATGGTGTGAGTGTGGTGGTTATCGTTGGCTTCGAGGCTAAGATGTTGCTGACTTCGACCTCGCTAACAGCTTCATTGCCTACCTTATCCTTGGTGTAGACGGTATATGTGCCATTCTTGGATACGGTAAATTTCTTGGTCGAAGTGATCTCCGTGCCTCCGTCCGCGAAGTAGGCTGCATCGCGTTTGTCTGCTGCCCATTTGATCAGAAGAATCGTATTGTCTTCTCCTTGTGCATTCGCTGTGACGCTTACTTGTACGGGTTGATTGGTGGATTCAGATGGTGTGAGTGTGGTGGTTATCGTTGGCTTCGAGGCTAAAATGTTGCTGACTTCGACTTGGCTGACGGTTTCATTGCCTGCCTTATCCTTGGCGTAGACGGTATATGTGCCGTTCTTGGATACGGTAAATTTCTTGGCTGAAGTGATCTCCGTGCCTTCATCCGCGAAGTAGGCTGCGTCGCGTTTGTCTGCCGCCCATTTTAACAAGATGATCGAATTGCCCTTTCCTTGAGAGCTTGCCTTCACGTTCACTTGCACCGGACCGGCCGTCGGCGTATCTGGAGTGACACTTAATGTGATCTTCGGCGCCGCATTCAGTCCGTATTCATAGGCTCCCATATCCACAACGTCGTTGACGATCCGTGGCGAGCCGTTCAAGTCTGTCACGATCTTCGACAGGTTCGGAGTCTGCCCGGACTCATATATGATGTTCGAGCCCTTATCAATCGCTGGGGATACCGCCTTCAGCTGGTAGTTTCCAGCCCCTTGGAACAGCGGATCGGAATCTAGATTGTCGCCTTCATTTTTGCCGAGAGATGCAGCCAGCTTGCCATCCGCTTTAGAGTCCTGAACTAAGCTATGGGAGATAAGAGACTTTCCTTTATCGTTGTGTATGCTTCCTTCCGCCGGATCTTGATTGCCCCAAACGATACTGTTGCGCAGCTTCAGAACCGCAGCCTTGGCATTATAGATTCCGCCGCCAGACTTCTGTCCTTCATTGCCGCTTATCGTCACGTTGGTCATGACTGCATCCGAATCCGCCGCATTAAACACACCGCCGCCGCGCTGTGCCTTATTATTAATAATAAGGACATTCGTCATCGTCGTTCGGCTCTGCGAACTATTATGGATCCCGCCGCCTGATTCGGCACTGTTGTTGCTAATCGTGATGTTGGTGAGCACTGGACTGCCGTCATTACTCATGGCCCCGCCGTTCACAGCCTTGTTCCGGTCAAATGTCACGTTGGTCAGCGTCGGACTGCTCTCGGAGTTCAGCATCCCCCCGCCAGCTTGATGCCACCCATCCGCATTCCCGCCTGTGATGGTTACACCATCTAGGACAGCCGTGTTGTTGAGGCCGTTGTTTACAAATACATTGTAAACATTGTTATCCAGCTTTCCATCCTTGTCGATATCGCCGCTGATGATCGTTTCATTCTTCTTGAATTGACGATTAGCGAGAATATCGGATATAGACGATGACTGCACATTCTCAGTGCCTTCGAATCCGCCGCGAATGGCGACCCCATTCATCATCTTAAAATGCATTCTGCGAACATCATCGGCTGACATATTGCCGCTCGGCATATAGGTTCCCTGTGCAATCCAAACTTCGGTCTTGCCTTCCTTGCCTGCTTCCGTCAGCGCTTGATGCAAGTCCGTGTACGCATGAGTCCAACTGCTGCCGTCATTATTGCCAGCGGCATCCGCTTTTACGTAGATAATGCTTCCGCCTTCCGCCGCATGAACTGATATTCCCCCTATCAGCAAGGCAAACATCAGACTAAGCCATAAGAGCCTTTTCTTCACCCATTTAGCACCCCCCCCGTTTTTTCCATTCACTGTAAATGACGTAACTTATATACAATAGTTGCGGTCATAAACAAACTATTGCTACATTTTGTATACTTTGCGAGTGGAAATGGGGGCTGAGGGGCGTGCGTGCCGCGGGGGCCTGATCGCTGTAACGGGGTTTTTACCCGTTACAGCAAGCGCGGGGCGCCACTTGCGGCGCCGTTACGGGGAATTTCCCGCTTACAGGCATCCAACGGCGCGCCTCGCGGGGGCCCCGACCGCGTTAACGGGGTTTTTACCCGTTACAGCGTGCGCAGAGCGCTCCTTTGGGTGCCGTAACGGGGTATTTCCCGCTTACAGGCATCCAACGGCGCCCGGCGCGGGGACCTCGATCGCGTTAACGGGGTTTTTACCCGTTACAGCATGCGCGGGGCGCTACTCCGGGTTCCGTTACGGGGAATTTCCCGCTTAGGGGCATCGAACAGCGCGCCTCGCGGGGGCGCTAAGACAAATAAAAACACCTCCAAGCTGGGCGAATATCTTACAATACTCGCATTCTCAACTTAAAGGTGTTTACCCCTGTCTCACAAACTTATCCCAACGCGACATCAAGCACCATCATTACGGTGAATCCAAGAATGCAGCCAATTGTAGCTAAGTCAGCGCTGGAATTCTTCCCATCCCGATTGCTGGACTGCGCTTCGGGAATCAACTCTTCCACCACGACAAAGATCATCGCGCCTGCAGCAAAGGCCAGTGCATAAGGCAGTATGCCTTGCACGTAGATAACGAGCGCAGCACCGAGAACACCTGCGATCGGCTCTACAATACCAGATGCTTGCCCATACATAAAGCTCTTCGTTCTAGATAAGCCTTCACGTCTCAACGGAATTGAAACGGCGGCCCCTTCCGGAAAGTTCTGAATTCCGATACCGATCGCTACAGCTAGAGCTGCCGAGGTCGTGCCTCCATTCAGATCATTCGCCGCTGCGCCGAAAGCGACACCAACTGCAAGACCCTCCGGAATGTTGTGAAGTGTAATAGAGAGCACGAGCAGAATACTCCGCCGCAATCTCGTAGGCACCCCTTCGCTTTCCCCATGCCCAGCGTTCAAATGCATATGTGGAATCAGCTTATCGGCAAACCATAAAAATGCCGCGCCGCTTAGAAAACCGATTGCTGCGATGAGCCAAGCTGGTATCGCTCTGCCTTCAGCCATCTCGATAGCTGGAGCTAGCAGCGACCAGAAGCTCGCGGCGATCATGACTCCTGCCGCAAAGCCGAGCATCGTGTTGAGCACCTTCTGATTAATCTCTTTGAAGAAGAACACGAGTGACGCTCCAAGCGCAGTGAGGCCCCAGGTCCCCAAAGTGGCAATCAAGGCAAGTAGAATCGGATTCTGTACATCTAACCACTCCATCGCCATAACCTCTTACATTTTGGGCAGATGCCCTTCTGATAGTAGTAACCCTTTATTTAGACTATATACCGATCATTGGGATTGTCAATTCTTTATTGTGAAGTCATGTACTTGCTTGAAACGCATAGATTGACAGCCCTGCGCACAGGGCAAGATGCTCTTTCCCTGCATCTCAGCTCCCCAGCTCGTTCTCAAGCTCCAGCACGGAGTCACTACATATGATCGTACCGTTATTTTTCCCATTGCATATCTCTTTCATGGAACCTGGCTTATCGAAATTGAATACGTGAATCGGCAAGCTATAATCCCTTGCCAGTATAAAGGCGGACTGATCCATCACCTTCAAGTTATATCGGATGACATCATTATAGTGCAGCGACCTATATTTCACAGCATCCTGATTATATTTCGGGTCGGCATTAAGCACTCCGTCCACACCCTGCTTCGCAACTAACAGCGCATCGCAATTCACCTCAATCGCTCGCTGCACGGAAGGGTAATCCGTCGTTACGTATGGCTGCCCATTTCCCCCTGCAAATATAACGATATAACCTTTCTCTAGATGGTGGATGGCCTTCAAGCGAATATAAGGCTCAGCTACGGAACTGATCGGTATAGCGGTCATAACTCGGACTTCCTTATTCGTCATCGCCTTTAGAACACCGCGCAGCATCAAGCTATTAATGACTGTGGCAAGTGTGCCAATATTATCGGCCTCCGCACGCTCGATGCCCCAGCTCTCCGCCATATTGCCGCGAAATATGTTCCCTCCCCCTATGACGAGACAAACTTCCACTCCCATGTTGACCACAGACATAATCTCGTTAGCGATGTGATCCAGTTTATCCGGCTCGAAGCCGAAATCGTTCGCACCTGCTACCGCGCCGCCGCTCAGCTTGATGAGCACTCGCTTATACCTTGTCAATTCTCGCACCCCCAGATTAAATAAAAAACACTAAAGCTATAAACGCTTTAGTGTTTCAATGGAATGCGAATATAAGATAGCCAGCGTGTACTTCTTACGCTTCAATCTCATATTCTCACTCCCTCCATTTGTATGCATCCCATTTATTGTATTCACATTAGGCTGAAAATACAATACACCAAGGCAATTTTATCATTTAGATTTTGGATTGCCTATCCATACCGCTGGAAGCGGACACACGGGACGTTATTTGTGACTTAAACCGTCAGATTGCCGTACTCGCGGACCGTAGAGCCGTTATTTGAATGGAAACAGCATAAAATCGATCATTTTACAGCAAATAACGGCTTCTGTGTCCGCAAAACTCCAAAAAGGCCTCGTTTTTTGCATAATAGCGTCTCCTGTGTCCGCTTGAACTACTGAGCCAATGAGCGATTGAACAACTTAGCGAGCTAGGCTGACTATACCAATCGTCTATTTAGCAAAATACTGCTCATACCAAGCTGCCGCTGCAGTTACTTCGGTGAATGTGAGCTGGTGTCCAGCTCGTTCCCAATGGATCTGAACAGCAGCGCCGGCTCCTGTGAGCAGCGCAGCCAGCTCCTCTGTTTCTTGAGCCGTACAGATCGGATCATTGACGCCTGCGCCGATAAAGCATGGTGTACCTGATAGATCAGGAAGCGTTACACCGCGGCGCGGCACCATCGGGTGATGGAGTATAGCCCCCTTTAAAGAGCCCGGATGATGGAACAGGAGACTTCCCGCGATATTCGCGCCGTTGGAGTAACCCACCGCGACAAAGCTGCTGCGGTCCAAGTCATAATCCGCCGCTGCCTGGTCCAGAAATTCATTTAGCTCCTTCGTGCGAAATACGAGATCTTCCTCGTCAAACACACCCTCCGCTAAGCGGCGAAAGAATCGCCGCATCCCCCGCTCCAGCACATTGCCTCTAACACTTAGCACGGCAGACGTTGGCGAAATCTCTTTCGCTAATGGCAGCAAGTCGTATTCATTGCCGCCCGTGCCATGGAATAGTACGAGAGTCGGAGCAAGCGGATCCGTTCCCTTCTGAAATACATGCTTCATCATTTATCTTCCTCCAATATCCGCACTTCAATCGGCGGTAAATTCGCTATAATCTGTGGTCGGTATTCCTCATACCACGCTGGCAGCTTCAGCTCTTGACCGAGCGCTTCTGGCTGCTCGTCGCGGGCAAAGCCCGGCGGGTCTGTCGCGATCTCAAACAAGATTCCGCCTACTTCACGGAAATAGATCGCATTAAAATATTGTCGATCCGCTACAGGCGTTGGATACAATCCGCTGTTCTCTACATGCTCTCTCCATAACGCATGTTCTTCATCATTCCTAGCGCGCCAGGCAATATGGTGCACAGTACCTGCACCGCTAATTCCTCTTGCTGCTGGTGATAAGTTGACATCGATGATATTGCCTAAGTCCCCCGAAGCTTTGAATCGCGCGTAACCATTTTCCTCGGCAATCTTCTCAAGGCCCAGAACTTGTGCCAACGCACGTTCAGTCTGTTCTGGAGCCAGGCTATAGAGTACAGCTCCGCCAAATCCTTTAATAGCCTTATCTGCCGGAACGCCGCCATATGACCAACCGCTAAACGCTCCTTCTTCACGCTCCACGAGCTCAAGCTGCAGACCGTCCACATCCTCGAATCGCAGAACCGTTTCGGAGAATCTCTCACTTCTTACGACTGGAATATGGAACTTAGCCAGCCGTTCCTGCCAGAAATCAAGCGCGCCCAGGGGCACAGCATACGTCGTAATTCCGACCTGCCCACCGCCTACGCGACCTCTTCGGGACTCAGCCCATGGAAAGAACGTAATGATCGTCCCAGGACTCCCCAGTTCATCGCCAAAATACAAGTGATACACCTCAGGAGCATCAAAGTTAATCGTCTTCTTAACCAATCTTAGTCCAAGTACACCTGCATAAAAATCAACATTAGCCTGCGCGTCGCGTACAAAAGCTGTGATATGGTGAATACCTGCCGTTGGTTTAAGCATGATGTTTCACTCCTTGGATGATACGTTTAATGTATGATAAATTCTTTGTTTTATATATCTCGATTTCAAGATACTTTAAATCAGTCTGTTTGTCAAGCTAGAAGGCCTTTCCCTCACTCCGAATAGCATGAATAAGAGAAGGCCTTCTAGATGAATAGACATGATGATCATACAGCTGCGGCTGCAGGGCAGATCGTATGCTGCAGAGATACAGTCTCTGCTGGTGTAATCGGCTTATCTGATTCAGCCCTCCTCATCAGCACAACTCGCTAAATATCGACATCAGTTGTCCGCTGATCCCAACTTTAGAGCTCGTTCCATATAAGCGATTAACTCCTGCTCCCCTTCTATTCCTTCTGTGCTGAGCGATGACCATATCCATGTGATGGACGCTCCAAGCAGTGTACAGATCAGAGCCATTAATAGAATGAAATGAAAAGGGATTCCAGAGGACAAGCTTGCCAATGTGACGATAACCACCGAGCTTGCAAATAAGCCTAATACTGAAAATATGTCCGTTAGCCCCTTGTACGTGCGAAAGGATACGATCGTCTTGCCTTGCTTCGTCTTAATTCTCCCTACTGCCTTGTTAAAGATCGTGTTATTCCTCCTGATCTCGCCGTTTCGATATGATAGGCTGAATAAACTGAATCGGGTCCATCCCTTTACATGCTCCATGCCATATTGGAGCGAGACAAAGTCTACATTCTCTTTAATAAAAGATATACATTCCTGTTTGGTATAGCCTGAAGTGTAAGTTCGTTTCATGTTATCCCCCTATCTATCCGATCTAAAGATAAGATTTGCACATTTACTTCGTTTTGGCTATAATCAATCCAATTAGCTGAAGGGGGCGTACGATATGTACACCAGCAATATAATCATGTCCCAACTTCATCATCACAAGCGGCGTTAGCACACCTGAACGATTCAGGGTGGGCTAACGCTATTCGCGTTGGCCTCCCTGCAGCATACATGGCGCGCAGGACCAAGAGGTCCTGCGCGTTTTTTATTTTACCCCGACTATATGGAGAGGAATGAGCTGACATGCAAAATGTAAAAGGAACCTACGATTACTTCGGTAAAGAACAGGCGCTGCGCAAGCAAGTGCAGTTTGTGCTTCGGAACATGTTTGAGCTGTATGATTACGACGAGATGGACTCGACGATCTTAAATGAGCAGGACCTACTGACCTCCAAATACACAGGCGGCGATGAGATTGTGAAGGAGATGTACCAATTCAGCGATCAAGGCAATCGGAGCCTCGGGCTTCGATATGATCTGACGATTCCCTTTGCGAAAGTCATCGCATTGAATCCGGGAATTGAATTTCCATTTAGAAGATATGAGATCGGCAAGGTGTTTCGTGATGGCCCTGTCAAGCGCGGACGGCTGCGAGAATTTTTACAGTGTGATGCGGATGTAGTTGGAATTGCAGGCCCCGAAGCTGAAGCCGAGCTGATGCAGCTTGCCGTTGAAGCCTTTCGCCAGCTAGACATAGCTATTGTACTGAAGTGGAACAATCGGCGCTTTCTCGGTGAAGTGTTAGAGCGTATTGGAGTCCTCAAGCAAGATCTATTATCCGTAATGCTGACACTCGATAAGATCGCGAAGATCGGGAGCAGCGGCGTCATGGCGGAATTGCGCGATAAAGGTCTGGAAGATGCCGTCACGAACGCTGTGATGGAGCTGATACAGATGGATAACCCAACATTTGAACGGATATGTGAGAAATATGATCTACAAAATAACCCCAGTACTCTAGAGGTCACTGCGCTTATGGAGCTGATTCAAGACATTGGACTGGAACAAGTCTGTATATTCGACCCCTTCCTATCTCGCGGATTGTCCTTCTACACAGGCACGGTCTATGAAATATTCGATGCTGCCAACAATTTCACTTCGAGCTTGGGCGGCGGCGGACGGTACGATGCCATCATCGGCCAATTGGTTGGGCGGGAAGATATCCAATATCCGACTGTGGGGCTGTCCTTCGGGATGGAGTCGATCATGGAAATGCTTGAGGGGCGTCAGATCGAGACGGCTCAAGCCGCAGTGGTCATCATCCCTATCGGAAACACGCTTTCCAGCGTGTTGAACGCAGCCACTCAGCTGCGCAAGAACGGGATTCGTGTCTCCTGCGACACTAGCGGCCGCAAGCTGAAGAAGTCGCTGGCCTCCGTATCTGCGAAGGGGATACCATTTGTCATCTTAATAGGCGAGGATGAAGCTGCTCAAGGTATGGTACAGGTAAAGGACATGTCTCAGAATACGGCGTACACCGTTACGATAGAAGAGGCTATCCAGTTCATATCGAAGTGTAAAATTTAAGCTCCACATAAATTAGAGCTCTTGACAGTGGATAATGAGTACCCGTCGGCTACCAAGAGCTCATGATCAATCGAGAATGCTGGATTTCCTAAGGTAAACGATACACCGCAAACGGCTCTCCTTGTCGGAAAGGTTCGCTGATCGTCTCTAGTTCACGCATGAGGTCGGCGCCGATCTGAATAGATACGCTCTTCAGATTAGCCTCCAGCTGATCCACACGAGTCGCACCCACGATGACTGAAGACACGACAGGCTGATGCATGAGCCATGCCAATGACAAGGCACTGGAGGTGCAGCCATTGTCCTCCGCCAGCTTATTCACCTGTTGACCGAGTGAGATCGTTCTATCATTAATGAATCGATTGAAGTTCGGATCTGTTTCCGCTCTAGAACCTTCTGGGGCACTGCCAATCTCAAGATATTTGCCGCTCAATATGCCGCCTGCCAACGGAAAATACGGAATAATGCTGACGCCCTGATCCAGACACATCGGAATCAATTCCCGCTCCGGTGTTCGATCCGCGAGTGAATAGCAGGTCTGTGAGGATACGTATCGATTCCAGCCATGCCGATCACTGATGCCAAGCGCCTTCATAAACTCCCACGCCGCATAATTGGATGCGCCTATATATCTTACTTTTCCCGAAGTCACCATATCTTCAAGAGCTCGAAGCGTCTCCTCAAGCGGTGTGTAGGGATCAAAGGTATGTATCTGGTACAGATCGACATAATCGGTCTTTAACCGCTTCAAGCTCTGCTCCAGCTCTTGCTGCAAATGATAGCGCGAAGAACCGCGCTCGTTCGGCCCCTTCCCTGTAGGCAGACCAGCCTTTGTGGCCAATACGACTTGATGGCGTTTACCCGCCAGCGCCTCGCCAATGATTCGCTCCGATTCGGTTCCGGCGTAGATATTCGCTGTATCGATGAAGTTGATCCCATGTTCGATAGCATGATGAATGATCTGGATCGAGGTTTCTTGATCCGCTCGTTTACCGAATGCATTGGTACCCAGTCCTAATGCGGATACTTCCAATCCGCTGCTCCCAAGACGGCGATAATTCACATGCAACAACTCCCCTGCAAAGTTTATGTAAGTTGGATATCTCACTACAGTTAATGTCAGCCATATGTTAGCTGCGGCTATATGATAAACAGTGTACTTTACTTGTATACCTGTGTAAATGTCGCCTCGGGTGCTCGTTTGGTCATACGACTTGTTTGATCCGAGATGAATACTCCAGCTACGATCAGGAGGCCTCCCAGCAAGGCATAAACTGTGATCGTCTCTTCCAGAATCATGGCAGAGGTCAGCATCGTGATGAGCGGCACTAAGTATATGAAATTGTTCGCCTTCACTGCGCCAATCTTCCATATCACCTTGTTCCACAGCAAGAAGCAGACCGAAGAGGCTATGATACTTAGGAACAACAAGTTAGCGATAATCCTGCCGTCATATAGAACGGTTAGATCCCACCGGAAATCCGTAACGAACACCGCAGGCAGCATCGTCACGATGGAATAGAAAAATATTTTGCGTGTAATGTAGATGCCATTATATCGAGTACCGATTCTCTTAATTAATACGGAGTACATCGCCCATGAAGCAGCGCCTGCAATAGCCAGCATGTCTCCAAGAGGATTAAGCTTCAGCACGAAATGACCGTTGAAGATGACGAGGAACACACCGAGTATCGCAACGATAAATCCGAAGACCAAGCCTTTATTGAGCTTCTCGCTTCTAGTAAAGAAGTGAGCCATGATGGCCGTCAGCATCGGTGCGGTAGCGACAAGCAAGCCTACGTTAGAAGCAGTCGTATATTTCAAGGCATAATTCTCTGATAAGAAATATAAGGTTCCTCCAAATATACCTGCTCCGATAAAGAGAAGCTCCTCTCTAAAGCCACCCAGCTTATGAAACTTAGGATAGACTACGAACAGAACCGCATAGGCTATCAAATAGCGATAGAACATAATCTCAACAGGGCTTAAACTTTGAAGCAGCACTTTGGTAGATACATAGGTCGTACTCCATACGGTGATGACGAGCAGAGCGATAACGTAATATAGGGTCTTGTGCTTCATATGACTAACCTCCGTGATACATGTGGACGAGGAATAATATTCCTAATTTTTTCTATCATACTCTATTCATCATTTTAACGTAAGGCAGTACGTGAGCTAGTACTGGCTTTTTTCCTCATCTACAGCAAAAAAGGGCTGTAACCAGCCCTCTCTTACATTCCAACTCATTCGCTATTATCGGTTATTATCTGCGTACACAGCCATTGCATCGCACATGAATCGGGCTAGGCCTTCACCGAACTGATCGATATTTTTCGTAAAGCGCTCGTCAGCGACGTACATCTGACCCAATCCCTTAAACGCATCGAGTGAATAGTTGCCCATCTTGTTTAATAGGTCGTACCATTCTTTGATCGCTGCTTGTGAAGCTTCCGCTTCAGGCGCACCATGGCGCAGAGCCGCGAGCTTCGTATATAGCTCATTGAAGGCGGCTGTGAACTCGCTCTGCTCACTCTTGGACATCTTGCCAATCTTGGCGTTCGATTCGTCAACCGCTTGATCCCCCCAGCGTTCACGCGCTTCTTGTTCGTATGGATTGTGGCTGAAGTCAAAGCCTTCGAATTTTTCTTTGTTAGACATCTGAATTTCTCCTTTCGTATGTTGAATCGTCTTATCAATCGTCGTGATCATCTGATCCAGATGGCGACGCTTATCCAGCAGCATCTCCCGATGCAACAGAAGCGCCTCCTGTCGATCGAACGTGGGACTGCTGACAATCTGCTTAATCTTCTTCAAAGGGAATCCTAGCTCTCGAAAAAATAAAATCTGCTGCAGCAGCTCGAGATTATCATCGGAGTAGAGGCGGTAGCCTGATTCCGTTGTCTCTTCCGGAACTAACAACCCAATCTCATCATAATGGTGCAGTGTGCGCACACTGATTCCCACTAAGTCAGCTACTTCCTTCACTTTCAATGTGATCCAGCCTCCCTTCAACATTTACTATAAAGTATCACGTAACGTGAGAGTCAATACATCGTTTTGAAAAATGTTGGAGCCGTTTGGTGTGCTCTATATCGTCTCCAGCTTGTCCTTGTTTGACGCCTGACTGCGTTTCCAGAGCTGATGCAAGCTTAACGTCACAGCAAGAAATACAGCATAAGTACCGATCGTGATCATACTATTTCTCGGGTTGGTCATCAGGTTATCCCCGACCAAAGCAAACAGCAGCATCAACGGAACCTTGCCGATTAAGGAAGCGATGGCGTATGACGTGAAGGAAACACGGCTCAATGCGGAATATGTGTTAATCATAATGGAAGGAATGAAGGGAAGGAGTCGGGAGAACAGGATCGTCACGAACGCATTTTTTTCGAATAATACCGTTACATTGCCTATGCTCTTGTGACTGTACAGAATCTTGGCGCCCCATTCCTGATATCCATAGCGAACAAATAGGAACATGAAGAGCGAAGCAGCCGCTGAACCCAACCAGATGATGAAAGCACCTAACGCAGGACCGTATGCGGCCCCGATTACTCCGCCGACTAGAGGATAGGGAACGATCGGAAATGACGCCAGCAACGTCGCGATCGCGATCACGAGAAACATGTGATTCGATTCCTGAATCCAGGATAAGATAACGTCTCCGTACACGTATATTAGATAGGCGACACCTATATAGATGATTGCTAGGCTTATTTTCTTGAACATATACCGTCTCCCGCAAAAGTATACATCCATATTACCATACCATAAAGCGTCTAATCTCTTAGTTAACAGACGTATTATGATTACGCAACAGCGTACAATTACTGTTAATAGTAGATGTGAGATTATATATTTAAAATTTATAGGATTGCATGCTATTATTCGACTAGCGGGGAAATGATTGAACATGAATGGAATCAACTATTATTCAACAAGGCAGGGATAATTGATGAAAAAGCTAATCATTGGAGTTGCTGGGGTTGTTGTCGTTGCGCTTGGGGCTTATTTGTTTACAGCAGCTGATGAACAAGCAGGAACAAGCAGAGTCGCTTCAAGTGACATTAAGCAGATGGTACAGGACTTCAGCTCAGGCAATAGTACAGCCAAAACGGCTTCTATTACATCCAAGCAACTCAAGGTACTTCAAGAAGATTCGAAAGAAACGACCTATGCTTTGCCTGATGATGAATTTTTCGTTTCTATCGCTCCATACGTAAATGAAACGCACCCTTGTGCGATCCACAACTTGGTCTCTTGCCGTGGTGAAATGGCGAACCAACAATTCGATGTGTATATTGAAGACGCTGACGGAAATGTGGTACTAGATCAAACGATCCAATCTCAGCCCAATGGATTTATTGATCTATGGATCCCGCGCGATAAAGAACTCAAAGTAAAGATCACCCATAATGGAAAAACGTCGGAATCGGAAATTTCAACATTTGAACAGGATAATACTTGCATCACGACGATGCAGCTTGCATAACCATTCGCAACAGCATACGTCCAGCATGACGTGTCCAAGCCCATACCTCGCTTCTTCGAGGCATGGGCTATCTTCTTAGTTACGCCGTACAAGAAATGCGCCACGAGCTCGTGCCCCTTTCGAGTCGGCGCAGCTTGGTAAATGAGATAACGGGAATTTAGCCAGTTACAGAGCGAGAATCCATGTCGTGAGACACGATAACGGGTAATTACCGTCTTACAGGAGCATGACTGCGTGTCGTTGCGGCTTGGTAAATGAGATAACGGGGATATATCCAGTTACAGAGCGAAATTCCATGTCGTGAGGCGCCATAACGGGGAATAACCGTCTTACAGAAGCATGGCTGCGAGTCGGCGCAGCTCGGAAGGTGAGTTAAAGGGGTTTTTATTAATTTTCCAATGCACGATCTTTCACACATAATAAATAGCCGCCACCCTGCCGCACAGAGCAGCAAAGCAGCGACTTCGTCAGCCATACTTCAATATTTCAGCGGAATGCCTCTCTAACGACCAGCTAACCAGCGCCAGCCACCCAAGCTAAGCCCTCTTCTCCGGTAAATGCTCCTTGCAGAAAGCAACCACAGCCTCTTCCTCTTCCGGCTCCATATCGAAATCAAGGTATTGATTCGTCGATCTCTCATAGATATCGTACTTTGCAATGCGCGATACTTCACCATCCACCATGAAGATCGCTCTTATAAATACGCCGTGCTCCGAGTATAACTCATCGTCCTCTGGCACATCCAGATCAAGTACAAACTCATAGCGCTCACCGGATAAGATTCCGAATGGATCTCTTATGGGTTCAACGCTGTATTCTTTAATGTTCAGCATATTCTCATCCCTTCCGTCACTTTATGTATTATTATACACCTTAACCATTCAAGCCCTATCTTATAAAATGAAAAGCCAGCCCCTCTCACTGCAACTGCGCGAAAGGAGCCAGCTCAATACACAGAATCTGCTATAACGATCTACATGCTCGATTATACTTGAACCGTCCAGCCGAATGAATCCTCGACCTTGCCGCTCTGAATACCCGTCACCGCATCATACAGCTTCTTGGACACCTCGCCCGTCGAGCCTCCGCCAATGACAAGCTTCTCGTCATGGTAGTACAGCTCGCCAACCGGCGAGATCACAGCCGCCGTCCCTGTGCCGAACGCTTCTTCAAGCGTACCGTTATGCTGCGCTTCGACCAGCTCATCAATCGATATTCTGCGCTCTTCAACAGGGATGTTCCAATGCTTCAGCAATTGGATAACCGAATCTCTCGTAATACCTGCCAGGATGCTTCCGTTCAGCTCAGGCGTGATCACCTTGCCGCTAATCTTGAAGAACACGTTCATGCTGCCTACTTCTTCAATATATTTGCGGTGAACGCCGTCTAGCCAGAGCACCTGCGAATAGCCCTTCTCCGAAGCTTCCTCCTGCGCCTTCAAGCCTGCAGCATAGTTGCCTGCAGTCTTCGCATTGCCGACACCGCCCTTAACCGCGCGGACATATTCCGACTCAACATGAATCGAGACAGGATTAATGCCTTCTGCATAGTAGGACCCTACTGGCGACAGAATGATCATGAACTTGTACTGGCGGGAAGGCGCTACGCCAAGCGCAGGCTCAGTCGCCACGATGAACGGACGAATATAGAGGGATGTGCCTGTAGCAGACGGAATCCACTCTTGATCAACCTCAACCAGCTGCTTCAACCCATCCAATACCAGCTGCTCATCCAGCTGAGGAATGCTTAGGCGGTTGTTGGAAAGATTGAGACGCTTGAAATTCTGCTGTGGACGGAACAACAAGACACGTCCATCCTCTGTACGATAAGCCTTCAACCCTTCGAATACACTCTGACCATAGTGGAAGATCTTAGCCGCAGGATCAACCGATATCGGTTGATAAGGTACGATTCGCGGATGATGCCAGCCTTCACCAGCATCATAGTCCATAATAAACATATGATCAGTGTAGTACTTACCGAAACCGAGCTTGTCTGCATCCGGCTTCTGCTTCTTGTTTGTTGAAAGCTCAACTGTAATTTGCTGCGTCATCTTGAACACCTTTCCTTTGCCTGTAAATTTATTAATTGAATCATAGCAAATTCCTTAATATATTTAAAATATCTGTTTTATATTATAAACATATATCTAAGGTATTATTGAGGTGAACATATCGGATGGATATGCGACAACTCCGTTATTTTCTCACGGTTGCTCATGAAGGACAAGTTACAAGCGCGGCCAAGCTATTAAATATGGAGCAGCCTCCGCTTAGCCGCCAGCTGAAGCTGATGGAGCAAGAGCTCGGTGTAAGCCTGTTCGACCGAAGCGGCAAACGGCTGAAGCTCACGCACGCTGGTGAATTATTGCGTCAAAGGGCTGAAGCCCTCTTATTACAGTTTAACGAAACGATCAAAGAAGTCAAAGAGCTGGATGAAGGTATACATGGCGTTCTGGCTATAGGATCGGTCGTTTCCTGCATTTCTCTCCTGCCGCAGGCCATTAAGCAGTTCCAAGAGAAGTACCCTCAGGTTACGTATAAGATACAAGAAGGCGACCACTTTCTTCTTAGCGAGCAGATGGAGCAGCGCAAGATCGAATTAATCGTCACTCGACTTCCGTTCGAAGCCACGGTTAATGCAGAGCGTTATTCGATCCTTAGACTGCCGTCCGACCCTTTCGTCGCTCTGCTTCCAAGTCAGTGGAGTTCGGTTCCCGACCAGCAATCGATGAGCATTCATGAACTGGCACAGTATCCTTTCCTATCTTTGAAGACCGACCTAACCAAGTGGATGCACGAAAAAGTGATGCGGGAGTTCAAGAAGCATGGCTTCGAGCCCCCCGTTCTGTGCGAATGCTCAAGCGTAGCGATCATCTTAGCGTTTGTAGCAGCAGGCATAGGCGCGACGATTTTGCCGAAGTCCGTGATGTCCTCCTTCTCACTGTCGAATATCAAGATGTACGATATCACGAACACCGACTTGGAATCCGAGGTAGGCCTTGTCTGGTTGAAGGATCGATATCTCTCTAAGAGCGCTCAGCATTTTATCGATACGTTTACGAGCTATTGTTCACCAACAACAAGTTGATCCCTAGAACGCCCGACAGCGTCCAACAGAGTCTAAGTAATTTACATTTTGTCCTATATCTCTATTTTACGCCTAATATGAAGATGGAGGCTAAGTATTTTTCGATCTTATGTGTGGATATGTGAAAATGGATTAGAAGGAGTACCGCCTGGAGAATAACGGCTCATGTACCCCGTTCAGAGGGGTACATGAGTTCCGTGGTGAGAGAAAAATTTTGCCGAGATGGCAGTGCTTGCTTAACAGCAGTCCAGCACCGGCGCGTATAGCGGCAGCGGGAACCAGCCCAGCGGGCATTGGCTCTGCACAGCGGACGGCATCCACTCAGAATACGTGCTGAGCGGAGAGAATAGGTATGCGATTGCTTCCCGCTTCGACATGGTCACATCCGCTGTAATATCCGCAGCATGCTCATCGTGGCGGTTCACGGTGATTTGGTTGCTGTTGACGATGATTTCCACCGTTTCACAGCCTTCTATACACAGCGTGAACTTGCCGTCTTGCAGCGTCGTGTAAGACGCCTTGCACTTCATAAACGCTTCAATAACAGCGGCAAAATTCAACACATTATAGCTTTGATGATGACCGACCGAATACATGTCGGACACATCGCCCAAGATCGCGAGCTTCTCCCGATCATAAGACGGCAGGGTGAAATGAAGCGAATTCAGCCCAAACTTAGCTGCCAACGCTTTACTTACCACTGGCAGGCTCGACTGCTCGAGCAGCTCAATCTCTTGGATAACTCCGCCCGTCTTCGACAAGGCCACATACCCCGCGAATGCTCCGTCGCGCAGGATAGCGTATGGACTTGAGTTCCAAGTCTGCAGGACCGTCACGAACTGCTCCTTGCTTCTGGCTCCACTCATGATGCCCTGCTCATACAACGCATATGCCGCGTCCAACCATGGAGACGCGTCGGTCAATGGCTCGAACTGTACCGCGCTGGCATCCAGCCCGCTGTACTTGTGACGAATATTATCGGCAGTCAACGTGAAGTCCAGCTTCACTCCTGCTGGCTCATAGCCGAAATATTCGTACCGCTGACGTTGTCCCCCCAAATTGCTAAAAGCATATCCCTGTGCCTTCATGTCGTCCAGCGCCATGGAGAGCAGCTTATTCATGTAGCCCTTGCCCCGCGTGCGCGGATGGGCGGACACTGTACCTACGCAGCCTGCTTTCAGCTCTATGCCTGCCACGTTAAAGGTTACGGGCAGTACGCAGACCATCGCTCTGATCTTGCCGTCCTCTTTCATCAGATAGTGATACTGCTGTGTATCCTGACCATCCCTATACAGCTTCGGAATCAACTGCGCGAAATTATGCGGGCCTGAGGAAGCACTGAAGATATAATCCGCAAATTCCACTATATCCAGAGCATCCTCTTGGGTGCCCCTAACGATCATTTCCATGCCTAACCCTCCATCCATATTATTCAGATATAGAAGCACAGTAAACCAAGGAAAAGGAACTCCTCTCCTAGACTACTGTATTATTCATGACTGCGTTCAATACTATATGAAGCTTGTATCACTCTTTGTTCATATGGTTCGATAATGCTAGCTGACTGACATCTTGCTGGCATATGCGCGATCAATCTCGCCCTTCATCGGTTCGCCATTCAAGAAGCTCTTCATATCTTCAATGAGCGTTCGAGTTACGATCAAGCGACGATCAATAGTAGGTCCACCCATATGAGGCATTAAAATGGCATTGTCCAGCTCCATCAGCTTATGACCTGGAGGCAGCGGCTCGACTTCGAATACATCAAGAACAGCCTTAATCTTGCCTTTCTCCAGTACTCTGCACATGGCTTCTTCGTCAATGATAGCACCGCGTGCTGTGTTAATAAGCAGAGAACCGTCCGGCATCCTATTCATCAAGTCCTCGGTAATGAGATGATAATTCTCTTTCGTATTCCCGCTATGAATGGATACGATATCGCAGGTTGAGAAGATCTCTGGAAGATCCGCTTTCTGCATGTTATGTTTAACAAGCTCCTCCTCGGCGATATGTCTGGAGAATACTTTAATATTGGCATGGAACGGCATAAGCATCTCGATAACGAACTTGGATATCATACCGTAGCCTACGATACCGATTGTCTTGTCGAGCAGCCCTTTATTGTAGAAGTTGTCAGGCCAGATTCCCTGCTTCAGCTCACTTGAATAACGAGGAATATCCCGCAAGGAAGCAAGTGCGTAAGCAATGACGCTTTCCGAAACTGACTCCGCAAACACGAGGTTGCCGCTTGTGGCGCGAATGCCCTGTTCGTACGCTTCATCCGTTACATAAGGCCTTACAGAGCCCCCGGTGTGAGCGACCAAACGCAGTTTGTTTGCATGACGGAGTACCTCTTCATCGAATATCGGTGTTCCCCAACCGGTCACACATATATCAACATCTTTCAGATTGGCGCATAGCTGCTCCTTGGTAAACTGGTTATCGCCTTCATTCCAGACAACTTCGCCGATCTCCTCCAGCTTCCGCATTAACTCATCACTAAAAAAAGTATTAAAGATATGACCTTTCGGTATCGTCACTAGAATCTTGACGCCTGCCATGATATTGCCACCTTTCTACATTTTGTCGCGAATGTTAGTCCTTGCAGTTACAGCCCTATCCCCTTCACGAACAATCCCAATTCCGTTGCTGAAGTGATAGTCTTGAAGAAAGCCTGTCTCATTCAACCTTTCGATGCAGCTGTCGAATTTATCCAGAGCCCCTTATCCAATCATATACGCAGTTGTACTTATTGTCACATAGGTAAATAAGACATTTCGATAACATTTCCTCTCTATGACTCTACTTCCACCAATTACACCATCAGTCATTATTGATCAGTTTTGAGATCCTTGAGGTACCATACATCGCACGAGAAATGGCCTGTGTCGCCTATCGGCTTATCTAGTGCTATGAAGCCGTACTTTCGATAGAACCTATTAGCCGCCTCCATATTGCTTAACGTTTCAATATAACACTGGTTATACTGCTGACCCGCAAACTCCAGTGCTGTCGCCATAAGCTTATGAGCGATTCCCGTACCTCTCGTCTCCGGCAAGCAGTACATCTTCTGCAGCTCGCAGACTCCTGTCAGATTGTCTACAGGCCCAATGCCGCAGCCTCCAACGATCTTCCCGTCCTGCTCAACGACCCAATACATGGCGTTATCCGCCTGATAGACCTCCGATAGTCTGCCCAGCAGCGGATCCGCCCAAGCCAAGCCTTCCCGGTCCCCGCCGAATTCCTTGAGACAGGTTCTAATAACATCCTCTATCTGTTTGTTATCTCTTTGTTCCAGTTCTCTTATAATCATGCTGCATCCCTCTTTCTCTATTCCATCGGAGTCCCATATTTACTTAACTGTTCGGTGATAGCTATCGCCTCTTCCCGTGTCTCGGCAGGAGCGGATATGATCAAATCCTTCGTTGTCTTGGCAGCCCCACTAATCGGCTCAAATACCTGAATATTTATTTTTTCCATATGCTTATCTATCCAAATGCCTCCCAGGGATTCATGAATTGGATGACCATTGGAAATGGAATGGTAGATCAACCATCCCCAGCCGTTTCTGATGTCTTCGTGGAATACAATATCAAACAACTGATATTCCTTCGTATACGGATACTGCTCGATAATGAACGTGCCTTTGAATCGAGGATCAGAGAACCATCTCGTATAGAGCTTGCCATCGACCTTAATCTTCGTTCGTTCCATATAGCTGGCATCATCTGCTCGATATTGTATCGCAGGGTACTCTACACGGATCGTCTCAGGAATGGCGGATATGCCGATCAACACTGACATCACCAATCCGATACTCAATAGAGCAGCCAATATCCACTTCATCGGCCTCCAGAAGATCTGCACCCGATCATTTATTCTGTCTTCTATAGCTTGCTTCACTCTGAATTTCATATAAGCGTCTGCTTTTTCTTCTTCAGTCTCAGGGTCAAACTTTCCGAAATCCGGACCTATTCCGATATTCCGGTCCCTTCCGAAGTTCGGCTCCATATCCGTTGCCGGAAGCGACAGGGCTTCCGCTTCTTCAGTAAAGTTCATCACCAGCGTGTGGATGTCACTCACCATGGAATAATCTAATCGATCATGCACAGCTAATATCTTCTGTCGGAGAGCAACCTCCTCGTTCATGGTACAGCAATGTTTATAGCAGATGTCCTTCATCTTATCAGGTTGCTGCTGCATGTCCTGGATATCAGCAATCGAGAACAGCATCTTTCTAAGAGTCGCGATATCTTTCAGATCCTCAACATCCTGTTCGGAATATACTTGATACTCCCTGCCGTTTTGGATCTCTATCTTCGGATGAATAAGTCCGTTTTCCACATAGAATCGAATCGTATGCTCGGAGAGCTCTGTTAACTGACAAGCCTCCTTCAAGTTCATAATTAGCACCATCCTTTAAATCCTGTAAACATTAGCCATGGTATTATTGGGAATTCGCTATAAAGACCGCATTCCCTGCTTCCAAAGCATCCATCACTTGATATGGAAGCCGCATCACACTCTTTTCTACTATTATGATTTCTTATACTAAGTATTAGGAATTCGTATTGGTGTTTCATATGGGTTTCTCTTATTATGAAATCTGATCGTTTGTATAAATATTCATAATGATTGAGAGGATTCAACACCATGACCACATTGAAAAGATTGGTCCCCGGGCTCGGTCTCGTGCTTGCTATTTCCATCGTTGCGGTTGTTCTAGGTACATACTTCCCTGTCATAGGAGGTCCAGTATTCGGTTTATTGATCGGTCTGCTACTGAACAATACGGTAGGAAAGCCACAGAGCACGCTAAGCGGGGTAAAGTTCAGCTCCAAAAAAATACTGCAATGGTCCGTTATCATCATCGGATGCAACTTAAGCTTATCCAGCGTCTGGAGTACTGGCGTAGAGTCGTTAGCTGTAATGCTGTCCAGCTTGCTGGCGGCCTTCCTTTCGGCCTATTTCTTCGGCAAGCTGCTTAACATTCCTTCTCGACTAAAGATTCTGATCGGGGTAGGCACAGCTATATGCGGCGGTTCAGCAATCGCGGCTACATCTCCCGTTATAGAAGCTGAGGAAACAGAAATTGCGTATTCGATATCTACCATCTTCATGTTCAATGTAGCTGCTGTGCTGTTGTTTCCGTTTATCGGACATCTCCTCGGATTATCGGATACGGGATTCGGATTATGGGCAGGCACAGCTATCAACGATACGTCTTCTGTCGTCGCCGCAGGCTACTTATACAGTAATGAAGCAGGCGATTATGCAACGATCGTGAAGCTGGTTAGAACGACCTTTATTATTCCGATCACGTTCTTCTTAGCTATGTACAATACGAGACAGAAGAAGAAACAACAGCAGATCGAAGGTTCTACAGAGACCTATAGCCTGTCCAAAGTGTTCCCATGGTTTATCGTTTGGTTTCTAGTCGCCTCGCTCATGAATACGTTAGGATTGTTCAGCGAGTCGGTACTCGCATTTACGGGACAAGCCTCCAAGTTCATGATTATCATGTCATTAACCGCGATCGGCCTAAGCGCAAACTTAAAATCGATGCTCAAGACCGGAGTCCGACCTTTGGTATTTGGACTTATCGTATGGTTCTCTGTCGCATCGGTAAGCTTACTTGTGCAAGCGTTGAGCGCGCAGCTGTAATTACAACTTTTCATATATTACAAGAGGAGTCCAGGGTAATCCTTGGGCTCCTTCTCTTATAACGGATTCAACACAACCACAGGGATGGATCACCTGCCGAGCGGTATGGTGTTGACAAAAATCGCTTGGTATATTATCTTTAATTCAAGATACTTCATTTAAAGAATTAAGCAGCTAACTTTATGTCACAAGGAGCGTACGCCTATGACAAGCACATTTAGAAAGATCGAGGGTATATTTAGAGGGGCGCCATTCAACATGGTAGGGGATGGGTTTCGCGTCTCCAACTACTTCCCGTCAGGCAATAACTTTGCGCATCAGATGAGTCCATTCATCCTGTTGGACTATAACTCACCGTTTGTATTTCCGCCAAGCGATCAAGTGAAGGGCGTTGGAGCTCATCCGCATAAAGGCTTTGAGACGGTATCCATCGCATATGAAGGCTCCGTCGAGCATAACGACAGCTTCGGCAACCACGGGATTATCGGACCTGGAGATGTACAATGGATGACAGCAGGGTCGGGGCTTCTGCACAAGGAGTACCATGAGAAAGAATTCTCTAAGCGCGGAGGCACGTTCCATTTTATACAACTATGGGTCAATCTCCCTGCGGCACACAAGAACCATCCACCTCAATATCAAGCGCTCCTGAAGGAGGAAATGGGCAGAGTCGAGCTTCCCGATCACGGCGGAACTGTGCGCATCATTGCAGGGGATTACAATGGGGTCAGCGGACCAGCTAAGACCTTTACGCCAATACACCTGTTTGATATCGACTTTAATACCAATGGTAAAGCGCGATTCGAGCATCCGGCTTCCTTCAATACCGGGGCATTAGTGCTTAGAGGAAGCGCCAAGATCAATGAATCGCAACTAGCTAAGGAAGGCGACTTCGTGCTGTTTGGCAATGCTGCTGGAGAGATTGCAATCGAGGGGCTAACCGATGATACACTCGTAATCATCCTAAGCGGAGAACCGATTGAGGAACCGATTTATATGCATGGGCCATTTGTGATGAATACTCGCGAAGAGATTATTCAAGCGTTTAAGGAATATCAGGTTGGAAAGATGGGGAGTCATGATTTCTAACGTTAATCACGACATCGTGCCATCCTTACTTTAACTGACCATCACATGTACTTGACATATCCTTATTGGCAATGAGCTGGAGCAGAAGATCAAGAAACTGCTTGCGCTGCTCTTGAGATAAATTGCCCAGTAGTTTGTCTGCGATCTCCGCTTGATAGGTTAGAACCTGATTCAGGTTGGTTTCCGCAAGCTCCGTTAGTTGGATAAGCGTTGCTCGGCGATCCGTTGGGTCGGGGATACGTACAAGAAGGTGCTCACGTTCAAGCGCATCGACGAAATCTGTAACAGTACGAGCCTTAATCCCCAGCTTGGCTGCCAATTCATTCATGCGGATCTTGCCAGATTCGGATACAACGGATAACAAGCGTAATCTAGGGCCTGTAATCTGGTAAGGCATGTTAAATGCAGACAACTGCGCATCAAATTCTCTTTGAATGTAGTGGGCTGATCGGATCAGTACATGGATAACGTCAATCGGTATTGGGTGATCGGTCGTGGAAAGCATAAAACTCCTCCTTGATATGTTGGGAAAATTATTTCTATTCTCATTTCAATAGACGAGTTTGCTCTTAGTGTGTATGCTCACAATATTATACACTCGGCATCTGGCCTCAACCATAGTTAAGCTCTGGCAATTTACTTCTTATTGTAGCTGATTATGAACTGGATGCAAATTCTAACCCGTAAGAAAGATGCTTGTCTGCTCCATCTGTCAACTTAACTTGACACGCCAAAAAATACTGTGTATCCTCAGTATATCAACTTAGAGAGTAACATCATAGTGAGTAAACTCATTTTTAATGTTTTATAGTTCACTAGTTTCTCTCACGTTAACCTTACTCTATTACTTCACTATATGGGAGGAACTACAATGTCTACTGTATTATTTGTCAAAGCAAACAACCGTCCAATCGAGCAATCCGTCAGTGTAAAGCTTTATCACACTTTCTTGGATGAATATAAGCAATCGAATCCGAACGACAACATTACAGAGTTGGATCTGTTCACAGAGCAGTTGCCCTATATGGATGTCACGATGATTAACGGCTTGTTCAAATCGGCAAATGGCTATGAGCTATCCGCTGAAGAACAAGCGCAAGCCGATATCGCCAACCGCTACATCGATCAGTTCCTTGCAGCAGACAAGGTTGTGTTCGCATTCCCGCTGTGGAACATGACAGTTCCTGCGGTTCTGCACACGTATATCGACTATTTGAACCAAGCGGGCAAGACGTTCAAGTATACGCCGGAAGGTCCAGTCGGGCTGGTTGGAGATAAGAAAGTCGCGCTGCTCAATGCTCGCGGCGGGAACTATTCCGAAGGCGAGGCTATGGCAAACGAGATGGCGGTTAACTTCGTGTCGAAGAATATGCGGCAGTTCGGCATCCGTGATCTGACAACGGTTATCGTGGAAAGCCATAACCAGTTCCCTGATCGAGCTGAAGCAATTATTCAAAACGGTGTAGATGCAGCAGCTCAAGCCGCGAAAACGTTCTAATCATTCTTTTAAAAAAAGCCCGTTTACAGCCGAATATGGCTCCAAACGGGCTTTTGTTATTTAACATCATCAATACTTCGAGAAGGTGTCCTGCATGATGTAATACGAATCCTTCAACCGCTCGTGATAGATCGGAACGTCCCATTCGTCCCAGTCATAAGGCTTCAACATCTCTCGGGTAACCGCCGTACCTTGCGGGATGACAGGAAGCGTCTCCACACGATCAGCATTCCCATTCTCCCCCTCGTTCAGAACAAGCAGTCGGAATCCCTCCGTAGTTGCACTGGACTTCACTCCTAGTCCTGTGCCCCACATATCGCCGATTACCTCATGCGCGCTCGGGTCCTTCACATTCAGCATCAACCATGGAATGCGGATCTCCACTACGCCCTGATCCTCATTCACCGCGTAGTCCGTCAACGAGTCATAGTCCTCTGACCGCACATCGCTGTTCCCATGCTTCAACTTGCCTGTTGTATAAGACATAAGCGGATATACGATATCCTCCCCGCCAGGAACGTCAAGCGTCAGCTTGTTACGCAGGAGCAGACGGATCGGATGGTAGATGCCGTTATCCTTCTGCTTCGCATAGCTTTCCTGCGGAATGATGTTGAGCTCATGCGCGTAGCTGTAATAATAGCTGTCATAGTAGCTGTCGATGAACATTTCCGCTTGATCCGAGCTCTTAACGTCAATATAGAAGTCGAATCTCGCTTCATTATGGAGGCCGCTCTGACCTGGCAGCTTCGTGATTCCTTGGTTATCAATCGTATCCAGCATGATCTTCGTATCGATCTTATCCTTATTCAACTGCCCATAGTCGAGCCGCAGATATAGATACTCCGAGTCACTCGTCATATACAGCTGCTTCAGATTCTGCTTGCTGTTCTCCGGCACCTGATAGATCGGACTCAGATTCAGACCGTCCCAATCCGCCGTATGTCCGTCAATGTTGATCACAACCTCATTGATTCCCGGATCAAACGACATTATGCCGAAGAACTGCTCATTCGTCTGAATATTCGGCCAATATGGCCGACGATCTGGATTGTCATACTCCATCGTGTTCCAGGTTCGTTTAAACCATTCGTCCTGCCACGCGAATATCATCCCTCCGGCGTAGTTCTCTGCGATAATATCTTCGTACAGCCCTTTAATCAGCTCACCTTGCTCCTTCTCGGAATGACCGCCTTGATCTTTGCCTTGTGGATTGCTGTGCGTGATCCCGCGCGATGCAGGTATCCCGAATTCAGCTACGACGATTGGAAGCCGATGAACTTCCTTGAGCGCTTGAAGATACCCGGCATATGCATTCTTCTCCCCCCGCTGATCCACATAATCCTGGTACTCATTGTTCATGAATTCAGGATAATAAGGGTAAATGTGATAAGAAGCAAAAGAGCCAGGGTAATACGCATCCGTCGTGTAGATATGATTCGGATCGACAACAGACATGTCCTCCTTCACATCGGCCTCCGAAGGATGGTCTAACAGATCGGTCGTAATCCAGTTCGTGAAGCTTAGCAGATGCTGCTGGTTATAACGATCCGCTTCATAGGAAGCCGTATATTCCATACTATTAGCCAGCCACAGCTCAAACGGCGAGGCGTCCTGGGTATATACATATTGGCCTTGAAGCTGCTTCGCTTGTTTATGGTTCGCATTCGTGTTCTGAACCACAAACGGATCCCATTCAATTCCGATGATCCACCCTAACAAGTAGGGCGATACATCGTACTTATACTGACCCGAAGCATGTCCCTTTCGCTCCGCAATCTCCGCATTGCCATGTACCGCATCGACTACATTTCGAATCTCCTCGTAAAATGGCTCGGTGACCCGATCCGAATAAGCGTCCTGCGTATCTACCAGTTCTTCTTCCAGCACCCATGCACCATGGAACAAGTACAACGGATTAGCGGCCGTCTGGTTATATTCATACAAGGCCTCATAGAATCCTGGAGGCTGCAGCGTGTACACCCGAATCGAGTTGGCGTTCATCGCGCCAATCTGCTGGAACCAGCGGTAATACTCGTCTCGAGTAATCGCCGCTTCACCAGGAAATACGCCTGGCTTGCCCATGCCTATGTTAACGCCCTTCACCGTGAAGTCTACCCATTGGCCATCCTTTAGAATCTGAAGCCCCTTGCCTTGCGAACGGGCATTGTAGGTTACGCCGTTATCCGTCTGATGCTCGACTACAGCAGGCTCCGCGGGCACATGAAGTCCGTTGCGCAGAATCTCCTTTATCAGGGGCACATAAGCCTTCCAATAGAATTCATCTTCTTCACCATGCCAGTTAGGCAGCTTCTTAAGATTCGCGTAGAAGAAGCTCTCATACAATTCGGGTATCTCTCCTTGATTCAAGTAATCCCCGCAGAAATAATAGCTCGCATACCGATTATTCTGATGATGAATAACGGCGGGAATCTCAAGCGGAATGGAGTGTTCTTTAAGCTTATCTTGACCTGAAGCCGTCACTCCAAGCTTATAGGTTGCCAGTACTTCATTCGGATCAGCCGGTTCCATAATATCAAACCAGCCTCGATAAGCGACTTCATCGGCTAGTCCTAACTGCTCCCTGCCTTGATCCGTGTACGAGAATTGAACTGGCGTTCCATTAGCCTCAATATCTTCCTTCGTCAATACGAGAACATCGTTATGATTCTCATTCAGCAGCAGGATGCCTTCCCCGCTATAGGTCCAAGGCTTGCCCGATTCTTCCTCATATCGAGCCTTCACTGCGGCAGGGATATCCGCGCCTGCCAGATCACTTGTATACCTTCCCGTCCAGCCTGTCCACTGTGCGTTAAGCAGCGTATACATATTCTTCTTGACTTCAGTAGTGGTGGATGGACCGAACAGATTATATTCCGCGATTAATGTCCCGCCCTTCTTCAACAGGTGGTCGCGGATCGCCTCATACTCCATTTGCTGCAGCCCATTATGAGGCTTGGCCTCTTGCTCCTCGACCCCGTACATATCCGCCAAGTAGATGAGATCGTATGCATCCAAGCTGCTCGGGAGCTTATCGATACTGTAGCTATTGCCTTGAAGCGGCTTGAAACCAACATAGTCGGAAGCTGGATTATAAGGTTCACCCGATTCGGTTTTGATCTTCTCATTGTTCAGCAGCCAGGTTAATCCCTTATGGTGCCTATAGGTATCGTCTGGAACCGTCTTATCGAAGATGAGCACGTTCAGTGAAGTTGACGGCTTCAGGAACCATAGCCAGAACGGCGAAGTTAAGACCAGAAGGACTAAGACAAACGTTAGGATAACAACCCACTTCTTATTGATCACATCAACATTTTTCATGAGGACAGTCCTTTTCGTTTCATTTCACCCCAAGAACGCTTGCGGAAGAAGAATTGAATAATTCCCTCGACCCTCCATATGACAGTTAGCGGGCGATACCATATAATTTCAGTCAATGAATAGAAATAAAGCTTCAGCACATCTTTATAGCTCGAATACTTGCGCAGATTCCACTGCTCCAGTTGCATCGCCAACAGTGAAATGATAGAGCCGTACAAGATCAGGACGAGCAGCAGCAGTACCGCAAACTCATAATAGAGGTTCCCTAAGATAAAGGAGATGATAATGAATATATATCCTCCGAGCTCCACGACGGGACCCAAGAACTCGACGATCCAGAAATACGGAATAGACACCATCCCAATGGAACCGTAACGCGGATTAAGGAACATCCTGCGGTGTGCCGATAGACTCTCGAGCAAGCCGCGATGCCATCGATTGCGCTGTCTTCGCAGATCACGCATCGTTTCCGGCGCTTCCGTCCAACATACGGGATCCGGAACAAATACAATACGCTTATTCAGCTTCTTTTCCTTGATGATCCGCTGCAGTCGAACGACCAGCTCCATATCTTCACCAAGTGTATTGGCGGAATACCCGCCCGCTTCCACAACCCATTCCTTCGAAAATACTCCAAATGCGCCAGATATGATCAACAACAGATTATGTCGGCTTAGACCAATTCTTCCGATTAAAAAGGCTCTAATATATTCGACGATCTGATAAATGACGAGCGGCTTGCTGGAAAGCTTAATATTCTGCACGACACCCATCTGAATATCGCTGCCGTTCGCGATTCTAACCGTTCCGCCTGACGCTATAACATCTTCATTTGAATCGATAATAGGCTTCATGACCTTGGTCAATGAATCTCTTTCCAATATCGAATCCCCATCGATCGAACAGAAGTGCGAATAATGAGCAAGATTAATGCCGGTATTCAGCGAATCCGCCTTTCCGCCATTTTCCTTATCGATCATATAGAGGTTCGGAAGCAGTTCAGATTGATACACCGCTCTTACAGGCTTCGTATGAAGGAGCTGTCTCGTGTCCGGATTCACCTGAACCATCTGAAAATGATCCACCATCTTCTCTAACGTGCTGTCTGTTGAGCCATCATTAATCACAATGACCTCGATCTGCGGATAGGTTAAGCTCAGCAGAGATCGAACGCTGCCTATAACTCCTACCTCTTCGTTATAAGCTGGGATCAGGATAGACACAGGCTTGGTATACGTAATCTCATTAAGCTCTTTATGCGCAAGATAGCTATTCAGCTTATGTTCTCTAAACATAGAGAGAGACGCGAATAGAATCATGACTAGATAAAACAGGCTGACGCCCATTGTATAGAACACGACGAACATGCTGAAAAAATATAAAATAGTTTGCCAAATCGTTTCGATCATAGGTTGTTTATCCTCAACTGTTGAATTCTAGTTATGTTAGCTCGCTCAAGATCTGATCCCCATCCTTGGATCTCGACAGCGCTTGAGCCGCTTGATTGCGAACCCACCAAGATGAATCCTCAATAAGCATAGCTAGATATGGCATAGCTTCCGACGTTCCTGCCGAACCCAGCAGCTTGGCAACCATCAGGCGTTCTTCCCATTGAGGAGACGTGACGAATGAGGTGTAGCGCATCACATCGTCCGTGTAGCCAAGATTGGCGACGGCCTTGAGTATTCGAATGCGCTGCTCTGCATGATCCGTATCAGGTTGGTCAAATACGAGATTCTCCAGAATCGGTATATACTCATACTTCATCTGAATACTCACCATGTCGATTAAGCTGTATTGAAAGTCAGCAGGCAGGTTGGCAAACTGGTTCATCGTTTCACGGAATTGAACATCTGACATCATGGCCGTAAGCTGGCGGTATTCTGAAGGAGATACCGCTGCAGGCGACTGCAAGATATAGGATAAATAGTCGTGATGACGAGTACTCACCGATATTTTGCACATCAGCACATACTCTTCACTCGATACACGCTTGGGCCGCTCCATCATCTCTTCCAGTTCTGTGGTGAGCGTGTCCATCCTATATTCTAAGATCGAATACAGCGCGTTCATTCGATAGCTCCACTTCTTGCTCTTCATGCGCCGCCGATAATGCGTTGTAAAGTACATTTCTGCAAATGACTTTACCCTCTGCTGAATCTCTTCCCCCTGTACGACTCTTAAGTAGCGATTCAACAGCTGCTCCATAGCCTGCAAGGAAGCCTTGGAATCCGGAACAATCAGCCGTGATGACTCGCCGTGCACCAGATATTGATATAACAGCGTGCTATTACGCTTCGCGAAGGATTGGTTGTAGGCATTCTGTCTGTTATCCAACCATTTGAGAACGGTGATGTAACAGAATATAGCAAGTGTCAGGATCAGCAGTGCAGATATGCATACACTTAATATGACGATCTCTCTGCTTACCATGACGCTAACCTCTTGATCATGCGCTTGACCTTCGCCTGCAGCAGCTTGATGTTAAACGGCTTCGCGATATAATCATCGGCACCATTTTCAAGCGTATATATGGTTTCATTCTCTGTATTGCGGCTGCCCAGCATAAAGATCAGGTATTTATCTGAATTCGGCATCTGGCGCAGGTCCTTCAGAACCTCCATTCCATCCCGCTGGGGCAATATGTCGCTCAGAAATATAATCTGCGTATGAGATGAATAATAGCGATTGGAGTTAATGAAGCTGCTGCCGTCATTAAAGGTTTGAATATCGAAGGTCGTATTGTCGAGTTGAAGCCCCTCGATGAGATTGGTTACGATATTCTGCGTGATGACATCATCATCGATGATCGTGACCCTGATCTGTCTCGTATCCGGCGCCGCTTCAATAACACCTTGTTCCAGATGAAAGGCTTCTTTCTCCATAGCGAGCTCCAGCGCTTGAGTGATGGAGTCCATGATGTCTTGATACGTCGTGTTCGGATTGCGAACGGCGGCCATTCCGCCTATACACTGAACTCTCGATAGCAGCTCCTCTTCTCGTAATAATGCCATCTGAATTCTCTTCATAAAATACGCCGCTTCTGTTTCGCCTGTATGCATCAATACCAGAATGAACTGCTCATTATTCTCTGTTTCAAAGAGTAGATCCGTCTTCCGAAGCTGACCAGATAAGAATAGTCCTAGGCGGCTGAATACGTCATGATACGCGCTTGGCTGCTCTTGATTCTCACGGACTGCAATACGAATAACCGAGAATGTCTCCCTCGATCTCGGCAAATCTGCTAGCTTCCATGCTAAGAACAGCTCTAGAAAGTCCTTATGACAGGCTCCTGTTTCCTCATGGATGAGTATGGATCTGAGGTTAAAGTCATTGTTGTCATCAACCGTATGCTTCAAAGCAAATGCACCACCAAATGTAAGTAAGTGATCGTGATCGTAATCAAATTAATAGTACCAGTTATTGTTACATTATACATTACGACACATATCGACACCATTCGTCAAGCGGAAAGAGGCTGTCCCGGAAGTCATGAGAATGACATCGGAACAGCCCCCGTATAATTTCTTGTGAGCATTCAATATACCATGGACCAACTCGATCTGCCAATGGATATCAAAGGAGATGTTCCAGCCATAACATCCACATATGGGAAATGGGGCAGCCCCTTCTAATGCTTAAGCATTCGTTATTCTTTCACGTATTCTTTAGTGCTGCGCACCGTATCGATTGGACGAACCAATTGTTCAATCTGCGCGCGCTTCGGCTCTAGGAATGGGGGAAGCGACAGCTTCTCGCCAAGTGTTTCGTAAGGCTCATCTCCCATAAAGCCCGGACCGTCAGTTGCGAATTCAAACAGGATCTGCGGCGCCACCCGCGCGTACAAGGATTCAAAGAAATGACGATTCACATACCCGGAGTTCGGGAATCCGAAGCTGTCGAGTCGATCCGTCCATTCATCCAGCACTTGGCGATCCCCCACACGGAATGCCGCATGGTGAACAGTGCCGAAGCCTTGCTGCGCTTGAGGCAGAGCAGCATTATGCTCGACGATGACTTGTGCGCCATTGCCCCCCTCGCCCACTTCAAACAGATGGAACGATCCTGCCTGATCTATTTCTCTAAACAACAGCACTTTCTCCAGCATTTCCTTGAAATATTCGAAGTTCGCGATCCGCACAAAGACTGGTCCCAAGCCAGTAATTGCATGCTCCAGTGGAATCGGCCCTTTCTGCCACGGAGTACCTGAAGGTACACCCTTATTGTTCTGGTCTGAGATCAATTGATACTGCTGGTCATCAAAATCAACGAAAGACAGCGTCTTTTCGCCGAATTGCTCTTGAATGCCGTCATGCTTCACACCCAGACGATTAAAGCGCGCTTCCCAGTAGTCTAACGACGCGTCTGTCGGTACTCGGTAGGAAGTCTTGGAGATCTCGTTCGTGCCATGGATGCCCTTCGGAATGCCGGGGAAGTCGAAGAACGTCATGTCTGTACCTGCGCTGCCTTTATCATCCGCGAAAAATAAGTGATACGTCTGGATATCATCCTGGTTGACCGTCTTCTTCACTAACCGCATACCTAGCACATGCGTGAAGAAATCGTAATTCTTCTCCGCGCTGCTCGTAATAGCTGTAACATGGTGAACACCTTTCAAATGGTTCATTGTGTATACCTCCGTTATATAGTTGAGTCTGTATATAGGACTTATTATCTCTAAATGTATTATCTTTATTTCGAGATAAATATACCATGCTCATTACTCACTGTCAATAAGTAAGTACCTCAAGGCTTCATGAACGTAAAAAGCCCGCAATAGACGTTCTTCATCGTCCATGCGAGCTTCATGTTTAACAGCATCCGATACAACGGCTGATTATTTATTTCTTCTATATAGATCCATTGATTTATATCCTTCGCCCAGAATAGTCTCCATCTCCAGCAAACGCTTCTCTTGCGTCTCTGCCCGCTTCGCGCTGTACACATACCGCGCCCAATCTTTCTGATAGCCGAATGTCAATTCGTTGTAGATACGCAATAGATCCTCATTGCGGCTCAAATACTGTTTAATATCGTCAACATGCACGATATAATCGTCGACGCACTGGCTCGCCTTTGAGCTCGCCGTTTTCTTCGCTTTCTTAGGCTCACACTTCAGCCCTATAACCGTAAACACTTCATTAAAGCTCACCATTCGCGAAAACTTAATGCTGCTCTCCAGCACATAGCCGTCATCATCGATCGGTATCTTCGGGAAGAAGCTGTCGCGGTCGATGTACTGCTCATATTGTTTATTATTTTTCTTCGGATAAGCAAAGAATAGATATCCCTTATCCTTGAGCAATTGGTTATCCACGACGAATCGCAATCGTTCCGCATATTCCTCTAGACTAAAAATAAACATAAAGATAAGGTCATACTTCTCTTTCTGAATAGATGCGTCATATTCCATTCCTTCAAAGTCTTGAACATCGTCAGGGAGGTTCAGAATCGCCTTTGTCGGATATTTATTCAAACTTAACTTATCAATAATAGTCTTTGTGTTCGCCTCACTCACATCCATCACTCCTTATGTTGACCGTTTCAGACTAGCCGCAATCCATCGTATAACTGCAGAATCCGCTAGGTCATGCTACATTTGTATAGTGGACATCATACCTTATTATTATAAATTCTCCATTATCCGCAGTAAACTGCTCGTCTATTAGCGGCGGCACGGGATTAGTGGATTGCTTCGCCCATCTATTGATGAACTAGGAGTGAAACATGTGGAACCTATAGAACATGGTCATCGGACACCTGCAGCAGAAGGAGCGGTACAGGACATCATACTCGAAATCAACCAACGCATCAGTCACACTATTAACACATTGGTTGTGGCGTTAGATGGAGGAAGCGGCGCAGGAAAATCGACGTTGGCTGCAGCAGTGGCCTCCGCTTTACCTGTGGAGACAACCGTCATACCGTGTGACGACTTCTTCGTTGCGACGATCGCCGATGCCGAGTGGGATATCTGTACTCCAGAGCAAAGATGCAGACAGTGCATCGATTGGCAGCGAGTGCGCCGTGAAGTGATAGAGCCGTTACTAGCAGGCCGGATCGCGGAGTATCATCCGTATTCACTGGAAGCATCGGATGGACTTGCAGCTCATCGGGTAAGCAAATTACCCGCTAAGGTGATCATTCTTGACGGAATCTACAGCGGCCTCCCCGATCTGTCTGACATCGTTAATCTCTCCATCCTCGTGAATGTGAAGCCTGAAGTCCGATATGTGAGACATAACCTGCGAGAAGGCAGTGAGGATGCGGCGTGGCATGTAAGGTGGGACCCAGCTGAGGACTACTATTTTACTAAGATTCGCCCTGCCGAGACCTTCGATCTGGTTGTCCACAATTAAAAATGACACCTGCAGCGTATAAAGCGACCACCATCTAGGCCCCGCTTTAGGTGGTCGCTCTAACGATTCTATGGCCGTCTTTGCTTCTCTAGCTGTTTGGTCTCTTCCTCAATCCGACTTACATCGATACGCTCAAACAGCAGCTCCAAGCTCTGGATCTGCCGATTAGCCGGAACTGCAACCAGCTTCCAAGCCGGTTGGTCAAGAGTCAAGAATGTTCTGATCTTCTCACAGGAAAATGGAACAAACGGCTGCAGCAAGTTAGCCAGATTCGCGATGATCTGCACACATGTATACAAAGTAGCGCCGCAAGCTTCTCGATCCGCCTTAATCTGCACCCAAGGCTGCTGTTCGTCAAAGTATTTGTTGGCTTGGCGAATAAAAGCAAATATGTGCTCAATCGCTCCCTTCAGATGTCCTCCTTCGATCAGCGCCCCTGACTCTGCATACACCTTCTCGATCTCCTCTTTCCACGCTTCGCTAAGATCGCCTTCGGGAACACGCCCCTCATACGACTTCTCGATGAACGCCAGCGTTCGGTTCACGAAGTTCCCATAGGCGCCCAGCAGCTCCCCGTTGTGGCTATAGATAAACTCTCTCCAAGAGAAGTCGGTATCCCGCTTCTCCGGACCGTTCGCGATCAGGAAGTATCGAATCGAATCCGGATGATAACGAGCCAGCACGTCTGGCACCCACACCGCCCAATTGCGGCTTGTGGAGATCTTCTTCCCTTCCAGGGTCACATATTCGCATGAAATGATCTGATCGGGCAGATGAAGCCCCCCTGCACCCAAGAGCACAGCAGGCCATATGAGTGAATGAAATGGTATGTTGTCCTTACCGTGCACGTAGTAAGCTGTGATCTGCTTCGGTTGTTCATCTTCATCCACCCAGAAGGACTCCCAGCTTCCACCTGTCTCAGCAGCCCACTGTTTACTGGCCGACAGATACCCGCTAACCGCCTCAACCCATACGTAGATCTTCTTATCTTCGAACCCTGCCACCGGAACATCGACACCCCATGTCAGATCTCTCGTCGCAGCGCGATCTTGGAGCCCTTCTTCCAAGTACCGCCCCGTCAACTGCACCGCATTGTCTCTCCAGCCCTGAGCCTTCTCTGCATATTCGGTCAATTCAGCTTGGAAACGAGACAGCGCCAAGTAATAATGCTCAGTCGGACGCTCAACAGGCGGATTGCCGCATATCTTGCAAGTCTTATCCGTTAAGTCCGCAGGGTCGAGAAGCGTCGAGCAATAATCGCATTGATCTCCGCGGGCACGGTTCCCGCACACCGGACAGGTGCCTTCAACGTATCGATCAGGTAAGAACCTTCCGTCTGTTTCGCAATACGTTTGCTGTATTGTTTTCTTGTACAAATGCCCATTGTCTAGCAGATTCAGGAACAACTCCTGGACGACTTGGTGATGAAAGGGTTGATTCGTGCGTGTGTACAGATCATAGGTGAATCCCAACCGCTCGAAGCACTCGGAGAATTCCTGATGATATCGATCTGCGATATCACCCGGAGTAACCCCCTCCTGAATTGCTTGCACGGCAACTGGCGTACCGTGACAGTCGCTGCCCGATACATAGAGCACCTTCTCTCCTTTCGCCCGATAATATCGCGCCAGCACATCTCCCGGAAGTAAGCTTGCCAATCGTCCTAGATGTAAGGATCCGTTTGCATAAGGCCATGCCCCGCCAATAAAAATATTCGCCATCGTAAAGCCCTCCTTTTTTTTATGAAAAAACAAAAAAAGCCCTCATCCCAAAGGGACGAGAGCTGTGCTCACGCGGTACCACCCAACTTTATCAATGCCTTGCAGCATTCATCTCTTCAGGTACGACGCGCTTGCGTTTATACCCTAGCACAGTAACGGATGCAGGTTCCGGCGCAGCCTACAACCGCATAGCGGCTTCGATGCGCAGCTCAGAGACCATATTCCCACGGTTATTCTTTACCCCTTTTCACCAACCGGGGCTCTCTGTAGAAAGACATCGCCATGGTACTCTTTCTCTTCTTCGCTTTTGTCGTAATTGTATTACTGGATAATATATCTCATATTATTTCCGAAAGTCAATGTCATTAGGCATAACTGCTCTCCACAGCGTGGACACACTTTCCTGAAGAAACTCCTGATTCTTCTCGATCCCCCGCCTTTTACACCAATCCACCGCACCGAATGCATCATAGAAATTGTAAAATGGCAGCACCGCTTCCAGCTCAACCATCGGACGAATCGACTCATATCCCTGAATATAAGGCAGTCTCATGCTCGGGTCCGCTTCCCATATGTATCGATTGACTTTCGTAAAGTCGATTTCCGTTGATCCGCCCCTTGCGCTCTCGTAATCAATAATCCCTGCGACCCCGTTATCGTTCACAAGAATATTGCCCAGTCGAAAGTCCATATGAACGGCACGAGGGCCGTCAGGTGCAGGCAGCGCCTTGTACACGCCGTCAAAATGAACCACGCATCTCTCGTACAATTCAGGATCCAGGATCTCCTTGCACGGTTCTTTCCATGTTTCAAATTTATCTTGAATGTACGTTCTCCAATCATTCGGCTCCAATAAGGTGTAACCTTCAGCAGTATAAGAGCCGTAACCCGGCATGGCGACCTCATGAAGTATGGCGTGATACATCCCGATCTGATATGCGAGCTTATGATCCACGGCACCTGTACATGGCACACCCTCAATCGCCGACAGCAACAAGGCGCCTGTAGTTGTGTCGTCGCCATCCCACATGTCCAATACTCTCGGAACGGGGATGACCTCTTGCAGCAGATTCAGCATCTGATATTCACGAATGAGCTTGTCCTTGTTATACGGAATCTTGGCGTACACCGTTTCTTGATTTATAAGGGTTAGCTTATACACCTCTGAACTGAAGGACTCCGGCACACCTTCAATATGCAGTACATTGAGCTTGAACTGTTCAATTACCTTCGAGATGGAATTCATCAGGGCGCCTCCTGTAATAGGTCATAACGATACGGCACAAAGGAGCTATCCCCTAGTGGTCTTCCCCACTCGGACATGCTCCTTCACAAGCTGACGGGTTGGAATAACCATCAGCGGCTTTATCTTAATGCACTTTGTACAGTTAATTTTACTCGAAATAACGGATTAGGGGGGGATAACTGCATTTTCTGCAGTTAAAATGGTGGCAACAGGCAGTCATCGCCTTGATACCCATAAATAACTGTATCTTTTGCAGTTAGCTTCCCTCCAAAAGCAATACTTTCACATTAACGGTATGAAAGGCAGTTAGCTGCTTACACGGTTGCTTCGATCTTCCTCTGAAATGCGCGAATCATGCCTCGGTTGCATCTATTCGACGCTCCCCGCTTCCAACAGCATCTGCCTAGCATCCATTAAGGCGAATCCCAATAGATTCTGACCCTTCCACAGCATCGGATTCTCAATTGATTCATGGTCCGCTGCCATTCCGATTCCCCATATCCGATCTACTGGACTCGCCTCTACCAGCACTCGATTCTTCGTACCTAATAAGAAGTCTCTAAACTGCTTATCTTGTGAAAATTTCGCGTAATTGCCGCGTACGACAATATCATATCGGTGCTGGTCCCATAGCTCCGCATCGAATCCACGCACTTGTCTCCCCAAGGCTTTAACCCGCTTAGGATCATGGGAAGCTATAATCTGATTGTATATGTTATGATCCTGAAACAGCCTTGCCTTCTCAGCCATCATATATTGTTCCGCACTGCTGTATGTGATTCCATCGAGGGTGAATCGGCATTTCCACCATTGGCTCAAGCAGCTCTTCGTGATGCTCCCATCGGCGGATGGACGATGCCCCCAGAAGAACAAAAACTTCAGCTTCATTCCCCGCTGGTAATCTTGCTGCAATTCATGCAGGAGATACATTCCGCATCCCTCCCTTTACTTATCTATTACTTCCAAAATAATTGCTGTAAGGCGTATAATCAGCCAGCACTTCATCCACCTTCCGCATGCGTTCCTCCAGACTGCCCCGCAGCGTGATGTATGGAATCCGCCGCTCCTTCAGATCCGAGATAATCTGTTTATGGAATATGTGGCGCTTCTGATCGCCGCTCCGATCCCATGTGTCGTCATATGGAATATCGTCATCACATAGGAAGAAGAGGTCGTATCGCTTTGCATTTTCCAATGCCAATCGGGTTAACAGCTCCGGCGCCCGCCCATGATAATCAAGCGCAAACATATACGTCGTGATCGCATTCGTATCGACAAACAGATAGCGATTCGCTTCAAGCAGCGCCTTCTCTTCCCGCTCGATATGCCCAACTGCGATCTCGTCGAATGCCGCTAGGCCAATTCTTCGATCCACCTGATGCTCTGTCCAGTAATCCCGACCATACTCACTAGCGAAGGTTGTCTCGTACCGCGCAGCCAGCGCTTCTGTTATCGTCGACTTCCCGGTGGACATCGCCCCTACGAACACCACCTTCGTAATGAGATCGCGGTATACAATATCGCTTATATACGACCGATGCTCATAGGGATTCGAACGGATCATTGTAGCAGAAATAGGCACCTGCGCGCGCGGTTCATCTACTCTTCTATCTATCGCCCCTAACGCTAGACTCATATGCTCGCCATAGAACTCGCTGGAGTAGAAGTGTGTGACCTGCTCACCATTTAGCAGTCCAAGAATATATTGCTCTTCTCTAATCTCGTGCTCCCTATCATTCGAGTAACCGTCTGGTCCGTCCCAAGCCTCGATCACTCTTGCCGTCGGGTACAGCTCGCGAATCCAATTCGCCCGGATTTGAAGCGGAATTGTGGTTACTTCTGTATCATAAATGACGACAATCAGTTCATCGACTTCCTTCAGCGCCGTCTCGATCATGAATTGATGGCCCTTATGAAGCGGAGCAAATTTTCCTAATGTTAATCCTAACGTCTTCATAACGCCGCCTCCCTAGCACCCTTGCTCCAATTGTAGTAACCGTAGATCGCATTGATTAAGTAGGCGCTCCACATCACGATCATCAGCATGCCGTCCGGACTGCCATCGAGCGTTCGAATGATCCATAACAGCACGGTAAATATATTCAGAATGATATAGACCAACCATTGTTCCTTATATCGTCTTACCATTAGAAACGTAGCGATGATCGAGAGAATGGTCGTTGTTGCATCAATGTACGGTGAATTCTGAGTTGGAATAAAGGACAGCCCGAAGCCGAGTCCTGCGCTGCCGACCACACACGCGATGATTACCATAAGCACGCCTCGGATGTTCATTTGCCGCATTGCTAGCTTGCCGCCATGTTGATGCTTCTTCCACATGATGAACCCGATCACATTCATCGGAACGAAGAACAGCAGGTTCAGCATCACTTCTCCGAATAGTCCGTTCGTATACGACAGATAGGCATAGCCGAATGTATTATACATACCGAATACATATGTCATCAGGTTACCCTTAGCCGCCAGCATGACGCACCACACACCTGTGAAGAATACCGTGAATCCAAACAGCGAGTCCTTCGTCAATACCGTCAATACAATAGCTACGCTGGAGAACAGCGCTAACCATACCATTTCATACAGATTCCAGCCTCTCCAGCTCCATCTGTCATTCATCCTAATCCCTCCATGTTCCGTTTGAATAATCGCGAAGGTCGATGCCCTGCATGCTGAGTGTACTGATCTGTCTCGATGACGAGCTCCGCGATCTTGCGTCTGAAGTTCGCCTTCAACAGCTCTTTATCCAATAGGATCTCGTATACCTTCTGAAGCTCCGTTAAGGTGAACAGCGCGGGCATGAGATTGAAAGCAATATTCGTGTATTCCACCTTGCCCCTCAGTCGTTCGATAGCATAGGCAATGATCTTGGCATGGTCAAATGCAATCTGATTCGATGCCGCCACGGAATAGTCAGTCGTTACAGCAAATTCAGCAGCCGTCTTCGTGCATACGATCTCTGCTTCGAGTCGTATGTCGCCGTGGGACAGGGTTAAGAGCCAGTTCGATTGCTTTACACTGCCCGTTGGCAGCATCTCCTTCACTTCTCGCAGGAGCTTATATTGGACATCGAACCATGCGACGTCAGAGGCATCATCGCCTGCCTGAATCGTAAGCTTGCTGCTGTCCACCAGCGCCAAGTAGGAGCAAGAGATGACCCACGTTCTCGGGTCGCGGCCAGGGTCACTGAACGTGTACAGCTGCTCCAGATATACATCGCTAACCCCGGTCTCCTCCGCAAGCTCCCGCTGGGCAGCCTGCTCCGTCGTCTCGTGGGGTTTAACGAACCCTCCGGCAAGCGCCCACTGTCCGATGTAGGGATGCTCGCCGCGCTTAATCATGAGCAGCTTCAAGCTCTTCTCCGGCAGCTTCCGATAGTTGTCTTCCTCCTCGCTAGAAACAGTGAACACCGCTATGTCTGTGGCAACGGAGGGGCGTTCATACTCTCCTGCATCATACTGCTTCAGGAATTCCGCTTCCGTTAGCCCTTGTTTATTAAGTGGTTCCATGGCAAGCACCTCTTATTATCATTTTGATATTATCAATTGGTTAATAACAATGTAACATATGATCATTCACCAATCAAGCCATATTTTTCTAAGTAGCGAGCTAGATGATGAGGCAACAAAAAAACGCCCAGCATACCACTGAGCGCCCTAACGGAGCAACCACTGATTAAAGGTATTATTCCACCCCTTTCTGGAAAACCTTGATGGTATCATTCAATATCTAACAGACAGCTCAGGACAGGGTGATTACATATGTTTTCGTTAATAAAGCGATTGATGGGAGAACGCAATACAAAGTATCAAGCACCTAATAACAGCAGCTCTTCTCAGCAGACTGTTCCTATTAGCTCCGAACTTACCGCTAATTTAATCCACCTTAAGCAATTGTTCGATCTAACTCCAGAATTGGTCATTCGTCCGATCCAAGCCGACCAAGCAGGAACTAATCATGCATCGCTTGTATACTTGGACAACATGGTCGATAAGCAAGCGATTAACAACAACATCCTTCGTGAACTGATTCACGGAACATCAGAACAGCAGATTCAAGCACCCCAGGTCAGTCTGGGCAGCATTCTTGACGTATCGGATTGGAATCAGATTGAAGATGCCATTCTGCAAGGGGATAGTGTGCTATTTATCGATGGGCAGACCCATGCCAGTATCTATGCTACGAAGGGAGGTCCTCAGAGGAGCGTCGAGGACTCTAAGATTGAAGCATCTCTTCGCGGGGCTCATCTAGGCTTTGTCGAATCAGGGAGTCAAAATATCGCACTGATTCGCAGATATATCCCTAACCGAGAACTCAAGATCAAAGAGCTTACCGTAGGCCGACGCGGTAAAACAAAAGTCTCGATATTATATTTGGCTGATGTGGCTAACCCAACTCTACTCGAGGAACTTGAAAAGAGAATTAATCAAATTGATGTAGATGCCATTACCAATACAGGCGAGTTAGCGGAATTCATTGAGGATAATACGTATTCACCTTTTCCTCAGCTCCTGTTAACAGAGAGACCAGACACATCCGCAGCCAATATTCTGGAAGGCAAATTCATTGTTGTTGTAGACCGATCTCCCTCGGTAATGGTTGCTCCTGCAAGCTTTATCTCTTTCTTTCAAAGTGTGGATGATTACAATAGCCGATGGCTCATTGCTTCATTTATTCGAATTCTCCGTTTCTTTGCTCTAGGAGTTGCTCTGTTCTTGCCTGCAACGTATATTGCGTTGATCTCATTCAATTATGAGGTAATTCCGGTGCAGTTCATTCTATCGATTGCCCAGACAAGAGCGGTTGTTCCATTCCCGCCATTCTTTGAGGCTATTCTAATGGAAATTACGATCGAAATGATGAGAGAAGCGAGCATTCGACTGCCTACTGCCATCGGTCAAACCATCGGCATAGTAGGAGGTATCGTTATCGGTCAGGCTGCTGTGCAAGCAGGACTTGTCAGCAATATTATGGTCATTATCGTTGCTACTACAGCGATCGCATCCTTTATTATTCCTAACTATGATATGGGTGCGGCAATTCGGCTGCTTCGGTTCCCTATGATGATATTAGCTTCCATGTTCGGAATTGTGGGGATTGTTACGGGAGCAATCATCTTGACTGTACATTTCGTATCTCTTGAATCGTTGGGAACCCCTTATGGAAGCCCTTTGGCACCGTGGAGAATTGCTAATATGAAGGATGCATTTATTCGTCTTCCTATATGGAAGATGAGTAAACGTCCTGAAAGTAAAGGCAACCTGCAATCCGTCAGACAGAACAGTCAGAACAGCCAGCGAGGTGAAGAGAACTCATGAAAAAATATGGGCTTAGTGATATCACTTTCATGCAATTTGTCTTTATCATACACGGGACCCAAGTGGGAATTGGAATGTTTGCTCTTCCCAAGTTTCTAGCTGAACAAGCTGGTACAGATGGCTGGATCTCCCTTGTCCTTGGCTGGCTCATTAACGTAATTGCCGGTATCATCATTGTGCTGATATTTAGAAGATATCCCGATGATACACTAGCGGATCTAATGATCCGCTTATTCGGTAAGTTTATCGGAAAGGTGCTCCTCATTCCATTTATCCTTTACTTTTCATTTTTCACCTATAACTTACTCACATTGACGATGCTATACGTTAAACAATGGTTTCTGCCTCTCACTCCCGATTATCTGGTCATGACCTTATTGACAATTCCTGGTTTTTTTATAGCTGGAAAAGGGATTCGTATATTAGGTCGGTATAGTGAGCTGGTTTTTTACATGTTCATCCTGATGTTCTTATTCTTGCTGGTTCCTTTGAAGGACAGCCACTGGATTAATCTGCTTCCGTTCGTCAAGGAAGGTTGGGGACCTATATTAAAAGGAGCGCAAGCGGCTACCTATTCCTTCCTCGGCTTCGAGGTCATATTTTTCATATACCCTTTGCTGCAGACAAAACATCTCGCTATTCGCGGAGTCGTCATTGCCAATACCATCACAATTATCATATATCTGGCAGTCACCTTGATTTGCTTTGCCTTTTTTAGTCCTGACGAGATCACATCCTATAATCAGCCCGTGTTCAACTTGTTGAAAAATATCGAATTCCACTTTCTCGAGCGTTTTGACATGGTTTTTTTGGCTATATATTTGTTCGTAGTTACGACCTCTTGGATGCCATATATGATGGGAATGGCCATTAATACTGCTCATTTGCTTGGGAAAAAAGATTCTAGTTCTTTCGGTGCTCTATTGTTGTTGCTGATCATCATACTCATCTACTTCCGTCATCCTTCATGGCATCAGACAGAACAAGCGATCACGTTCATTAGTAAATCAGGGTATGGAATCTCCTATATATTTCCTCTCCTGCTTTACCTATATATAAGTGTGCTTAATTCCTTACAACGGAGTGAATCCCAGTGAAGCGTGTTTGCTTATATAGTCTACTGTTGTCACTATTCCTCCTTTCAGGCTGTGTAGATCGAATCGATATTGAAGATATATCACTATCCTTGTTATTAGGAATAGACCTCGATGATGAGAACAACCTTATTATTTCATCATCGAGTCCTGTCTTTCATAAGGAAGCCATCGAGAAGCAAGAGACGACTGTCGTTAAGGCCATCTCGATCAGACAATCAAGACAAGAATTCGATTCCACCATCACAGCCTTGACGAGTCGAAGCAAGGTACAAGTTATACTCATTGGCAAGCGAGTGTTTGAGCATGAGGATTGGTTCAATCTCCTGGATACCATTTATAGGGATGGAAGGAATCCATCATTGTCCACTGTTGTCATGGTAGATGGTCGAGTTGCGGACATCTTCTCACTTAAACCTAAAGACAAACCGCGTCTCCCTGTATATTTGATGAACCTAATTAATTCTTCCCTTAAAGTAAACATTACCGTTAATACATCACTTCAAAAGCTTCGTCGTCAATATATGGAAAAAGGGGTAACTCCCAGCATAACTGCGTTTAAGCCAGATAGTGATGTTAAAGTAACGGGCACAGCACTATTGGATGAATCGGGCATATATAAAATGACCCTCAATCCTAATCAAAATATGCTCTTACGAATCTTGCGGCATGAAACGGATGGCTTGTTCACGTTTACCCTTACTCTGCCAGATCAGCATAATAAGGGTTTATTCCACGAAAATAGATTAAGCTTCTACCCTGAAAAGATCAGTGTCAAGACAAAGACAGATTACGTGGATGACCGATTTACATTCAATGTTGGAGTAAAGATGAAAATTATCGTGAATGAGCGCCTATTCGACTTTGAAGACAAGAATGGCATTCATGAGTTGGAACAACAAATTCAAGACGAGCTCAAGAAGAAATTTGAGTTGCTGATTAAGAAGATTCAAGCCGCGGAGATCGATCCGATTGGACTTGGCCCGTTTGCAAGAGCCTATGAATATGTGCAATGGAAAAAAGTGCAGGATGATTGGGGCGCGGCTTTATCTAAGGCAGATGTCCATGTAAACGTAAAGGTAGCGATCAACGGTATGGGAACAATCAAGTAGCTATTCGATAAAATCGATAGCTATCTACAATGAGCAAACGACCTGAAAGTAAAGGCAACCTGCAATCCGTCAGACAGAACAGCCAGCGAGGTGAAGAGAACTCATGAAAAAATATGGACTTAGTGATATCACTTTCATGCAATTTGTCTTTATCATACACGGAACCCAAGTGGGGATCGGCATATTTTCTCTTCCTAAGGTTCTGGCTGAACAAGCTGGCACAGACGGTTGGATCTCTCTTATCCTTGGCTGGGTTATTAATGCAACGGCCAGTATCATCATCGTGCTGATATTTAGAAGATATCCCGATGATACATTAGCGGATCTGACGATCCGCTTATTCGGTACGTTTATCGGAAAGGTTCTCCTCATTCCATATATCCTTTACTTTGCATTTTTCACCTATAGCTTACTCACATTGACGATGCTATACGTTAAACAATGGTTTCTGCCTCTCACTCCCGATTATCTGGTTATGATCTTATTAGCAATCCCAGGGTTTTTTATAGCTGGAAAAGGGATACGTATATTGGGTCGGTATTGTGAGCTGGTCTTTTATATGTTTATTCCGGTGTTCTTATTCTTACTGGTTCCTTTGAAAGACAGCCACTGGATTAATCTGCTGCCATTCGTCAAGGAAGGCTGGGGACCTATATTTAAGGGAGCGCAAGCGGCCACCTTTTCCTTCCTCGGCATCGAGGTCATATTTTTCATATACCCTTTTCTGCAGAAAAAGCATCTCGCTATTCGCGGAGTCGTCATTGCCAATACCATTACATTTTTCTTATATCTAGCAGTCACCTTGATTTGCTTTGCCTTTTTTAGTCCTGACGAGATCACATCCTATAATCAGCCTGTGTTCAACTTGTTGAAAAATATCGAATTTCACTTTCTCGAGCGCTTTGACATGGTTTTCTTGGCTCTATATTTGTTCGTGGTTACGACTGCATGGATTCCATATATGCATGGTATGGCTTTCTTCACTGCTCATTTGCTTGGAAAAAAAGATTCTAGTTCTTTCGGTGCCCTATTGTTGCTGCTGATCATCATACTCATCTACTTCCTTCATCCTTCATGGCAGCAGACAGAACAAGTGATCACGTTCATTAGTAAGGCAGGGAATGGGACCGCCTATGTATTTCCTATCCTGCTTTTCCTATATATAAGTGTGCTTAATTCCTTACAACGGAGTGAATCCAAGTGAAACGTGTTTGCTTATATGGTCTACTGTTGTCACTATTCCTCCTTTCTGGATGTGTAGATCGCATCGACATTGAAAACATATCACTTTCCTTATTATTAGGAATAGACCTTGATGATGAGAACAACCTTATTGTTTCATCATCGAGTCCAGTCTTTCAGAAGGAAGCCATCGAGAAGGAAGAGACGACTGTCGTTAAGGCCATCTCGATCAGACAATCAAGACAAGAATTCGATGCCACCATCACAGCCTTGACAAGTCGAGGCAAGGTTCAAGTCTTACTCATTGGCAAGCGAGTGTTTGAGCATGAGGATTGGTTCAATCTCCTGGATACCGTTTATAGGGATGGAAAGAACTCATCATTAACTAGTGTTGTCCTTGTAGATGGTCGCGTTGCGGATATCTTCACACTTAAACCTAAAGACAAACCGCGTCTCCCTGTATATTTGATGAACCTGATTAATACTTCCCATAAACGAAACATAACCGTTAAAACATCACTTCAAGAGCTTCGTCGTCAATATATGGAAAAAGGAGTAACTCCCAGTATTACTGAGTTTAAACGAGACAGTGATGTTAAAGTAACGGGCACAGCGTTATTGGATGAATCGGGTATATATAAAATGACCCTCAATGATGATCAAACCATGCTCTTAAGAATCTTACAGCATGAAACGGATGGCTTATTCACGTTTACCATTACTCTGCCAGATCAGCATAATGGGGGGTTATTCCACGAAAATAGAATGAGCTTCTTCCCAGATAAGATCAGTGTCAAGACAAAGGCTGATTATGAGGATGGCAGGTTTATATTCAATGTAGGAGTTAATATGAAAATTATCGTGAACGAGTTCCTATTCGACTACGATTACAAGAGAGGCATGCATGAGTTGGAACGACAAATTCAAGACGAGCTCCAGAAGAAATTTGAGCTACTGATTAAGAAGTTTCAAGACGCGGAGATCGATCCGATCGGACTTGGCCCGTATGCGAGAGCCTATGAATATGCGCAATGGAAAAAAGTTCAGGATGATTGGGGTGAAGTTTTATCTAATGCTGATATCAAGGTAAATGTAAAGGTAAAGGTCAACGGCACGGGAACAATCAAGTAGCTATTCGATAAAATCGATAGCTATCTACAAGGGCCGGGAGCGGACACACGAGCCGCTATTTGCAGCAAACGCCGCTAATTCGCCATACTAGCGGACCCTGTGTCCGTTCAAGGACGGGTCATACGGCCTTGCTGTCACCGTATGTGCTATCGGATAAAAAAACCGCTTATCCAGTATCATCGACTGGGTGAGCGGTTTCTTATTGGTGTAGAAACAAAGAAGGGTTGTCCCAAAAGACATGAGAAAAATGACTTTTAGGACAACCTCTTATCTATTTTAACCTTGTGATTCAGGGGTTTGAATGCGATGCCTATACCTTTTTCACAAATTCTGACTTGAGCTTCATGGCTCCAAATCCATCAATCTTGCAATCAATATCGTGATCTCCATCAACCAAGCGGATATTTCTCACCTTCGTGCCTATCTTAAGGGTTGAAGAGCTTCCCTTTACTTTAAGATCTTTGATAACCGTTACCGTATCGCCGTCATTCAAGACGTTGCCGTTCGCGTCTCTGACAACCTTGATATCTTCATGATGGCCGCTGTCAGTTTCCGGGTTCCACTCATGCGCACATTCCGGGCAAACCAACAAGCTTCCATCTTCGTAGGTGTATTCGGAGTTGCATTTGGGACAATTAGGCAGATTAGACATGTGATCAATTCCTCCATTCTTTACTGTTTATTCTAACATATACGAAATGTTTATTTATTTCCTTTTATAGGAATATACTTCGAGTTAGTATATAAAATATATTCCCCGAATACTCCATATTTGAGTCGAAATATGACCTAGGTCGTATTACAATATATTGGATAGGCAATTTATAGAATTGTGAGAGGGGTTATATGCATGGCAATCATAGATGTCGTCAAATTCAATGGCCCTGCAGGTGTTCTGGCCTGGAAATATCCAAGCGAGGAACTTGCAACATGGACACAGCTCATCGTCAACGAGTCTCAAGAAGCGATCTTCTTTAAGGGCGGTAAAGCGCTGGATTCGTTCGGAGCTGGACGACACACCTTATCTACTCAGAATATTCCGCTGCTGTCCTCCTTCGTTAATCTACCGTTTGGGGGCAAGTCGCCATTTGCTGCTGAAGTTTGGTTCATTAATAAAGCACACTCTCTAGATATCAAATGGGGTACGCCATCCCCTATTCAACTACAGGACCCTAAGTACCAGCTCCCCGTCTCCGTTAGAGGATTCGGGCAATATGGCGTACAGATCGAGAATGCGCGGCAGTTTCTCATTAAGCTGAATGGCACACTTCGTGTATTTGATTATGACACGTTAGGGAAATACTTTAACGGCATTCTTATGATGAACATCAATAAGTACATATCAAGCTACCTTGTACATAAAAAGATTAGCGTCTTGGACATTAATGCGTACGTCGAAGATATCTCGAAGCATATGCAGGAAAGCGTAGGTCCTGTATTCGCAGAGTATGGCATTCGACTCCTTAACTTCAATGTGCTCTCTATCAACGTTCCTGACGACGACCCGGCCACTATGCGGTTGAAGGATGCACTGGCTAAGCGTGCGGAGATGGATATACTCGGCTATACCTATCAGCAGGAACGGACGTTTGACACGCTCGAAGGAGCAGCGAAGAGCCCCGGCACCGGTTCTTCCATCATGGATGCAGGAATCGGCGCGGCAATGGGCTTCGGCATGGCGCAACCGATCGGCGGCATGTTCTCACAATTGGCTAACCAGATGACTACTTCCAGTCAGCAGCGCATCTGTGCCAAGTGTCAGACAGCAAACCACTCGGACGCCCGTTTCTGTTCGGGCTGCGGGAGCTCCTTGGTGGTCGAAGCGCCAGCCGCAAGCACGCTTTCCTGCAATAGCTGCGGTCAGCCGATGTCACCTAACTCCAAGTTCTGTCCGCACTGCGGCGATGCATATCATGCTTGTCCGCACTGCAAAGCTGATAATCCGAAGGATGCACGCAGCTGCACTCGATGTGGAACTCCATTAGGTGTTCCATGTCCTCAATGCAGTGCGATGGTAGCGCCAAATGCGAAGTTCTGCCCCGAATGCGGATCAAGCACGACACTGCAATGCGGGCAATGTCAGACCGAGGTACAGCCTGGGCAGAAGTTCTGCCTTGAATGTGGACATAGGCTGATCTAATAGGGAGGGAAATAGAGTGAATCGATTCCGTTATCCAGGACTAGTAACTGCCTTATTCGTATTTGTATTCATCATTACATTGGCTATATTTCTAGCACTCGGTTTACCAACTATGTTTCAGCCACATTGGTGGATATCCCTTGCTTCATTGCTGTTGGTTGAGCTTATAGCATATGTCTATTCGATGTTCTGGGCACGCAATAGTAATCAAGTGAATCAGCAAGTTCCAGGCAATCTTGCAATCGGCACCGTTATTGGATTGTACACCGCAGTCGTAATTGCGAATATCTTGCTGTTCTGGCTGGTATGGGAGACAGCTATTATCACGTATCTCACGATTCAGATCATAACAGCCGCCGTTGCTGCAATCGGAATTATCATTGCCATCATGGGTCGGAACTATATAAGTGATCAAGACACGGAAGTTAAGAATCAGACCGAGTTGATGCAGCAGATTAAGCTAATCGTATCCTCTGTGGCATACGAGCTGTCAGAGCTTCATGATACGGAACTCGCGGACATCAAACGCAAGGTTATACGCTTGGAAGAACAGGTGAAGTATAGCGATCCTGTCAGTCATCCATCTATAGTTCCCTTAGAAGAGAGCATGCTGTGGCAGGCCAGTGAGCTTCAGAGATGTGTGCTGAATATACGGAACAACAATCAAGGCGACTATCAGACTGAGCTGCCGTATAGATTGATTCAAGATATTCTCAGTGACTTGAACAAGCGCAATCAGCAGCTGTTGACACTAAAGTAAGGGGGATATAGATGGGTCCGGATAATAAACCTTCGATTAGTAACTTAGCTGTAATTCTATGGCTCATATTCTTTTTTCCAGTAGGGATACTTCTCATCCTTATACGCTTATTGAGGCATCTGAATTATACACATCTGAAGATACTGGATATTAAGATGTTAGCGAACTTTCTCCTAGTTTTTTTTGTAATCCTTAGTTTCCCCTTAGCGATGGGCTTTGATCAGTATCTGCAAGAGCATAGTAAAGATGCATGGGCATATATTATGATTTGGCTGTTTTTTGGATTACCCTGCTTCTTGTGTTACTACTTGGCATACCGCATGAACAAAGGATTAACCGGACGATTTAAGCAATATCATTCTCTTATCTATACGCAGCGCGTGACCTATATTCATGAGATATCGGAATATGTGAAGAAGCGGCCTGCCGTAGTCATCAATGAGCTCAGACGCATGGCCTACCTTCGGCAGCTCCCAGATGTCTTAATTGATCCTTCATCCATGCACGTACAAGTAAGGGGAGCACAACGGATGGAGGATCATTCGGAGTGGATAGACGATCTTCAGGGTACAATCGAGGCTGCTTTCACCGCGGTCTTTACAGAACCAAAAGCTGCGGCACCGAAAGCCGCAGAACCACAGCTGCCTAAGACGATATCCTGCTATGGATGCGGTTCTAAGACACAGCTGAAGCCTGGAGAGAGCAAGGAATGTGAGTACTGCGGCTCATTACTGCATTACGCATAAGCCGAATACCTATGGATTAGCAAGAAGAGGGATGCTGGAGCTAACGCTCCGACATCCCTCTATGTTTGATCACCTATTATGTTCGCGCAACAATCATGAAGCGTTTAGAGTTCGTTCGAATTCCCTTGTTCGTTGAATGATCCTTGATGAATTGATCCAGTACAGCAAAGTCATCTTCTCGACTGCCGAAGTCTGAAACGATCGGAGTGTGCTTCAATAGAAACAAGAGATCCTCGTATGTTTCGTAATATTCCACAGCATCATATTCGTACGATTGGATCTCACGAAATCCCGCTTCATGTAGCTCAGTCATATTCTTCTTCATGAGTGCCCCGTCTTCAACAGCTATTCGTCTTCTTCCAAATGCTTGGACGAGGTTCAGCTTATCATGCTCACTCACTTGCTGTGTCAGGAACACTCCGCCATCTACTAAGACACGAGCTGCTTCTGATGCGCAGAATGGCGAGTGCCGGCAAGATACGACGTTGAAGAATCTCTCTGGGAACACGAGCTCGCTGGCGTCCATCTGCAGGATGCGTACATTCGATACGCTGGAGCTGCGCACATTAGCATGCGCGGCCTCCACCATTCCTGCTGAATTATCGACTCCTACTAGCAGCATGGCGGCATCTGCCATAGACAGCAGCGCTTCCCCGCCGCCAGTTCCGATATCGAGCAAGATGTCCGACTTCTTGCATCTGCGGGATACTTCTTGTTGAAAGTCCCACGCCGCTCCTTCCGATCTGCACTTTACCTTGCTGAAGTTCCATCCATTTAATTTTCCGACGCGGTCATAAAAGGCTCTGTATTCTACTTCATTCATCTATTCTCAATCCTCTCCATGAAATAAACAAAGCCAAAGGAGTATAGCGCTGCCGAATAGGAGCCGATGATTGTTCATCAGTCTCGTTATTCAGACAACCCTCGATATCCCTTGGCTAGAAATATAAGGGATGACAACCAACACCATTCAACGTTATAGTTTTCATATGATCAAAAGGGCATAGAACCCCCTTGATAGCTGGTACGCGTGTTATCCAGCCCGAAAACTATATACCTCGAACGATACGGAACGACATCCCATTCACCTCATTAGAAAAGATTATTTATAGTATATTGGCAGGCATGGCGTTATACAAGGACTTTTTGCGTAACTGCACGGTTTGTGGATTAATCCTAGCTATAGAATCTCATTTTATTCAATGGAGGGTTTGAACATGCTGCTTATATCCGGGTTGATCGTCTGGTGTCTCTTCTATGGAAGCTATATGCTCAAGATGATGCTGCAGAGACAGAAAGGGATATCGACCGATCGAATGGGCAAAGGCAAGAAGGAGCGCAAGACGTTTATCATCGAGGCCGTACTTAAAGCAGCTACATATGCATTAGCCGCCGCACAGATCATTAGCATCCTACTCGATACATCTCTCGTCTCTAATCCGACTGTTCGTTGGGCGGGTATTGGCATTGCACTGCTAGGAACAATCGTGTTCATCACCGCGATGTCGACGATGAAGAGCAGCTGGCGTGCTGGCGTTGATGAAACGCAGCAGACGAATATGATCACTACTGGCATCTATCGTTTTAGTCGCAATCCCGCATTCTTAGGCTTTGATCTGTTATACATCGGTCTAGGATTAGCTTATTCCAATATCGCGCTTATACTGTTGAGTGTGCTTACCATCGTTATGCTTCATCTTCAGATCTTGGAGGAAGAAAGATTTCTGCCCAAGGCCTTCGGGAACGAGTACATAGACTATAAACATAAAACGGGGCGCTACTTTTGGCTAATATAAACAGGAGGCTGTCATGCATATGAATCGCGTAATGATAGTAGGCAGCGCAGGCAGCGGCAAGAGCTACTTATCTAAGAGGATCGCCGAGATTACAGGATATCCCCTCACCCACCTAGACAATGAATTTTGGCAGCCCGGCTGGGTTCAGCTCCCGAAAGATCAGTGGATCGAGAAGCAAAAGTCGATGGTTTCGAATGAAAAATGGGTGATTGACGGGTATTACGGTTCGACGATGAATATTCGATTTGAAGCTGCGGACACGATTATATATCTGAATACGAATAGGCTGCTCTGCATGCTCAGAGTATTAAAGCGTCATGGCAAGAAACGATCCGACCTGCCGGATTACTGTGTGGAGAAGATGGACCTGGAGATGATCCCATTTTTGAAGTCCATATGGACTTTCCCTAAGAAGAGCAAGCCCAAAATATTAGATTTACATCAACAGCACCCCGACAAACACTTGATCATTATGAATCGGAAAAAGGATGTCGATCATTGGATAGAGCAGCTGAGGGATGAATTTGCTCATTAGCTCGACACGGATTACTTTGCATTGGAACATCATGATATGAAATGTGGAGGATCTTATGGATAAGGTTAAAAAGATAATGGAGTGTGAGTCTGCTTATACGAGATGCTTCTCACACGTTGATGAGAATGAGGAATACATAACATATCGAGACATTCTCCTCCCCGATATGTATGACCACAACTATACTAGAATAAGAGAGCACATGAGTGAATCCGACCTAACAGATCTCATTGAACAAGAAATCATGCGGAGTCGTAGAGATGGTCATGATTATTGCAAGCTCATCATGGATGACCTCCCCAATGAGCAATATCTTTCCGCTCTCGCACATCAACCAGAGGTCACTAGATACGGGCATTACGTTTATAAGAAGCTGGGCAATCCCGATTGGCCTATAAATGATAACTGCTCAATCGTAAAGGTTGATAGCTGGGACACGGTCGAACATATCCTGCAGCTTGACTTGATTACCGATCAGCCATTGTATGGAGAGGATTTTTGCAAGAGGCGGGTGCTCAGACGCGGACAGGTATATCTGTCTGCTGTCGAATTAGATTCCTATGTATGCCGCCTTGGTGATGACCCAATTGGCAACTGTGATCTATTCATCCATAACGGCACGGCTAAGATCGAAGACTTTGCAGTCACGCCGCAACAGCAGCGCCGAGGATATGGAACGAGCATATTAAAGCATTTAATAGGTACAGCTATTCTCTCTGGTGTAGATATGGTCTATCTGACCGCCGATGAAGACGATACGGCCAAGCATATGTATGAGAAGCTTGGGTTTGAAAAAGCATGCGAAACCTACAGTCTGTTATTCCAATTATAAGCTCCATAAGTCCATCATACAGCGAAAAAACTGACCCCTAGTGGTCAGTTTTTTAATAATTCAACAGAGAATGAGCCGATATCACTCCGTATTCACTGCACTCTCTTCTTGGTCGTCATCCTCAACATACTCCAATATATCTCCCGGTTGGCAATCTAAGATTCTGCATATGGCATCAAGTGTCGAGAACCGGACAGCCTTCGCTTTATTGGTCTTCAATATAGAAAGGTTCGCCATCGTTATATCTAATCGTTTAGATAGCTCCGTAGAGCTAATCTTTCGTTTTGCCATCATCACATCTAGATTCACTATAATTGCCACAACTATCATTCCCTTTTATATAGTCTGATCATTTTCATCTTTGATTATTGCAGCCTGCTCAAACAATTGTGCCAAAGTTAAGCTGAAAAAGCCAATAGCTAATGAGACGAATGTAACGATAACCATAGGGAAAATAGTCAATGCATATAGGTATATGTCGTGAGCGTACACCAAATATAAGGAGCAACCGTTAAACAAGACGATCTCGCTAAACGCACAGATCGAGATCACTCTCAACGCTTTAACCGTATCAAAGGTGAAAGGCGTATTCTTCACCGCTATGCTGCTCAGCTTCTTCAACTTGAATAACGCAATTATATACGGCACTGCACATAAATAGATACAGCTTGTTATGGCAATGACCAACCCTTGGTCTAATATAGAAAATGCGCTTTTAAGAAATGCCGTTAACACCAATGGTACAGCTGCAAGTGCGAGCAATGACATAGCTATGCCACAGGCTACAATAATGTTCATGATTCTCGAACTCAACTTATTATTCATATTGTCTGGCCTCAGCTTTCTACAGTAATTCATTTCATCCTCATTTTAGAGTTACACTTATCGTTTGTCAATAAATATTATTCTATAAACAATAATTGTTTATACCTTCATTAGTGATACAATATAATGAATGAAGCAGAGGAGAAGATAGCTATGGATAAGAATATGGATTGGCGAAATGGTGCTGCCGGGCATAAATTTATCGCTTCTTATAGTGGAGGAAAGGACAGCACTTTAGCTCTATATAAAGCTATGAAGGTTGGCCAAGCGATCGGATTGATCGTCATGTTGGAGGAAGAAGGCAAACGTTCCAGATCCCACGGTATGACTCCCGATCTAATTCAAGCCCAGGCAGAAGCAATAGGTCTGCCTGTATACACTGCAGCTTCTAGTTGGGACGATTACGAAGCCAATTTCATGCGTCTATTAGGACAAGCGAAGCAGCAGGGCGCGGAGGTGCTGGTAACCGGAGATTTGGATGTGCCTGCCCATGGATGCTGGCATGATCAAGTGACGAAGAATGCTGGACTAAAGCTCGGGATGCCTCTATGGGGTATGAATCACCGTGAAGCGGTCGAGGAATTCATCAATCTAGGATTTGTAACGATCGTTGTAACGGTGAATTTATCATTAGGAATGCGTGAAGACGATCTCGGGCGAACCTTAACTCATGAATATGTGAAGGAACTTGAAGCGCGCGGTATCGATCCATGTGGAGAAGGCGGCGAGTTCCATACCACCGTAATAGATGGACCTCTCTTTAACAATCCTATCTCTGTTCGCAAATGTGCGATTGTTAAGGATGGACAATATGCTTTTCTGCCGTTGGAGCTCGATCATCACCCTAACTAAAGACAACAAAAAGGGCTCCCCTTGACCTTTGGGGTGCCCCGACAAAAAGTTAAACTGATTTATTTCTTACCGCACGCCGAATAGCAGGCGCCACTTCTGTCGCAAGTCGTTCGATGTTATCGGCGACCTTGCTAAACGGTATACCGCCGATGTCCATCTGCGCCATAAATCGTTGATGCCCGTACAATTCATGTTGGTGCAGTACTTTCTCAACAATCTGTTGCGGGCTTCCTACAAACAATGCCGTATCCGGCGCAGACATCCGATCATAGTCAGCTCTGGATAGATGGGAGCTCGTTCCGCGCTGTCGGTTGACTTCCTCCCAGTAGTTCGCATAATACGGAAAGTATTCTTCTCTAGCCTGCTCTGTCGTCTCTGCGATATACGTATGTCCTGTCACTCCGACCTTCAATCTCTCCAGCGCATGTCCAGCTTGCTGAGCGGCCTGACGGTACAGCTCGACGAACGGCTTGAACCGGCCAGGGTCCCCTCCGAGTATCGCCAATGCGAGATTCGTTCCTAATCTACCCGCCCGCACAGCACTCTCCGGAGTACCACCGACACCGACCCATAGCGGTATTTCATCCTGTGTAGGACGTGGCACTATATCAGCTTGATCGAGTTCAGGGCGATAACGGCCGCTCCAGGTAACCTTCTCCGATGTGTTCAACTTTAGTAACAGCTCAAGATGCTCTTCGAATAATTCGTCGTAATGGCTTACATCATAACCGAACAAGGGGAATGATTCTATAAATGCCCCGCGACCAGCTATTATTTCCGCCCTTCCATTGGACAAGAGATCTAATGTAGCAAAATCTTCGAATAGTCTAACGGGATCAATCGTGTTCAGCACTGTCGTAGCCGATGTCAATCTAATACGCTCGGTTACTTGTGCAATTGCCGAAAGCACGACAGCCGGCGATGACACCGCATATTCCAGGCGGTGATGCTCACCTACTCCGAATACATCAAGCCCTGCTTCATCCGCCATCTTAGCGGCCATTATCATTTCATCGATACGCTGCCTCGCGCTGACCGTCTCCCCCGTATGCGGATTGCGACACAGATCAGCTAACGTATATACTCCAATCTCCATCTTGCCCTCCTCGTTGTAATCCACTAGCTTTCTTAACTAAACTGCCAGCAGCTTAAACTTAAGCTGCCATCACTTCAACATCTCATGTCATTAGCATGCCCTGTTAGGCTGCCTCCATCACTTACATGGGTTGTTAGAGCGCCTGAAACAGCTGCTCCCCTTTGGTCTGGATATATCGATACAACACGATGCACACCACTGCCATAAGCAGTCCGATGCTTAACAAGATAAGATTCCCATTTACATTGGACAGAAGAAGAGCTAAGCCGATTGATATCACTAGCGTTATAAAGCTTATAAGCATGGATACAAGGACAGATGCACTCTGTTTGATCACTGCAACTTCGCTCGTCCATTCTAGTTTAGGAAGCTTCAAGTTAACCAGCACGCCCAATATTGCTGAAAAACAAGCAAATATCAATGGGATAACAAGCAGCAGCAAGCTTTCTATCCATCCTATGCCGAGCGATATCATGAGCATGACGCAGCTGACAATCGAGATTGGCATAGTAATAGTGAGATTCACCGCAACCTTGCTGAGCAGGATCGTTGATTTTGGTACGGGTGAGCTCTTGAGTATCCATAGATTATTACCTTCTAGGGAAATAGAGCACGACGTCGTGCAGCTTATGGCTACAAACATCGAAACGACCAGCGGCGCCAGCTTGTTCAGGTATTCGGACAATTGCGGGATTTCCATCAGTTCCCCGAGTTCTCCCGAACCTATGAACAATAAGGAGATCGACATCACGAGCAGCAGAACCATGCCGATACTCGTATTCAGCACATATAAGGAAGAGCTAAAATATCGGCGCAGCTCCTTCATATACAGCGCACGGAATGGCGATGATGTGTTAAGGTGCTTGATAACATATTTGCCGCTTGCATGAGAGGTCGTTAATCCCGTGTGAATAGCTTTATATCTGGTGCCAAGTACAGTGACAAACAGCATAAACGCAAGCACGGATGTGACAATAAACAATAGGAGTGGAACAACCTGATACGAGCAAACAGCTTCGACGTACAGAGCTGCAAGAGGATAAAGCTTGAATATCATATCCGCCAGCTGCGCGCCCATATCAGCAAGCACCTGTTCGTTCCCATCCATGCGCATTGAAACAACCATAAACCCTATGATAAAGGCAAAGGTTAAGATGATGCTGATGATTCGACTCGCTCTAAATCGAGAGGAGATCCAGCTAATCAGTGAGCCAATGATGGTTGCGGCTATGATCGGCAATAACGGGATAACGAAGAGTGTGACGAGATAAAACAGATAGTATAACGCTTCAGGGTTCACTCTAATCGCATATACCGCACCAGCTGGCAGCATCACCATTAATGTAAAAAATAAATTCAGTACATAGAGCTGAAGAACACGGCTCGCTACGACATGACTCGTCTTGATCGGCAGCGACATCACCAGATCATAGTCCTTAAAGTTAAATAATACTCCGCTTGCCTTATAGATCGTTGTGAAGAACCCAATCATAGAAGTTGCCGCCATCATAATAGCCAAGAGCAGATCTATCCGGCCTATCTGCTCAAAGGTCAGCGCCATCATGTAGCTGTATCCGAATGAAACCGCCGCCATCATAACCATGCCAATCATAATGCCGATGCTCAGGAGAAGCAGCTTGCGTCTTTCTTTCACGACGCGCGTATGCAGCGCCTTATTTAAACCGAATGAGGACAGCAGCTGTATCTTCGTCAATCTCCATATATTAATCATTATCTATCAACTCCAAGAATACATCTTCAAGGCTGTTATCACCCTTTACTTCAGCTGTCTTGCCGTGAGTGATCAACTTCCCTCCCTTGATGATCGCAATCTTATTGCAGAGCTTCTCCGCTACATCCAGTACATGAGTGGAGAAGAAGATGGCACTGCCATTACGGCACAGATCTGCCATGACCGTCTTCAGCATATGAGCCGCCTTCGGATCAAGTCCCACAAAGGGCTCATCCAGCACCAGCAGCTTAGGTTTATGAATAAGAGCCGAGATGATAGCCAGCTTCTGCTTCATGCCATGAGAATACGAGGAGATCATATCCCCCAGATTGGCAGTAATCTGAAAGTCATCGCCGTATTTTTGGATAAGAGATTCACGATCGGACTTCGATACGTTATAGAGGTCGCCAATAAAATTCAAGTACTGAATACCGGTCAGATGTTCGTAGATATCCGGGTTATCCGGAATATACGCAGTAATCGCTTTGCAGGCTACTGGATCTTTCTTAATCGAGATGCCGTCAATTTCGATATCCCCTTCTTCAAAGTCAAGGACACCAACTACGGCCCGGATGGTTGTCGTCTTTCCTGCGCCGTTATGACCGATAAAGCCGTAGATATCGCCGCTTTCGACCACCAGATTCAAGTCATCCACAGCCTTTTTACCACCCTTATAGCGCTTGGAAAAATGTTTTATAGTAAGCATCCTCCGTCACCCTTCCCATGCAAATTCGCAACTCATAATTGGTTACATCTCTTTTTACCCATAAGCTTTTCTAGTAGAACAACTATAATACGTTTAGCCTATTCAGAACGTTCAACGTTAATAGATAATCTTCATCGCGCGTAATATAATTGCCGTATTATGATCCGAATTGTAATCATTATGTAACAGAAGGGACAGATGATGATGATGATGTTCGCAGGAGTGTGTTTGATAACTGACGATGTTCCCCGATTAGCAGCATTCTATAAATTGATCTTGAAGACAACATCCGATTGCGATGACACGATCCATCAAGAAATACGTACGAGCGGCGCAGCATTGGCCATATTCAATAACGGAGATGTCAAGGAAACCAGGAATGAAAATATGTCCATTGCATTTGAGGTGGAAAATGTAGATGAGGAATATGACAGGTTGAAATCGTTAGGTATACCTATTATTGAGCCTCCAACAACAAGACCTTGGGGGTGCCGATCGATGATGTTCACTGATCCGGATGGCAATCATATTGTTTTTAGAAGCCCTGTATATTCAGGCTAAGTCACATAGTAAGAGGTCACTTGAGCGCTTTGTTTACCCTCAAGTGACCCTCCGCTCACCTCAATTGTGCTCCTGACAACTTTAACAAGAACGGCTTCATATCGATAATTCGCAGATATTCAGGCTTAAGGTTCGTACCGCATATGATCAATGGGACTAGCGAGTCAGATTGATGCAATGAGCCATGCCCTCCGCCTCCCTTATGAGTCGGCGAGCTGCGGTCGGCCAGTTCATAGCCCGGCTTAGCGGTGATAACGAGGAATTCCCCCTCATGAGAATGCAGAGCAGCGTGCAGCCTGCGCAGACCGTCAGGGTATTGCCCATATTGCAGGCGGCGAGATGAAGAATCCAAGTGTAAATCAAGCACAGATACATCGTTATCTATAGTCCAAGACTGTCCGTAAGGATCAATCCATTGTCCTTCGGGCCTAAACGAGAATTGTTTCCCCGTCCCACCTTGAACGACACGAACCGAATCGCCCTCCAACCAGGATATGGTGTCAATTCTTGATTCCGCCTTCAGAAGATCGGCAACATCAGCGAGGTGAACATTGGGGTTCAACTTATACGCGTAAGCCATATTCTCATTGACGGCCAGAACGAGATCCGTCTGTTCACTCTCCGCTTCTCCCCGACGCAATACCCGATAATCACGTAATAAAGGCACCAAATCGATCACGGGTTGCTGACCACGCGGGAGAATCGCTGTCATTCCGCTGTCGCCGATGATGACAAGATTAACTTGTTTCAACGCTTCTTCGCGCGAGCCATAAGCCTGCAGTATATCATCAATCTGACGGTCCACTTTAATTAAGCCTTCTATGTCCGAAGGTCCTTTTCTGTGTAGGCGTTGATCGATATCAGGAAAATAGACATACAGAAAATCAGGCAGCTTCCTGTCCTGAATCAGCTGCTTCACAACTTCAACCGCGTATTTGTTGTTTAATCCCATACGATCGACCAAGCCTGTGGGCAGCGATCTTATGCCTTCATACGGATTGGAAAACGCGCCAAATGTAAAAAAGTCCGGACCCTTTACGGCTATCTCCTTCGGCAAAGTGGTCGGAACATGAAGCCATGACGGAATTGACAAAGTATGTTCGATGTTCCCCCGATATATAAGGCCATTCACGGAACCAGATTTAAGCCCCTTTTTCGCCATATCTTCATATATGGTTGGAGTGTTCGGGTTTAAGTGTTGACCATTCAATTGGATCAATGCATCATTCAACATCGGATTAATGCCATGCCTAGCGATCTCCATCGGTCCCGTTCCATAAATAATCATCTTCTTGTCTGCAGCTGAATACCAGGATAAGCCAGGTATTCGATGACCATCGGGATAAGTGCCTGTCATCAGGGAACTGTCGATGGTGACGGACATCGTAGGGAACGAACTTACCATATCTCGATAATATTGACCCTGTTCAATCAAGAATTGAAAGGTAGGTAGCTTGTTTTGCTGGATTCCTGTATCAATCGATTGAGACATTAACGAATCGACAAGAATAAGGATGACGCTTTTTCCATTCCTATTTACTGATTTAACGTGGAGCAGGTCATCTTCTTTCGATACTTTCCCGCCACAGCCAACTGTGACCGTTAGCAGAACAATGATGCACGCGATGACGCCTTGTTTCATTCTGTTGTGCACATCAATCACACCTTAACTCATGCATTATTTGTTGGATCTCTAGTCACTTTATGTTTTGCGCTTGATATTTTTTCTATTCAAGTACACAACTATGACTTAAGGAAGACCCTACAAATCATGAGCTCAGATCATCATCTAGTTAAGAGATTTATGATGGATCACTGTTCAGGCTTCATCTTGGTATGAATCCTTGTGCTGACTGTACCACTCAGGTACGGTTAATTCGAAGTTGTCGTGATCATCCATGACCTTATGAATCTTCATCAGCATGATGTCCAGCTCCTCCGGCTTCACCTTCAAGACCCAGACGACCGATGAAATCAACGTCATGGCTAGGTAGAGCGAGTACAGCTTCCAGAACCGTTCGTCCGGTTCGCTGTGATTATGGTATCCCTGAATCTGACCGACGGAGAACGGCACGCTCACCTCCGCGCTAAAGATACCTACCTTTACAAACTCATGAATAGGATCTCCCCAGTCGCACCTGTTGAAATCGATGATGCCTGACAGCATCCCGTCCTTAAGGATCAGATTGCCAATATGATAATCATCATGCTGGAATAGATTCGGTCTATCCTTCATGATGTCCAAGTTATGATCAATAAAGGATAGCAGCTTCTCTCCATGATCGATCGCAACTCCAGACTTGGCGTATTCGGTTCGATATCGCTGATGCTTAGCAGCCGTCCTCTCATACCAAGGCTTCATGTCATCAGGGCAGGTCACCTGATGGATCTTCTGCAGCTCCTTACCGGCTTCAATGCCAATGCTATACTGCTCTTGATCAGATAAGCGCGGCAGCTCTTCTGTTGCTTCACTGCCTTCTATATAAGAGACGATCATGTACCCGAGTTCTTGCTCGGGCAGGATGCCGATCTCAATAGGTCTAGAGCAGCTCACACCCTGATTCGCCATCATGATGAGACGATTGAATTCCAATCTCTTTCCCTCATCTTGATCGATACTAAAGGTTCTAAGTATGTATTGGGGTCGGCTGTCGCCGCCATATACGATGTACTTCCCGTCACTTGAGTATCCCTTGTCAATGAGTTCAATCTTGGTGCTGTTCCCTATTAATGAAATCCTCTTTCGGAACTGTTCATATAGATTCATGACATCACTCACGGCTAACCCTTCCTTCTCAAATATCTAGCCGAATCATACGCAGATTCGGCTAGAAGCAGTTATAAGTTATATCACTGCGTACAGCAGCTTATATCGTCCATTGATCGTGAATGATGCCGACCAGCGCATAGCCGCCCTCGATCTTCTCGAATACGAGACGGAGACTTCGCCAGTCTATACCTTGCAAGTTCGGATCAATACCCTTGATATGATATTCTACGAAGTTGTGGCTGTCCTTCGGATAAGCTTCACCTACGTTGTTGATCGTATTGCCTTCCCTGAGTACCTCGTTTATCGCAATGTCCGCATTTTTCATATAATCCGCATCGTACACGAACCGCTTATGGTAATCTGCATATGTCAGCTCGATCGGTTCACCAGAACCATCGAATGCCCCCCACTTTCGCACCTCTGCATCGCTCATCGCATCCTTTAGCTCATCCTTGGACAACACGATATCTGTCTCTTTGTTGACGTAAGTGTAAGGAGTGAACCGAACTCCCTTCTCAGGATGAGCCAGATCCGCGAGCCCAACCATATTACCATCATGAAGCATCGCAACAACGGCTGCTGCCGCTGCCTGCGGCGTCGATGGCAATTCTGTCTTCAATACCGCCTCCTGCTGCTGCGGTTCCACAGCCTCAGTCGCTCCATTGCATGCAGTGACTAGTAACAATACAGCTGTCAGGACGATTGCTCCCACATTTCTGAAGCTAATCATTCAGTTCCCCTCCCTGTTCCATGGCTAACAGTACGTCGAGTGATAGACCAGTCTATTCCCGCATAGATCAATCCCGCGATTCCAAATATAATGATGGAGCTGCCCGCGAACAGCTCATATTCCTGCACGAACCATGGTTTGTAGAGCATATGAAACAATCTCCATCCGCCCGCAGCCCACACCGCGGCAATAATCAGACCGAACAGGATGAATGATGCTCGTACCTGAGGAATCCGGCGAATCAGCCACGACAATGGCAATTGAACAACCGGATATAGGAGCGTTGATGGTAGAAATATAATCATAATAAAGGTAAGCCCTATATTGCGGAGACCATAATACTCGGTTGTCGTGATCTTATACCCCTCGACATATTCCAGCCCTATCGCCGCCCCAGTAATCAATAGCGTACATAGCATCCATAGTATAAGATGTGAGACGATTCGCACGGCAATACCTCCAGATCCATTTTATGTAATAGACGCTGGGAAGCAGTGAAAGGTTCCGTTGAAATAAGGCATCGTATATTCAAAGTAAAGGTAGTTGTTGTTCTCAAATTTACTATATGTCATGTATAATTCCACATAGTCATTGGAAAGTTAATCAGTGTATACTGATACAATTACTTGCAGGCTGGGCCACCTATGGATGAAATAACAACATGATATACCCGATCTGTAATTTAAGAACGAAACATATTCGTCGATAAATTCCAGATACACCATCCTGCAATTATGTTAAAATAGCTTTAGTCATACTTGCGCTAATACATATTAGCGGTGCCATTCTCATTATTGTTTATGACAATGAAGAGAAACCATTATCAGAAAAAAGGTACAAATAGGAGGAGTAATAATGGCATTAGAGTCAATGAAAGACATGTTAAACAAAGCAGCAAAAGGTGGTTATGCTGTTGGACAATTCAACATCAATAACCTCGAGTGGACTCAAGCAGTCTTGAGCGCTGCTCAAGAAGAGCAATCCCCAGTTATCCTTGGTGTATCCGAAGGTGCAGCTCGTTACATGGGCGGATTCAAAGTCATCACTGCATTCGTTAGCGCTCTTATTGAAGAAATGAAAATTACTGTTCCTGTAGCTATTCATTTGGACCATGGCTCCAGCTTTGACAAATGTAAAGCAGCAATCGATGCTGGCTTCACATCTGTTATGATCGATGCTTCCCACCATCCATTCGAAGAGAACATTGAAACAACTAAGAAAGTTGTTGACTATGCACACAGCAAAGGCGTTTCTGTAGAAGCTGAGCTTGGTACAGTTGGCGGACAAGAAGACGATGTTATAGCTGACGGCGTTATCTACGCTGACACTCAAGAGTGCGTTGAGCTTGTTAAACGTACAGGTATCGATTGCCTGGCTCCAGCTCTTGGTTCCGTTCATGGTCCTTACAAAGGTGAACCTAACCTTGGCTTCAAAGAAATGGAAGAAATCGGTAAAGCTACTGGTATGCCATTGGTACTTCATGGCGGAACAGGTATCCCAACTGAGCAAATCAAGAAATCCATTTCCTTGGGTACTGCTAAGATCAACGTAAACACAGAGAACCAAATCGAGTTTACGAAAAAAGTTCGCGAAGCACTTGCTGCTGATCCTGAGCAATACGATCCTCGTAAATTCATCGGTCCTGGCCGTGACGCAATCAAAGCTACTGTTATCGGTAAGATCCGCGAATTCGGTTCTAATAACCAAGCTTAATTGTTCGATCAAATAAGCTGTAAATATAACGACCTTCTCCAGCGTACAAGCTAGAGAAGGTCGTTTTTTCATGCTATGGGCGGCTTATAGAACTCTACCCCGCCTGACTGCGGGATACAGCGCGGTTCGTCTTCTCGGACATGAAGGCCATCAACAACAAGAAGGCCAACAAGAAGAATGGGAACCAAGCGATATTTACATACTGCGCGATTAAGCCGAATATCGGCGGCATGAAGGTGGCTCCGATATAGGCGCAACCCATCTGAATGCCCATAACCGACTGCGACGTCTCGCTTCCGAAGTTCTTCGGTGTTTGGTGCAGCATACTAGGAAAGATCGGTGCGCATCCTAACCCGATCATCATGAATGCTATAGGATTCATCGCATTCCCAAGCGGAAGCAGCAAGAAGACGATACCGACCGCTATACCGCCTAGACCGAGGCGGACCATCGCGACGTTATCGAGCTTCGCCGAGATGAATCCGGAAGCCATCCGACCCAGCGTAATCCCAAGGTAGAACAGCGAGATCCACTTCGCTGCTGTTTCCGGACTAATCCCTCGATGGATAACCAAGAAGCTGCTTCCCCATAGACCCGCCGTAGATTCTAACGCGCAATAGCTGAAGAACGCGATTAAGGCGGGCTTTATCCCTCTGATCTTTAAGATATCTTTCTTCTTCATGGCTACGGGCGCAGAAGCTTTATCCGCTGCCGCCTCCGGGGCAGCCTTCTTCCATAAAGGTAAAGTCATGAACAAGATCATAACCAGAATGACTTGGATAATCCCAATCGTCAAATAGCCCATGCTCCAGCTGCGGTCATTCATCAGATAGAACGACATGATAGCCGGCCCAGCCGTAGCGCCAATGCCCCAGAAGCTGTGCAGCCAATTCATATGCTTCGCCTTATAGTGCAAGGCCACAAAGTTGTTAAGCGCCGCATCGATGGAGCCCGCTCCTAGACCAAGCGGGATCGCCATGAGGCACAGCCAGATGAACGACGGCGCGAAGGCGAATCCCAATAGGGCGATAGCCGTCATCAGTACACTAACGACTGTAACGAGTCCCGTTCCCCAGCGTCGAATGACCGTTTCACTGAAGAAGCTGGATATAATCGTGCCGCAGGATATTATCATAGATATGATGCCCGCATACGATACGGGAGCGCCTAGCTCATGCCTCATAGCGGGCCATACTGAGCCGAGCAGTGAATCGGGCAAGCCGAGGCTGATGAAGGAAATATAAATAATAACTAACAGTAAGGTCATCATAATAATCTTCTCTCTTCTCTTATGTAGTCTTCCACCTATCTCATAGTGCCTTGTTCTATAGCCAACCCCGCGACTTTCCTATACAATCGTATCATATATGAAAGTAAAGTGCGGTGAACTTAATGTTTAAACTCTTGTTGATAGAAGATGATGCAACTCTCTTTCAAGAGGTCAAAGATAGATTAACGCAATGGTCTTATGATGTGTACGGTATTCAAGACTTTAGCAAGGTCGTTCAGGAATTTGCCGAGATTAAGCCGGACTTGGTCATTGTCGACATTCAGTTGCCCAAGTTCGATGGATTCCACTGGTGCCGCATGATTCGCACGCATTCGAACGTGCCGATTATATTTCTGTCGTCGCGCGACCACCCTACTGACATCGTCATGTCCATGCAGCTTGGTGCCGATGATTATATCCAGAAGCCGTTTCACTTCGATGTGCTTATCGCTAAGATCCAAGCGACCCTGCGGCGCGTCTACAACTACAGTGCGGATAAGATCGAGCTCAAAACCTGGTGCGGAGCAACCGTCGACTATGAGCGCAATACAATCACCAATGAGGCAGGCTCTATCGAGCTGACCAAGAATGAGATCTATATCTTGAAGCAGTTGATCGAGAAGAAGAACAAGGTCGTCACCCGTGAAGAGCTCATCAACAGCCTGTGGAACGATCAGCGCTTTATAAGTGACAATACCCTAACGGTAAATGTGAATCGACTGCGCAAGAAGCTGGATGAGTTGAACTTAGGTGCCTACATCGAAACCAAGGTCGGGCAAGGATATATGGCCGCGGAGCAGCTGCCGCTATGATTAGGAAGTTTATCGTAGAAAGACGCAGTTGGATTCTGTTCTATGCCATCATGCATTTATTCATTGTCTTCGTTGCGTATATCGATCCCACGATCCCGCTCCCATCGATTCTCTATCTTGTGTTCTTGTCGCTGTTAGCCTTTATCATATTCTTGATCGTTCGCTATCATGCCGAAACCAAGTTCTACAGCAGTTTAATAGAACGGGAAGATGATCTGGATCTATCGAGTATCGGCAGTGCGGAACGTCCCTTTGAACGAATCGTGGAAGAGAGCATGACGAACCAGATCGAGCACCTGAAGCAGGACGTCTCACAGCATCTGTTAACCCTAGCACAGGAGAAGGATGACCTGCTGGCTTGGATTCATGAGGTGAAGACACCGCTCACAGCCATGCGTCTCATTATCGATCGATTGCCGAATGAAGAGATGAAGTCGCAGATGACTTTCGAATGGCTGCGCATTCACCTCCTGCTGGATCAGCAGCTTCATCAGAAGCGTATCTCATTTATTGAAAATGATCTGTATATGGAGAACCTCCAGCTGGAAGAGATCATCTATAGTGAAATCAAAACGCTGCAATCCTGGTGTATCTATAAAGGAATTGGCTTTGACATCCATCTTGAGGAAGCGGAAGTACTCAGTGATACGAAGTGGCTGGCCTTTATCATCAGACAGCTGCTAACCAACGCCGTGAAGTATAGCCAAGCTTCGGATATTACCATCAGCAGTTATCGACGTGATGATCATACGATCCTAGAGGTCACAGATTGCGGTCGGGGCATCGATCCCAAGGATCTGCCGCGCATCTTTCAGAGAGGCTTTACTTCAACGTCTGTCCATCAGGACACCGCCGCAACAGGCATGGGCTTATATCTAGCCCATAAGGCGGCAACGTCGTTATCCATTCGGATCGATGCAACCTCAGAGCTAGGAACAGGGTCTACGTTCACCCTAACCTTCTCACAACCGAATGCTTTCGTCCGTATCACAAGCGTGTGACAACAATGTCACACGCTTGTGTTATTTGTACGGTCAATCGAAGGATAAAGAGTCGGAACAGCTCTATAATGAATGTATTCACAAGAGGGAGTGATCCGTATGATGATCCTAGAAGCGAATAAGATACATAAAAGCTATGGCAATAAATCCAATAAACAAGCCGTGTTAAGCGGACTCGATATTAGCATCATGAAGGGAGAATTCGTTAGCATTATGGGTCCTTCCGGATCGGGGAAGACGACCCTGCTGAACGTCCTCTCCTCCATCGATCAGGTCAGCGACGGCACGATCGTAATTGAAGGCAGCGAAATCTCTCGCATGAAGGAGAAGCAGCTAGCCGAATTTCGCAAGCATCACTTGGGGTTCATTTTCCAAGAATACAATCTGTTAGATACCCTGACAGTGAAGGAGAATATCCTATTGCCGCTATCCGTTACCAAGACACCCAAGAAGACCGCCAATCAGAAATTTGAGGCTGTCGCTCGAGAGCTTGGAATAGTTGAGCTTGCGAATAAATACCCTAACGAAATATCGGGCGGCCAGAAGCAGCGCACCTCTGCGGCACGCGCCTTTATCCATGACCCAAGCATTATATTCGCAGATGAACCAACTGGAGCGCTTGATTCCAAGTCCGCTTCCGACCTGTTGAATAAACTTAGCGAAATGAATCGAACGAGAAATGCGACGATTGCGATGGTCACTCACGACCCTGTCGCAGCCAGCTATTGCAGCAGAGTCATCTTCATTAAAGATGGTCAGATCTTTACTCAACTGAATCGAGGAGAGGAATCAAGACAAGCCTTCTTCGCTGACATCATGAAGACACAAGGTGTGTTGGGCGGTGTGCAGAATGAGCATTAGTCATCTCCTATTTCGCAATCTGAGGAAGAATCTAAAGAATTACTATCTTTACGTGTTTTCATTAGCCTTTGGTTCTGCACTTTACTTTGCGTTTGTGACGCTGCAGTATGATCCTGCTATGGATGAAATAAAAGGGTCCATCAAAGGGGCAGCGGCGATTCAGGCCGCATCTGTCCTGCTCGTCGCTATTGTCTCCATCTTTCTGTTATATGCGAATAACATCTTTATTAAGCGGCGCAGTAAAGAGATCGGCTTGTTTCAGCTCATCGGCATGACCAAGCGCAAAATATTTGGAATTCTTACAGCAGAGAACTTTATTCTATACTTTGGTTCGCTTGTGATCGGGATACTGGCTGGATTCTCTGTGTCTCGATTAATTATGATGCTGCTGCTTCAAACGATTGGGGTAGAGGTGGCTACAGAGCTTCATTTTTCCACCAATGCCTTGATTCAGACTTTGATTGTGTTCTTCGCCATCTACATCCTGATCATGATTATGAATTATCGATTCATACGAAGACAGACTATCCTATCCTTGTTTAAGGCGAACTCCGTAACGGAGGACAGAGTGAAGAAGATGTCCATCCTGGAGATGTTCATAGGGGCAGCTGGAATTATCCTTATCATAGTCGGCTATGTGGTCTCGTCCCAGCTATTTGGCGGCAAATTCGTTTCCATGAAGGCACTATCTCTCGCGATGATGTTTATTCTGGGATCGGTGATTATCGGGACTTACCTCTTCTATAAAGGATCGGTCAGCTTTATCTTCAACCTCATTCGCAAGAAGAAGAGTGGCTACTTATCGATTAAGGAAGTATTGTCCCTGTCATCCATCATGTTTCGCATGAAGTCGAACGCCGTGCTGTTAACCATTATTACAACCGTGTCCGCACTTGCGATCGGCCTGTTGTCCCTAAGCTATATCTCCTATTATTCAGCTGAGAAGTCGGCCAAGCTGTATGTGGCAGCAGATTTCTCCATTGTAGATGAACAGGATGCAAACAAGTTTGAACAAGCCTTAACCGACAATAACATTGAATATACCGACAAACGGATTGATGTTGTGCAGGCAGACTTTAATGTTGAGAACATACTCGGAGCCAAGATGGAAGGTGCGAGCTTTGATTCGAGTATTATGACTATGCCAGTCATTAGTGATCAGGCAATGGAAGATATCGACCTGTCTGCAGATGAGACACACTTCACAGGTTCCAGCGGGTGGGTAAAGGACCTTATGAAAATGAAAAGCAGCGGAACCGTTGAACTCAAGGGGTTGAAAGAAGTCATTCCGCTCAACTATAAAGAAATCGACCGTAGTGCCCCTGTCTCCTTTTACTTCACTAGCGGCGGCTTGCCTGTTGGGATTGTGGATGAATCGGTATTCGATCGTATTCAGCAGGACCTAGATCCAGCTATTCAGAAGGACTCTTCCATCTATATCGGAATTGAAATTACGAATAAAGATGAGATCGAGCAAGCCAATGCCATCTTCAATGACTTGGGTTATGACGAGAGCTTTGATCATGATTCTCAGCTTGGCATGAGCAACTTTCAGAAGCAGAACATGGGACTCATCATGTTTATCGTGGCATTTCTCGGGCTGACCTTCCTGGTCACATCCGGCTGTATTCTATACTTCAAGCAGATGGATGAAAGTGAGACCGAGAAGTCCAGCTACACGATTCTAAGAAAGCTCGGCTTCACACAGAGCGATCTGTTGAAGGGAATTCAGCTCAAGCAAGTGTTCAACTTTGGGATTCCATTGATGATCGGGCTGTCACACAGCTACTTTGCCGTTAAATCGGGCTGGTTCCTGTTCGGTACCGAGCTGTGGACGCCGATGATCCTCGTCATGCTGCTGTACACCGCATTGTATTCGATATTTGGCATACTGTCTGTCTATTATTACAAAAAGGTGATCAAGCAATCACTATAAGAGAAGCCCAAGCTTCAGGACATGCGTTCTGGGGCTTGGGCTCTATCTATCTCTCATTATTTTCTATATTATTGAGATATAGGTATGGAGTGTTAGCAGGATAGGGAGATGAGTACCTTGCAGATAGTAACTAGTCGATTGATGATTAGACCTTTTAAGGAAACGGATCTACCACAGTTTGAACAGCTGCTTCAGATCCGCGAAGTACCCGGTTGGCAGATGCAATTAAACGACTCAGAGGGCTTTCTTAGATGGCATATATCCAACTACATAGCGATGGATATTATCCATGGGATCGTGTGCTTCGGAATATTCGATAAGATTAGCGGCAAGGTATTAGGGGCTGTCGGAGCTGGAGAACATGATGACCTGCATGAAACCGAAATATTCTATAATTTACTGCCTAACGCAAGGGGCAATGGTTATGCTGCTGAAGCGGCTAGGGCTGTAACGACTTGGGCGTTAGCTAACTACGATATTCCCTATATCATCGGCACCGCTTCTATCGATAATGTACCTTCACAGAAAGTATTAGAAGCATGCGGCTATGAATTCATCAATGTACAGACCCTGTTGGTTCACATCGCGAACCAAGAGTATGATTTCAACTATTACAGATACTACTCCGCTTTATAGGCATCATTACGAAGGTGAGGTATTCTATGAGATACAACATCTCAGGCCATGAATATGATTATACGATAAAGGTTAGAGATAACGAGCAGGTTAGAGCAAGCTTTAACCAACTTGCGGAAGAAACATTTGGTCTCCAATTTGAATCATGGTATCAGAATGGATATTGGGGCGACAGCTACATCTCACACGCATTATTGGACGGAGATACTGTGGTGTCTAACATTTCGGTTAATGTGATCGATACGGCATGGAACGGCCAGAAGAAGAGGTATGTTCAGCTTGGAACGGTTATGACTGCTGCTTCGCATCGTCAACAAGGACTAAGTAGTTGGCTGATGAATAAGGTCTTAAGCGAATGGAGCGACAAGTGTGACGCTATCTATCTATTTGCCAATGACAGTGTCCTTGATTACTATCCTAGATTCGGGTTTGAACGAGCCACGGAGTATCAGTACACCATGAAGATCCATCACCAAGAAGCTGCAGTAAGAAAACTCGATATGTCAGCGGCAGAGGATGTTAGCATATTGCTTAACACCTATAAGCTCTCCAATCCTTATTCTGCACTGCCCATGGAGAATAGCGTTGGTTTGCTTATGTTTTACTGCTCTCAATATATGAGGGAACACATCTATTATGTTGAACCGTATGAAGCCGTAGTAGTGGCTGAGCATGATGGTGAACGTATGATTTGTTATGATATTTTCTCAAAGGAAAATGGCCGGCTAGAAGATCTTCTTCGTGCAATAGCTTCAGGTCATACGAAGACAGCCGTTCTTGGCTTTACGCCAAAGCAGGCTTCAAACCTCAATGTTGAAGAATGGCATGAAGAAGGGACAACCCTTTTCCTATTAAGAGGCAAAGAGAATCTGTTTAATAGCAATAAGCTCATGTTTCCACTGCTATCTCATGCATAGAAGTAGAACAGGCCTTTATTCATATACGGAGGGATGATTGAGGATTATCCAATTGCGAATACAAAACAAAACTTCCCTTAAATATATAGCTATAATTATTATGTTTCTTAGCATTCTCCTCAGGATATTCAAGCAGGCGGACACTCATCCCCGCACGATTCAGGTTCCTGAAGACTGGAGCAGCGTGCTGTCTGAATAAAGGGCGCTCTTGTTCCATCATCAGATCCATTATGCTGCCCCATGCTCCACGATCTGATCAAACAATTCTTCTACTTGTTCGACTTTCTTTGATCCAACGGCCTAATCACCTCCGAAAAGAACGGATGTTTCAGTCGATTCTCCTTCGTCGTTCGGACAATCCCAATCTTCGCGAGCTCTCTCTCCACAGCTTCCTTGCTGTTTCCAATCCATTTCATTTTCAAAAAACATTCCTCCAGCTATCCCTTTGTTACAATTATAGGAAGGATACACTGTTTATAGACCTATGCTTTAAGGTGAATGCTTCATTATCCCTAAATGTGAACGTTTCGTGAACATAAAAAATAGGGCTCGTTAGAGCCCTATTACCTACTTGATTCATCTATTTATTTGGTACGAATAATTAGCTCGCGGCGCGTTCCTCCAACAAATGAAAAAGAACCTCTTTGTTCTCTAGGCACGGATGTGGGTACGATTCCGATAGACGCCAACATTTTCTCTATTTCTTTTTTGGAGTTCTCTTGTTTTTTCTTAGGGGTCATCAGAATCACCCTTTCACAGAATCCATATATTTCATATATTGTTTTCTCTCCTCATTATAGTCGATCATGTCAATTTGTGTCTACCACCCTCTATCCCGAATCCCCCCTCTTCCATCCTATGTCTAGTAAATTTACACTATGCCGGACTCTGCCTACTGGACAACATACCCACGATCTTTTCGCTTATCTCCTTCTCTATTCTAGCGATTTCCTCATCATAACTTCGAACTTCCAGGATCGAAGCATCGAATATCACCAAGTACAGATAATTCAGTCCCTGATCGTCTTTAAGTACGCGTCCCATATAGAGCCGATCCTTCTTTTCGCCAGCCTTTTTATACATAAAGGTAAACAACCGTGTTTCAAGTAATATCGATCGCAATATCCCTGTGCGCTTTATGCTATCCAGCTTAATATGATCTTCTGGATCAATAATGGTACTGAAGTCATAGCTCTCACCGAACTCTTCTTCAAGCAGTCTAACGCCTAAGTCTAAATAAGCATACGATATCGCATCTTCTTCACTAAACTGATGATCTCTTCCGGCAAGCAGCATCCCTTGTTCGATAATAAAGAGTGTCATGGGTACTCTATGATCAACATCTAACGCCCTCTTTGCTTTTCTGAATTGAGCTAACAGATTGGCGTCGAGTTCATAATAGGCCTGTCCCATTGCATTGAGATTTACTTGGTCACATACTTCTCCGAATTCATATTCTACCTTAATCTTCACCTTATTGCGGATATGCTTCTCTTCAAATTGAAAGAGCTGTATCCCTTGGATATTACGATGGCGCTTCAAGAATGTAGCAAAATAATTGCGAAGCAGGTCTTTCTGACGGTAGCGGTAATACTCCCGATTCAGTAAGGTGGCTTGCAGCAATTCATCCTCTAAAGCTTTTTTCGCCTCTTCGGTTTCTGCTCGATACTTGTCCAAGGCAAGTCTAATAAAGAATGAAGCCACGAGCCACACTCCGATTGCAACCAGAGTAATAAAATAGATTGGGATCTTGAATTCATAGAAGATCTCCAGCTTTTCCGCTAGTATTCCTGGAGAAGGTCCATAGTTATTATATAAACCGAGTGAAGCGAGAACTACAAAGACAATAGCCGGGATCAGATATACAAATACAATTTCCCACTTCTTCAAACCCTCTCACCTCGATCTGCTTTCTAATTCCTAAGCGTATGTACCCCATTTATCTGAAACCACTTTTAGTTATTCGTCCATTTTCCATAATCCTCCTTCTTTTTATTCTGATATACTAGGTCAGCGAAAATGGGTTTAAGGCGCTTCTCGAATATAGAAACAATGAATATCATAGATTAAGGAGTGTCGTGACAAGCCATGGATATTCTGATTAGGCGTATTGATGTTACGGTTCCCCACGCTGGAATATTAAGGTTGTATTATTGTTGTTTATATCTAATATCAACTAGATTAATTTTACTTATGTCACTAATTCGATGTATAGTACAGATAGATAAGATGGACATTATGCTGTGATAAGGAGCGATTGCATTGGAGAGAGTAGTTGGAACGGTTGTTAGAGGTCTTCGTTGCCCGATCATCAACCAAGGGGACAATATAGAAGAAATCGTAGTGGACAGTGTGTTAAAAGCTGCAGAAGTTGAGGGCTTTCAACTTAATGACAAAGATATTGTTACGGTCACCGAATCAATCGTTGCTCGTGCTCAAGGAAATTATGCAACGATCGACCATATTGCAAAGGATGTTCAATCCAAATTCGGAGATGAGACGATTGGCGTCATATTCCCGATCTTAAGCCGCAATCGCTTTGCGATCTGTCTGCGCGGTATTGCTAAAGGAGCTAAGAAGATCGTTCTCATGCTCAGCTACCCATCGGATGAAGTGGGCAACCACTTGGTAAGCATCGACATGCTTGATGAAAAAGGCGTAAATCCTTGGACAGATGTGTTAACAGAAGCGCAATTCCGCAATTATTTCGGGCATAACAAGCATACGTTTACGGGTGTCGACTATATTGACTACTATAAATCCTTGATCGAAGAATACGGCGTTGAATGTGAAGTCATCTTCTCGAACAACCCTAAAACAATCTTAGATTATACTAAAAATGTACTCACTTGCGATATTCACACTAGATTCAGAACGAAGAGAATATTAAAAGCAAACGGCGGCGAAAAAATCTATAGCCTCGATAACATACTATCTGAGTCTGTTGACGGCAGCGGATGCAACGAAGCTTATGGTCTGTTGGGATCTAATAAATCAACAGAAAATACCGTTAAGCTGTTCCCACGCAATTGCCAGCCAATCGTGGATAAGATTCAGCATAGCCTTCAAGAAAAGACAGGTAAACTCGTCGAAGTCATGATCTACGGAGATGGAGCATTTAAAGATCCAGTAGGTCACATATGGGAGCTTGCGGATCCAGTTGTATCCCCGGCTTATACTTCAGGTCTGGATGGAACACCGAATGAGATCAAGCTGAAATATCTTGCGGACAACAATTTTGCGGAGCTAAGAGGCGCAGAGCTTCAACAAGCGATTACCCAATATATTGATAACAAGAAGTCGGACCTCGTAGGATCGATGGAATCCCAAGGGACTACACCGAGAAGACTTACGGACCTGATTGGCTCTCTATCCGATCTGACTTCTGGAAGCGGAGATAAAGGTACACCGATTATTTATATCCAAGGCTATTTTGATAACTATACCAAATAATTGTATAAATGAAAATATTTAAAATGGAGCTGTCTAATAAGTCATAATAATTGACTGATGGACAGCTCTTATTTTGCTATCAGAGATATGAACGCTGGACTGATGGTTATAGACGGTTTCCTTTATCCGTCTGATCTGGATTGGACAGCTGCTCTTGAGCTAGGCGAATCATCTCACGCACCATCGTGCCGCCGATCTTGCCACCGATCTGCCCCGCCGATTCCGTGGTCAGTTCGCCGTTACCTTCTGGCTGCAGCGGTATGTTCAGTTCTTTCGCCACTTCGAATCTCACATCATCCGGTCGATTAGGGTTAACGGCGTAGCCTTCTTTTCTCATCACATCTGCCTTAAATGCCTGCACCGCCTGCTCAACCCCAGGCACCGCGTATTTTCGATTTCTTCTCCTAGCCAACTGGTTCGCCCCCTCATTATCATTTTCATTAGCATGCCCCTTGAAGGAGCAATTATAAAGGAATTAATCCGTTAGACTGATATTGAACTGTATTCTTAGGGGGATTTAATGGTGGCTACAATTGCAATTGGATTTATATCTATAATCCTCGCTCTTTCTGATTTGATTTTAAGAAAATGGATTGCTGGTACTAAAAAAGTGGAACTTCCTGATGAGGGTAAAAAAGTTGAAAAATGGGGTAAGATAATACTTGCAACCATTGGTATTATTACTGTAATTATTTTTTGGATCTAGATGTCTTAGATGCCGATGCTATGAAGTGGTTTTGGATGGTAGTTATAATAACAGCAGTGGGATTTCAGTCATTTATTGATTGGAAATATCTAAAGGGTTCGAAACTATATATTGTTTCACTTATTAATCTAATCCTAGGCGTAATTTTAGTTTATTTCCTTCTCTAATTGGTCGTATATTCTTTAAATATCGTGTTTGACTTAATGGATATCTTGAAGAACTGTACTGAAGATAACGGGAAACGAGTTCAATAACAAAAGGGCTGTCGAGTGGCAGCCCTTTATTCCGCTACAAGGAATTTAGTAAAATAAAGAAATAAGGTAAACTAAGTTTGAGGTGATATAAATGATATTAGTGAGCTCTTGTTTAGCAGGCCTAGAGGTAAGATATAACGGTACGCATTGTTTAGATAAAACGATACGCCAGCTGGTAGAAGAAAACCAAGCAATATCTGTATGCCCGGAATTGCTCGGGGGATTTCTAACTCCAAGAGAGCCGGCTGAGATCGTTGGAGGTAATGGGGCAGATGTCCTTGATGGTAGGGCAAAAGTGGTCGAAAAATCGGGAAGAGACGTTACAGAACAGTATATAAAAGGAGCATATGCTACTCTAAGAAAAGCTCAAGAGGTCGATGCAACACTAGTTATTCTTAAGGAGTTTAGCCCCTCTTGCGGAAGTTCGATGATTTATAATGGTGAATTTATAGGTAAGAAAATTGTCGGAAACGGAGTGACAACTGCTCTACTTAAACGAAACGGAATTCAAGTCGTTTCAGAAGAGAGACTCACTGATTTTCTTGATGGCAACTTTAAATAGCTAACGGGAATAAGGACGGAGCAGTATGCCGCGGCAGCTGCTCCATTTTTTTTGTTCAACTAACGGGCAGTCTACGTTAATGGATCTTCATTTTACTTAGTTGCATGCATAAACCCAACTCACTTAACGGAAATTACTTCAATGGGGTGATTTTAGTGAATGTTAAAAGTTATATCGGGTTACTGCTAACAGTCATCATTTTCTCCGTGCTTATACAGCCAGTTTATGCTAAACCACGCGAAGAACCATTGGAGCGACTTGTACTTACTTTGTTAGCTCCAAATATACAGAAACAGATTAATCGATATTATGAAGATAAACTAACTGTGTCTCCTACATTTTCACCATTTCTAGGTGGGACTGAACTAAACGTTAAATATCATCCTTCGCATATTGATGTTAATGTTACAGTGATTCCGTATGTGGGACCTCATTTAGATGTAGGGATGGACTCGATGAAGTTTCGTGTAGATAATACAGGGGCTGTAATGGTTCTAGAATATAAACACATTAGGGACTATGAGTTGCTTCCAAACTGGCAACACATTCTTCGTTGAACTAAACGGGGAACGATAGTTCAAAAACTACTCAAAGCAAAGGCTGCCAGCTCGATTGGCAGCCTTTTTCAGCTAACGGGCAATTTACGTTAATGAAAAAATAAAACCGGCACAATTATGTACCGGTTAACCAATAATGCCTAAAAAGATGATCCCTAAAAAAGACATGGATACATAATAGTCTATAAAAAAATTAAGCATAAGTCTATTACTTTCTCTGTATAAATTGTATGTTATATAAGCGACCGCGGCGCAAAAATCAAGATTTAAGTTGTAATTGCTATCAGTATCTTAATGTGTTGGATGTAAGCCTATGCGAAATATAGATAACAAATATAATTTTACAATGCCTCATTAAAAACGGAGGAATCAAAGACTGATGAATACAACAGATATCCGGTACGAACACTTCAGCGAAAAAGATTATAATGCCGCAAGAGAATTATTAAGCTATGACGCCAATGCGGGTGAAAACATCCTTCGGGTGCTCGCTGCAGAGCCACAATTATTTATTACCGCGTTCATTGAGGATAAGCTTGTTGCAATCGCCCAAGTGAACGAGCCTGCATCTCAGTCCTACTTAACTGTGTTTGTCGCTCCTCAGTTTCGCAAACAAGGAATCGGTTCTGCAATGGTAAAGTATGCTGAAACCCAATTGAGGGCGGGCGGAACCCAAAAAGTCAGGAGTTCCTTTCGTGCCGGTCATCAATCATCTCTCGCGTTTGCGCGCAAGCTCGGCTATGACCAATACTTTTCATCGGCTTTAATGCAGCTAACTGGCGATCCTTTTCCCCTGGAGGAGCTTCCGGTGAGACTATATACGGACGAAGACTATCTTGCCAGTCAGTCGCTGTATGCTACAGCATTTCATGAAATGCGCGTCCGTGTCGGGTGCTTTCCCGATTCTGTGATTGCCGAGCCCAGTGAAAAAGAACGAAGAGCATGGTTAGAGGATGCAGAAAACCGTTTTGTCTACGAAATAAATGGGGAAATCGTCGCTTATAGCCACCTTTCTGGTAATGAACTCAGTAGTATTTCCGTCCGTACAGACTTTCAAGGGCATGGGATCGGAAGAAAGTTTGCGATGTATCTATGTAACGAGATCTATCAGCGTGGCAGTACAAGCGTCGATCTTTGGTGTGTTGTCGGGAATTATGCCAGAAATCTGTATGACAGCCTTGGCTTTAAAGAAAAGTATATTATGCAATTTATGCGGAAAACGCTGTAATTCTTGTCATTTCAGACAGCGCGGCGAACCGAAACGTCTGTTGAATAGCAAGGGAGCAGATTACTACGGAAGCTGCTCCCTATTTTCATTGAAGTAACGGGCAGGTTAGTTTAATGAGTAAATAGAATATAACGGTATATGAAAGGGGAGAAATTACATGCTATATCACTTTAGTGAGGATGATAGTATTAAATTATTTGTTCCCAAAGAAAAACAAAATCGCCCCGATTTTCCTGCAGTAGTTTGGGCTATTGACGAGGAACATGAGTTTACATACTATTTTCCCAGGGATTGCCCGCGTATTGTATTGAGAAGAGACGAAATGACAACGGATCAACAAATGCAACTTTTCTTTAATAACACGACTGCCAATATTATAGTTACAGTAGAAAGCGATTGGTATACACGGATATCAAAGCAGACCATGTTTAGATATAGCTTTGAGGATGAAAATTTTGAACTCTTTGATAAGACAGCTGGTTATTATATCTCTCATCAAGTAGTTGAACCCAAGACAGTACAAGTATATGGAGATCTAATAGAGAGATTAATTCAAAAAGGAATTGAAATAAGATTCACAACAAATTTATATCCGCTTAGAGAAGCGATACTAGCTTCCGATTTCAAAGGGTTTGGCATACATAGATTTAATAATGCAAAAAACAATATTTCATTAAGCTCCCTCGATATGATTTAATTTCCTCACGCAAGCTAACGGAGAACGATAGTACAACATCAGGCTGCCACTACAACGGCAGCCTGTTCAGCTAACTGGCAGTATACTTCAATGGGAAATTGAATGAATATTGATAAAAAGGAACGGTGTTTATGGGCAACCAACTACTTGAGTTTACACGCATTTCTATATTTAGAATGTGCGAGCATTACCTTCCAAAATTGAAAATAGCTTTGGATAGCGTAGATAAAGATGTTCTTTGGAAACATGAGAAAGATACGCTTAATTCAATTGGGGGCATAGTGTTACACATAGGACAGCATATTCAACGACATGTCATCAGATATACAAATAGCGGGAAAGTCGAGGGCGGAATAGAAAATTACTTCCCTGATGAAGTCGCTACTTCTGCAACAGACTTAATTCAATTTATTACTGATCGTTTTAATTCATGGAGAGAAGTCATGTTTGATTATACAGAAGGGAATAAGGATGAGCAGAACCTCGATATGTTTGATATTTATCATTTAGTCGAACACACGGGTTATCATTTAGGACAAATAATCGACCGAGTACAAAGACTAACGAACAGGAGTTTCCAGTTTGTTCAAAATGGAATCAATGAAAAAAGTTTAAAAGACCTTATTTATAGAGATTAACATTACGCTAACGGAACACGATAGCTTAATGAGAACAGGCTGCCGGCTAATCGGCAGCCTATTCAGCCAATGGGAAGATTAGTTTAATACACAATCGAATAGGATAGGTTTGTTTAAAGGTGTTTTCTACCACCTCAAAGATGGTACAATTTGGGTTATTTTAGAAATTGATTTTTTAGGGGTGTTCATATGCTTAGCTTTAGAAACACGACAAGTGAAATCTCAAGTAGCGGAATGGATACAGCGATTATATCTGTTGGGGCAACGGAACAATTTGGACCCTACTTGCCCATGCATTTAGATACTCTTATCGCTGAGTTATATGCAATCGCATATGGAACAGAATTGAACGCATACGTATTACCTACCATACCCTTTAATACCTCTGAAGAGCATGCCAATTTCATGGGGACAGTTACCGTAAGCCCCAACATCTTAACAGCAATGTTAGAGGATATTATTTGTAACTTAACTAGACAAGGATTTAGAAAATTCTTGGTCTGCACGGGACATGGTGGGTCTTACTGGGAAGGTGCATTTGTTAAACATATTAATTACAAATACCCAGAAATTATAGTCATCACTGCAAATCATAATAGTCATGTTGCATGGGAAGAAGCAGTTAAGGCAGCAGGCTTAGAAGGGCTGAACGAAATGCACGGCGGTCTGTTGTCCGTTTGCACGGCAATGTGGCTTTGTCCAGAATTGGTAAAACCTCAGTCGATGGGTTCAGACATCCCTTCAGAGAACCGCCTTTATGCAGATTACCTAGGATGGGATAAGTTAACAATAGATGGCTGTTGGGGGAAGTTCGAAGAAGGGGTCTACTCAAAAGAGGATTTAGCTGAGAAAGGTAAGACTTTTTGGAATGCCCTTATTCAAAAGAGAACTGAAGGCCTTAAACAAATCCTTGAAGATGGCTACCGTCGAAAAACTCAAGCATGATTCAGCTATTGAGGAAAGATAGTTCATTAACGCAAATCGTTGTCAAACTAGTAAGGGTTAGAAATCGTGTAGGAGGCGACCTGTGGTGAAAGCTTCAGCAAGATTGTTCGATTTTCAAGCGCTCAACGAAGACATGGTAAAAAGGCTGTTCGCCGCTTTCGACCCCAAGGCAGGCATTACCCAAGTGTCGCCCTTGACGAAAGGCATGAGCACCAGCAATTATGCCTTACGGACAGACAGTGGTAGCAAGTATGTATTAAGGATTTATCCCGCTAACAACGACCATAGCCGGACTGAAGTGACGGCTTACCAGTATGCGAAAGCAAGGATTCGTACCCCTGAAATTTTCTTCTTCGATGACAGCAAACAGATTGTCCCCTTTTCTTACTTAATCATGGCGTTTATTGAAGGCTCAACGCTAGGGGATTTTATTGCAGGGAACGAGGGATGTCCAGACCATGTTGTGCATCGAATCGGCAGTGCGCTTGCCTTGCTGCATCAAACGGAATATCCGCATATGGCGCTGTTAGACAAGCATTTGCAGATCGCGGAACATCTTGAATCCTTCGAGAGCCAATATTACTCGCTGCTAAACGGCCATGCAGGGACCCACATTCAACCTTCAACGAAAGTGAAGTGTTTGCAATTCCTAACGAATCACGCCGCATTGGTAGAGAAGATTGCGGACAAGCATGTGTTCTCGCATGGCGATTTCAATTTCTCCAATATTATGATTACGCCTTCATTGGAGCCTTGTTTCATCGATTATGAGTACTGTTTTGCTGCTCCTGTCTTTTATGACATCGGCAAATTTTTCAGGACAAGGACGCAAGTTGAGTGCTATATCGACGCAGACACCGTTGCCGCCTTCCAGGAAGGCTACAACCGAAAGGCGAGAGAACCCTTGCCCGAGGAGTGGTACGCGCTTTCCAAGCTTGCTGATATATCCACCATGCTCCACCTCATCAACAAACCGCAAATTCCTGACGGATGGGGAGCGGCCATAGACTGCGAGATAGAGAAAAATTTGGAACTGATACTGGCCGGGAAAGCCGGCAACTAATAGTGCCGTTACATATAAATGAAATGGAATCTCGGATAAGTAAGACAAACATGAATCATTGATCTAACGAGGAACGTTAGTTAAATAATTCAGCGTCAGTCTAGGGCTTTTTAACTGTCCAAGGCTGCCGCTGTTTCTATATTGGAGTCAGTCTAATACATGATTTTGACTAGACAACGGGGACGGCAAGGCAGGCCTCCGAAGGGAGCTTTGACGCTTAAGAAGATGTCGAGTATGATCGGAATAAAGATTGATACACTAGGACTATGAATAAGGTTTATGAAAGGAAGCATCCATGGAACGGAATAATATCACATATGCGTCAATTGATGATTACATTTCGCAATTTCCATCCGAGGTTCAGGAAATACTTGAAACGTTACGAAAAGTGATCAAAGAGTCGGCACCAGGCGCTCAGGAAAAGATCAGTTATCAAATGCCTACATTCGTGCTCCATGGGAATCTGGTGCACTTTGCAGCCCATAAGCATCATATCGGATTCTATCCCGCTCCAAGTGGTATTGATGCATTTAAAGCTGAATTATCTGAATATAAAGGGGCAAAGGGATCCGTACAATTTCCTATAGATAAGCCGCTTCCTTATGCTTTAATAAGCAGGATCGTTCAGTATAGAGTCGCTGAGAATATGGAGAAGGCAGAAAAGAAATTAAAAAAGAAGAACTGAGCGACGATTCTATTTCTCCATGCAAAAAAAGAACGAGAGCTGCTCGCAGTTCCCGTTCTTCCGTATGCCCTGCATCAAGTACCGCAAAAGGTTCGGTAAGGTTTGCACGATGGCTCAGGCAGCGTGGAATATTCCACTTGTTCAGGTGAGTGCGCGTAGGGACGCGCAAGAACATCCAGAAGCCGCTCCATCACGCTGTAGTCCCCTCGTTCCACAGCCGCTTCCAGCGCTTCTTCCACCCGATGGTTGCGCGGGATTACCGCGGGATTGCTGTTTCGCATCAGCTCGTGCGAGGCGTCTCTAGATTCCTGCTGCCTGCCTAGTCTCGCCTGCCACTGCTCATGCCACTGCGCATATTCCGCCTTGCCATGCAGGACGGTGTCCTCAAGTCTATCAAACGTCAGCGCCCGGAACGTATTGGTGAAGTCCGCACGATACTTCTGCATCATGGTAAGAAGATCCTCAATAAGGGATTCATCCTGTGGTTCCTCATGGAATAACCCTAGTTTAGCACTCATTCCCGTGAGCCAGTGACGGTTATACAGCTCAGCAAACTCGGAGATCGCATCCTCGGCCATCTTGATAGCTTGCTCCTCGTTGTCATGCAGCAGGGGCAGCAGCGTCTCCGCATATCTCGCGAGATTCCAAGCAGCAATAGGCGGTTGATTGCCATAGGCATAGCGGCCTTGAACGTCAATGGAACTGAACACCGTTGCCTCATCATAGGCATCCATGAATGCACAAGGGCCATAATCGATAGTTTCTCCGCTAAGGGCCATATTATCGGTATTCATCACCCCGTGAATAAAACCAACAAGCTGCCACTTGGCAATCAGCTCGGCTTGACGCTTGGTCACTTCCCGCAGGAGAGCAAGATAGCGGTTCTCACCAAGATCAGCCTCTGGAAAATGTCTCTGCAGCGTGTAATCAGCCAGAGCTCGGAGATCCTCGACAGTACCCCATTTTGCTGCATATTGAAAGGTTCCAACGCGCAGATGACTGGCGGCTACACGAGTCAGAACCGCACCAGGAAGCTCCGTTTCGCGGAAGACGGGTTCACCCGTCCATATAACCGCTAGGCTTCGGGTAGTCGCAATACCAAGCGCATGCATGGCTTCGCTCATGATGTACTCACGCAGCATCGGTCCAAGCGCCGCTCGACCATCTCCCCGGCGGGAGTATGGCGTTACCCCTGGGCCCTTAAGCTGAATATCATACCGTTCGCCTCTAGGCGTGATCTGCTCACCAAGCAGCAGAGCCCGGCCATCGCCTAACATGGTAAAATGCCCGAACTGATGCCCCGCATAAGCTTGCGCAAGCGGTGAAGCCCCGTCTGGAATCTGGTTGCCGGCAAATATCGCTGTGCCCTCAGTACTGTGCAGCGCTTGAGCGTTCAACCCTAGGGATGCTGCCAAGGGTTCATTCAGCTTAACTAGCTTCGGTGCCCGTACTGGTGTTGGGTTAAGCCTAGTATAAAATGATTCCGGCAGATGGGCATAACTGTTGTCGAAGTTCCATCCCATATCTGTTATCGCGTTCTTCTCTGTCATCGTATCTCCTTATTTCGAACAGGAATTATGATTGTATGGACACAGACTAGCTCCATTATGATTTCCTTCTTCCTATTTATTATACTAAATACCTATTAGTGAATCCCCTCTCTTTACAAGCAAGAATGCAAAGGGTATGATATACACCGATTGAATCAACTCGGATATGAAGGGTTGACGAGACATCTTGTTATTTACAATAAATTGGAGGATAGCTTATCCATGTTCAGTAAAGTGCGCGCCTGGCTGGAGAAACGGTCACCCGCTCAGGTTATAACCGGCTATTATTTACTGGCTGTAACCATATCTATTCTGTTATTGAGTTTCCCAGCCGTGCATAAGCCTGGAGTTGAAGTAGACTTTTTTGATACCGTCTTTACAGCCGTCAGCGCGGTAAGTGACACAGGTTTAGGTGTTATTAATATTTCAGATACCTATAATGAATTAGGATATTTTGCGATTATACTTATACTGCAATTCGGGGGTATAGGTATTATGGCGATGAGTACATTTTTCTGGCTGCTGGTGGGCCGAAAGATCGGATTGCGTGAACGCCGCCTGATCATGGTTGACAACAATCAGTTTCAATTATCAGGACTGGTTCATCTCGTTAAGGAAATCCTCAAGATTATTCTAGTAACAGAGCTTGTAGGAGCAGTCATATTGGGACTTCATTATTTGAACTATTTCCCGACTTGGCAGGAAGCATTTATGCAAGGCTTATTCGCATCTGTTAGTGCGACAACGAACGCCGGGATGGATATAACCGGGAATTCCCTCATCCCTTTTGCGCACGATTATTTCGTGCAGTTAGTCACCATCTTTCTAATCATATTTGGCACGATCGGGTTCCCTGTCTTAATTGAAGTAAAGCAATTTTTATTCCGGAAAAAGAACGAGCTTGAACAGCCTTTCCGCTTCTCATTATTTACGAAGCTAACGACGCTTACATATGGAATTCTCCTTGTTGTGGGGACAATTCTTATTTTGCTGCTTGAATATGAACATTTCTTCAAGGGTTTATCGTGGCATGAAAGCTTCTTCTACGCCTTCTTCCAAGCGGCAACGACAAGAAGCGCCGGGCTTACAACATTAGATATTAATCAGTTCTCAGAATCGACGCTCTTGGTTATGAGTGTGTTCATGTTTATTGGCGGATCTCCTAACTCTGTAGGCGGGGGCATTCGGACAACGACATTGGCTCTAAATATGTTATTTTTATATCACTTTGCAAGAGGAAACCGTGAGATCAAAGTCTTTAACCGAGAGCTTCATCCGGATGATGTCATGAAATCACTGGCCATTACGCTGCTAGCTATTGTCATGTGTATGATGTCGGTTATCGCTATAAGCATTTCGGATTCACACCAACAGCTTATTGCTATAATTCTTGAAGTCTGCTCTGCCTTCGGAACGGTAGGCTTGTCTACTGGAATTACCCCGGAGCTCAGCAATTTTGCGCAATGTATTCTCATGGTGTTGATGTTCATAGGCAGAATCGGTTTAACTTCGTTCTTGTTTATCATCGGCGGCAAGAAAACGAAAACCAATATCCACTACCCCGTAGAGAGAGTAATTTCGGGTTAATCAAATAAATTGAGTCAAATGGCAAAACCACTCCTGACAAATGGAGTGGTTTCTTTGTTAGCATTACTTTTGCGCTGCTATTGTAAATGTTTTAGGTATCCCTTTATCGAACACCTCGGAAGAAAGATTGGGGAGTTCCTCCAACGTTTTAATCATTAAACCTTCACTCGCAATTGCTGTAACAATTTCACCAAGTGTCCAATTACGTAGATAAACCTTTTGCGCAGCTTTATTGATATGTTCAGGATCTGAATACTTAGAATGGGAAACATCTTTTTCAACAAGTGATGTATCAAAATAGTCGCCTGCAACCTTATGCTTCCGAATGTTTGCTGTTGTTCCCTTGGAGATGATTAGCTTAGTAGATACAGGGTGAAAATCTTGCAATATCAACATTCCGCCATCGTTAAGAAGGCTATGCACCACATGAAATAAAGGGCACAAGTCAGTGAAGTAATGAAGGATGCCAAACTCCATAAATACAAGGTCGTATTGATTAGCTAATTCATATGATGGTAAGTTCAGTACATCGGAAACGATGTATCTTATTTCAACACCTGCTTGATTCGCTAATTCCATGGCATAACGCTCATTTTCAGAAGAGAAATCAACAACCGTTACATCTGCTCCCAACAGTGCTAACGCTACTGCTTTATTTCCGTTTGAGCCAAGTAGATTGATTATTCTCTTACCTTCCAAATCTTCACCCATATATTTGAAAGCCGTTCCTATTCTCTTTTTGGGATCTTGCTTTATTTTCGCAATAGCTTCCTTTGGCGTTCCAAACCGATTAACCCAAGACTCGTAAGTGCCATTGTTCCATGCTTTATTATTTTGTTGTGTAGATTCCACCTGATGATCCTCCATATTCTTCGCCTACGGCGACTAGGGGTTTGATTCGTAAAAACTAGATTAGAGACGATAAGTCTATTTTTCTGAAATACTCCATCTTACTATCTATAAATCCATTATCGAAGTCAGCTTCTCCCAGCAGTTCTGTTTCCTCAAAACATAGACCGAAGAGCCAAAGCTGTCTAAGCACAACGAATATGGGCACTGCTTGAATATCGTGCTCACTGATATCTCTGATGCCTCTGTATCCCTCTAAAAATGCTTGCCATAACGCTACCACTTCATCTGGATTATGTCCACTATGAATTTCCCTTGCTAACCTGAACTCCGCAATATCATACGCTCTCCAGCCATAACCACATATATCGAAGTCATAATGAGTCAGTTTCCCCTCATCAGTAAAGGCGACATTCGTATTGCCATGCAAATCCCCGTGGCATAATCCCCATTCTAGCCCTTCTATCAGATGATTCATGATATGCCCTTTTAATCGCATCGCAAGGTCATGGAGATAATCATAATCCTCTTGACGATGTTCCATATGTAGTCGGATTCTATGAAGTGGCTTCTCTATCAGATGTTCGAGATCAAGTTGACCTCTTGCGTGGTCACTAGTAAAGTGATCCGCAGCTTTATGCAGCTGTGCAACTGAGCTTCCAAACAAATAACTATCTTCTACGTTATGAATCGGCTTCTCCTGTCCTTCGGCATAACTAAACATAACCCCGTATTTAATACCCTCAGGAACCATAAAATCGCTAATATAAGTCCCATCGATCCTAGCGATCGGAACCGAAACACTTACGCCATTGTCATGGAGATGATTCAGCAGATCTAATTCAAATGCAATTTCTGAATCATTTCTTCTGTCCGCACGGTATACTCGGAAAATGTATTTTCCCTGATTGGTCACTAGTATATACGTATCGTTCATTCCCCTAAGGAAATAACGGTAACTAATAGGTTCGCCAACGTCATAATGGTCTTTGATATATGCTAAGATCGCTTCCTTCGACAAGAGTGAATAGGCTACTGGAAACAAGCTCAATCCCTGCTTTCATCGTTAGTATCATATGAGAGTTATACCATATATTTTATGGGTTTGCTTTAGATTAATTAAGTATAAACATATATTGCATTTTACTTTAAGGGGAAATAAAACACGTTTTGCCTATTCTGATGCTTATAGAGTACGATGATATTACTTTAATCCTAAACCTTCAGCGTGAGCTTTTTTCATTTTATAAGGAAGGATGCATTGGGGAGGTACAGTATTGAACAAAACGGACCGTTTACTGGCTATCGTTCTGGAGCTTCAGCGCAAAAAGCTGGTGCGGGCTGAGGACCTGGCCGCCACATTTGAGACGAGTATCCGTACCATATACCGCGATATTCAAGCTCTAAGCGAGGCCGGAGTACCTGTGGTCGGTGCCCCGGGGCAAGGATATTCGTTGATGGAGGGGTACTTTCTCCCGCCAATCCGATTTACGCCGGAAGAGGCTGTGACGCTGCTTATCGGAACGGATTTTATAGAACAAAGATTTGACGTGGACTACGGCATGAGGGCATTGTCTTCCCGCAACAAGATTGAGGCCATTCTGCCAGACAATGTCCGCCAGGAAGCGTTAAGAATACGCCAAACCATGCGGTTGATCTCTCCCGGTAAAGAAACCGTACCAGGAAGAGAGAAGCATTATTTGGAGACGATCCGCTGCGCGATCCTTCAAAGGCGAAAGCTGAATTTTCATTATTTGAAAAACGTTCCCGACGATAACGGCAGAAGGCATAGCATACGAACTGCAGCTCCGTATGGATTAGTGTTTGTTCAAGGCACATGGACATTAATCGCATGGTGTGAACTGCGGGGTGAAATCCGCAACTTCCGCTTATCGCGCATGACAGGCCTTACGGTGCTGGAAGAAAGCTTCGAGGTGGCTTCGAATTTTAACTTAGAGGATTATAGGCCCAGGGATGACCGTCACCTGATCGTTCGGATTCTGGTTAATCCTGATATTGCGGACAAGGTAATAGAATCGAACAACTATTATATGGAGGCAGCAGAGGAGCGTGAAGATGGCCTGCATGTGATTCTGCGCGTGCGCCGGGTCGAGGAATTACTGCATTGGGTGCTCAGTTGGGGATCGGGGGTCGTTGTGCTCGAGCCTGAATACTTCCGTGACTGCATCCGTCATGAAGTGGAAAAGTTGTTAAAACGCTACTGACATGACGTTGTCAGTAGCGTTTTTGTATGATTCATGTAAACGACGATAAAGGAGCTGTTGAAACGATATGAACACAACGGAAGCTTTACAGCAATTTCAAGAAACGGTGGCTCACTATCTTCATGAATTGGATGGCTTCAGTCTAGATCAGTTGAGGTTCCAAACGACAGATGGCGAGTGGTCGATCGGGCAGATGTACCAGCATTTGATTCAATCGGCGCTGTACATGCATCTCCACAATATTGAGAAATGCCTGGCGCAAAGCAGCGATTCTGCAACTATCTCAACGGGGAAAACCGATGAGGGCGCAGCCGTATTTGAACAAGGGAGCTTTCCGCCTATACGCATTCACGTTCCGCCATCACCTCAATATACACCCGTGCAGCCCGAAACCAAGGAGCAGCTGATCCACGGATTAACCAAGGTGGTCCAGCGAATGGAGGAAATCGAACCAACACTTGAGAAAGCATCTGTCCAAAGTACAATCCCTCATCCGAGATTCGGGGGTCTTCATGCTAAGGAATGGTTCTTGCTTATTGAAATGCATTACCGTCATCATCTGAGGCAGCTGGAGCGTTTGAAACAGCTTATAGGAGTGGAGTGTTGATTATAAACGCCATACACGTGGGTAATTAATCGAAGAACTTTTAAGGCCATCCTGCAAAGGATGGCCTTTTCCTAGTCATTAATCATTTACTTTTTTCCATTACAGCAAAGTAATTTTCTTCATGGTCTGCAAAGTTAAATACTCTGCCGGAAGGCAAGTTTACAATTTCTCCGACCTTTACGTTTTTACTGGATAAGTCGCCATGTAATTGGTCAAGATTATCCGTAAAAAACATTAAGGAAGGTGTGCCGAAATTTAATTCAGGGCTCATCTTAGCAACGAATTCTTTATTATGAAGAACGATGCTTGTTTCTGCACCCTTAGGAGCAATTTCAATCCATCTAAATCCTTCACCATTATTCTCTTCTGCAATGACATGAAATCCGGCTTTTTCCGTCCAGAAATCCACTGCCTCATCTTGGTTATTTACATACAACATAATTTGACCGACTTTACTAATCATTGATTATTTACACTCCTTTGTATAAGCAAGAATCTACTTCAGCGAATCCACCAACTCATTCAGGCGATCCCAAGTTTCAGTAATTCCTTGCAACATGCCCATGTCCATAACAGTCTTGATGGCCTCCGCTGATACATATTCGGAACGGCTGACAAGCTTCGTTTTGCCGCCTAGATCGATGAATTCTATCGTGGTCTCGGTCGACGGCATGCTCTCGTTCGAATTGCCTTCGGCATCCGAGAAATAATCGGTGTAAACGATCTTCTCCGGTTCGACAATTTCCTTATAAACGCCTTTGCCCCAAGATTCCATGCCATAAAATTGACCTAGGTTCTGATCAACACACTTCATGCAATAGTGCCAAACGCCACCCGGCCGGAAATCGACGTTGCAAACTGGAAGTTCAAAGCCTCTAGGTCCCCACCAACGCTTCAGATGCTCAGGCTCTTTATACATCTTGAACACGAGATCGCGCGGCGCGTCGAACACGCGCTCCAGCACCAGCACCCGATCGTTCTCTACCCACGAAACCATTGCATTGTTAGGCATTGTAATTCCTCCTCATTCATTTGAATGATCTTGTGATTTCTCCTTGTTTTGCAGTTCCCGCAAGTAGCCTTCCAGATTGTCGAATCTGTCTTCCATGACGCGATTGAAAGACTTCACCCAAGAATCTAGAGCTTGGAACGGCTCGGCCCGGAGCTTATAAATCCGGCGGTTGGCTTCGGCCTTCACTTCCAATATCCCGCTGTCGCTGAGCACCTTCAAATGCTTCGAGGCTTGGGGCTGGCGAAGCCCCAGTCGATCGGCGATTTCCCCCACAGTCATGGGACCTTCGCGCAAAAGTTCGACGATATTCATGCGATTCGGTTCGGCCAAAGCGCTCAGCGTCATCATGTCCATGCCCGGATTGTTCCACGACATGTCGCTTTCACCTCGTTCATGATGTCCCATTAAGCAATTATCCCCTTAGTAACCATTATATCCTGTTGTTGATTTAAATATACGTGATAAGGAATATTCATGTCAATGAATATTTAAAAGTTAAAAGCACCACCAGATGAAAACTTTACAACTTTCTAAAACGGAATATTACAGCAGGCGGGAGCTCGTACCAATCAAATCGGTTGTTGCTATGCTCATCCATTTTAAAACTGGGTTCTTCCCATCCATCAAGCACAAAATGTGAACTTAAAAACAAGTTCATATAGTACGATAAAGGTCTATGAAATATGAGATGCGGAACTGGTTGACCTTTTATGGCTATCGTTTCAAATGACTCAGAAGCTAAATAGGTTGAAATCTGCACACTATTTCTTGTTACAATCTCCCCATTAATAACTTCCGTTTCATGTATCTTTCTTGTGTTAGGTGCTTGGAAGCACGGGTGAGGGATTGAGAATACAAACACGCCATTTTTCTTTAACAATTGCTGTAAGGCTCTCGATAAATTAGTAATATCGGCAATATCCATTAAAGCCATATTAGCTACCGCTCCATCGTATCTTTCCGTTCCAAGTTCAATTAATGAATCATAGTTTGTGGCATCAATCACTTGATATTCAATTCGATCCACATACGCTGTGGACCTTAGCTTCGCTCTTTCAATCATGTTGGGACTATAATCAAAGGCAACCACCTTTGCACCTAAATCAGCTAATCTACGTGAGAAATTCCCATTTCCACAGGCAATATCAAGTATATTCTGACCTTCATCTACCGCTAGCAATTCTTCTGTCTTGGGTCTAACAATTTCCCGATGAAACTGATTGCTGTGTTCACCCATGTAGTCATCCCAAAACCCAGCTATCCCATCCCATCTCGTTCGAGATTCATTGGTCAACTCTTTCCACTGACTCAATATACCCACTCCCCTTTTACCGACGACGGATAAAGTTTAACCCTTATATTACCATACAGAAGAATAGCCGTCTTTAATGTATCTATGTCATGCCTATTGCTTCTATTGTCAAATTCATATTTTTTTGCTGGTATTCTAACGACATATGCGTAATAAGCGCGTTTACGACTATAAAGCTTAGAGCTAGTGAGTGATAAGGGAACTCAAACATAACATCAACATTCTGATTGGAAAATAGCGTCGATGTATTCGTAATGAGCGCCACTTTAGCTCCCCTTTGTGAGGCGTCTTGCATCATTTGTTCAATGGTAAATACCTCGTCATTCGTATAGTGGAAAAATATAGCGAAGCTATTCTCATCTAAAGATTGGACATCCTCTATTTGATACCTCGGGTCTAAGAATGCCGTTGACTCTTTACCATCCATGAGAAGGTCAATTTGCAACAGCCATACCGATTGAGGAACACTATATCCATAGAAGCCAATCCTAGCCTTTGAGTGCAGCATCTTAACGAACGAATTTATTTGTGACGAATCAAATTGGTCTAGCGAACTATCAATAGTTTGCGTAATAATATTTTTCCCACCGACTAGTTTATTCTCCATAATCGAGACTTTTTCCCTAGTTGAAAGCACATTGAGAACATATCGCTGTCTTAACCTCGATAATTCTAATCGTAATTCAGGATAACTGGAATAGTACAAATGGCGGCAAAACCTTGTGATGGTAGAAGGAGAACAATATGATTTCTCAGCTATTTCAATGAGGCTCATATCACTGATCTGATCAAATTGATAGATGAAATTCTTAGCTACGCTAAAGTAGATATCATCGTGATCATAGGTGTTGTAGAATTGCAGTAATGCTAAGATACTTTGCATCCCTTATTTCCCCTTTAACATCAATCTCATTTCTCTACATTACAGCTCTATCTCCCACAAAGTTTATACCTTCTGGCACAGAAAGGATAGTCAACTTATCACTCCATAAAAATGCACCCCCTATAGATATTCATCGGCTATTAACACCAGTGGTGTCTATCCAATGACTACGATAAGAGGGTGCTTCAAGAGACTTCTTCTGTTTGCCTTAATGGTTATTACTTTTTGGCGTATTCAGCTGCATTTTCTCCAGCTATTTTTCCAGATGTGTAGGCGAAACCGAGCGTACCGCCTTCTATTCCAATATAAGTATTGCCGTACATTCCACCTGCATCATTTCCAGCCACCCATAGTCCAGGAATAGGTTTTTCTTGGTCGTCAACCGCCTGAATGTCCTCATTGATCTTCACTCCGCCAAGCGTCCCCAGACAACGTGCAGAAGTGCTCAAAGCATAGAATGGTCCTTTCTCCACAGGATGCAGATATTCCGGATCTTTAAAGAAATCCTCATCCACGCCCTTCTTGCTAAATCCATTATAACGATCAACGGAAGCAGTAAGTGTCTGTTCATCTACACCTATTTTGCTTGCCAGCTCTGCAATGGTATCTCCCTTTACGATAACCCCGGATTCAATCGCTTCTTCTATAACTGGCGTATAATCAAAAGGAGTAACCGTAGACTTATAGTTGGTATCCGTATCAAACGGTTCATTAAACTCCATGAAGCCTTGATTCTTACCTTTAAACGAGCTGTATAAGTCAGCGTATTCAATAAGACCTTTGGTCTTTACCGTCTCAATCAACTGTTGGTCAAATAGAGCCCAGTGCGAGGCACCTGGTTGTTCGTAGATGGCCGATGACCCATATGCAAAGTCAAACACAACGTCTTCATTAATATAGCGTTCGCCATTATTATTCACCCATAACAGCGGTAAGGCAGTTAAATCCCACAGCACATACGGGTCTTCCATTTTTTCAGTCAAAGCTGGATTCGGCATATAATGGTACCACTGTGCCAGATCTGTACCATACTCAGCGGCTCCAGCATCCCAAGCCATTTTAAGTCCATCTCCTGTAGCAGAAGAGATCAATCCTGTTCCTGCTTTTTCTCCAAAATGTTCTTTCATCATTTCAGCATTGCCGCCGTATCCTCCAGTAGCGAGGATTACGGATTTAGCATGTATTTTTAATTCTCCGCCATCCGCTTTTTTGGCAATAACGCCTGTAACGTTGCCTTTGTCATCCTTCATCAATTGTTCGCCAGGCGTCTCGAACATAATCTTGCCGCCCTTGCTTTCAATCTGATTGCGTAGCTTCTCTAAGGCAACAGAGCCACCCTCCACATATCCATGAATGGTAGCTGGAGTACCGACCAACGCTTTTTGACCACTTTGCCCAGGATCCGTAAGAACTAAGTTCGCCCCATTTCCGATCAACCAATCGACAGTTTCCCCTGACTCATCCATGATTGAACGAACCAGTCTTGCATTCGCATGATAGTTACTCGTTTCCATATACTTATTAAATAGCCATTCTTTATCGACCACTTTATTCTGTTCTTTCTGCTGTGTGCTATCTACGGCAAACATCCCGCCTGCTAACGTTCCTGCACCACTAGCCACTGCTGTCTTCTCGATCAGAAGCGTATCGGCCCCTTGTTCGAGAGATGCTAATGCAGCCGCAGTACCGGCAGCTCCTGCCCCTACAACAACAACATCAACCGTCATTTCCTCTGACTTGCCTTCTTCCTTCTTAACAGCAACCGATTTGAGTGCTTCTGCATCTCCACCTGCTTGTTGCACAGCATCTGCAACTGCTTCAACAATAGCATTACTTACGACTGTCGCACCGCTTACGGCATCTACACCTAGTGATTGATGTTCCACGATATCGGCTGGAACACGCTCTGCTGCTTTTTCATAGATCCCAGGTGTTTCATTATGTTCCTTGATTTCAATGGAAGTAATGCTATCTTCCGAAAATACGACTTCAACCTTAATTGGTCCATTGTTGCCTTTGCCAGTCCCTGTATAAGTCCCCGCTTTATAACTAGCTTTCTCAGACGTTGGACTCTTTGAACTCTCTGTATTACTCGAACAACCCACAACAGAAAGAATTAAAGAAATACATAAAACCAAACTGAGTATCATTCTACATTTCTTCATTTTATTTGTTACCTCCAAGTTTGTGAATTTTGTAACAATATCACTTTAACATAGATTTCTTCAACTCCAGACGTCTGCAAAAGACGTTCACTCGGCTGATTCAGATGAGTAAAAAGATAACAAGGGACAGTTTGCGACTCTAACAAATATCACTTCCATATATATCTTCTATTACTTATAATTAGTTTTGTTTGCATAGTTCTTAAGCCTTGCCTGTAGTCAGACTAAATTCCTAAAGAGGTGTCAAATGGGTAGTAATAAAAAGAAAGCAGTCGTTCTGATTAGTTCAGCAGTAACCGTCATTATCCTGATTTTAGTCGTCGTTATCTTCTCAAGAGGTGGATTCGGTAATAAATATGTCCAATGGGTAAAAGAAGGTAAAGCTATTCCAGGGAAACCTTACGCTATAGAAGAGGTGCTCGAAAACAATAAAATATTCAGTAATGTAGAATGGTCCCAAGTAACACGCGACGGAAATAAAGACGACATTGACAAGTTCGTCATGTACCAGTCTACATATTCCGACCAAGGTGTCAGTGTACACATCCGTTCCATTTTGCAAGTTTTCGGTCCAGGGCAGTTTAAGCCTGTCGAATTCTCAGTAGATGGAGAAATGATGGAACTTCCTAATTGGACACTGTTATTAGCAGAAGCAACGGATAAATACGAAGGTAAGCAAACACAACCAGAAGAAACCGTGCAGAATTCAGAAGTTGCACCAACACTTGGAGCATCGAAGGACAGCCAGTCAGATAGTCCAACTAACGAAACAAGCCAACAAGAAGATCAGGACGCGGTACAGAATACATCTGACAGCACCCTAGCGAACTTTCTATTATGGAACATAACAGACCAAGACAAGGAAATTCCTCTCAAACTGGATGGAGAGAAAGCTTCCGTAGTCATCGGTCTAGATACACCAAACGGAATCAATCTACGTGTCGTGATCGACAGCATGCAAACAGGTTGGAAACTCGATCTGCCCGCGAACGAAGATGGACCATTCGATGAGTTCGGCGATCTCCAATCTGGATTCAGTCTGTATCTCAAGGATCATGACTTCGATAACGATGGAACTCCAGAAGTGGTTGTCGCCGCAAGTAATCAGTTGGACCAAACATTTGTATGGGTATTTGGCTATAACTTTGTCGCGCTTGAAAATGGAACTTCTCCGCTGGAGCTTCTCATGAGTGCGGAAGGACAGTCTGATGTTCAAATAAGTAATAACAAGATCACGCTGCCGTATGGATCTCAAGGTCTCTTTGAGGAATACACCTATAGCAATGGTACGTTTATGAAATAAAACCTCTAACGAGGAAGGGGCTTTCCTTATCTTCAGGAAAGCCCCTCAACTAAAAGCTACTATTCATTCGATTCACTCAAACACTTAAACCATATCGATGGCTTATTTACGATATGCCTCCAGCTTGACCGCCTCATGGATAGCTGCATCGATGTCTCGGCCGATATCTCTTCTTGCTGAAGAGCCGCCCGGACCAAGCCATAGGAAAAATTCTTTCGTCCCTTTGTTCCCAGTAACCGGACTATGCGAGATACCAAGTACGCGAAGCCTGATACTTTCCGAAAAATGAGCGAGGTCCTCTAGAATTCGCCTATATATGTCCGGATCGTCGATTACCCCCGACCTGCGTATGTACCGGTCGGACACTTCAAACAAAGGCTTGACCAAACAAAGCATTTCACCGCCCGGCTCCAGCAGACGATCCACAAGCGGAATCGCCTGTTTCAAAGACAGATAAGAGAGGTCCAGTGCAGCGAATTCCGGCCCGGGCTGCAGTTGCAGCTTTGAAACGGAACCGATATTGGTCTTCTCCATGTTCACGACCCGAGGGTCAAGCCTTAACTTACCCGCCAGTTGGCCGTATCCGACATCGATCGCATACACTTTCGCAGCGCCGTGCTGCAATAAGCAATCCGTAAATCCGCCCGTAGAGGCTCCCGTATCCAAAGCGATTTTACCAGTAACATCGATCTGAAAATGATCCAAAGCGCCCTCAAGCTTGAGTCCGCCTTTTCCGACGTATTTCTGTTCATAACCTTTAACGACTAGCTCGACATCTTCTTTAACCTGCTCGCCTTCATAAACGGCAGATTGACCGTTCACTAACACCTTACCCGACATAACCCAGCTTGCGGCCTGCTTCCGGTCTTCAAAATAACCCCGCTCCAGCAGCAAACTCCACAAAGGCACTTTTCGCTTGTTCAACTCATTCCGCTCCTCTTCTTCATAGTCTCTGTTCGGGACTTCTGAGAAGGCGGAGCTCTTATAGGCCGGTCATAACGTTATATTTCAACCAACAAATGATACATGCAGAATCAACTCCGTTTTTTCCTATATCATAACAATATTTTCTAGTTAAATGTGTGATTTACCTCAAACTCTTGTCTTGCGTAATAGCCATCATAAACTTCCTTCGTTGTCTGTATCTTATAGATAATCTAAACTATTAATAACCAAAATCAACCCCACGATACACATAACCCATGAAATAGCCGATCCTGAATGCTGCGAAAGCTTGATTTGAAGCCTTTCCAACGGTCTCTTCATTACTCGCCCTAATAATAAATGCAAGGTAAACAGGATTAATGGCGGCAGTAGCATTATAAAATTATAACCAGCTAACATCGGGAGCCACTGAAAGACTGCTAAATTGGAAGTAGTCATAAGACCAATCGCAGCAAAATACGGCACCGCCATCCCCACTTCAATCAGTGATGTCGTGAACCCGAGTGCAATCATGGATCTCTTACTTTTGGACTTCGGCTTTGGCAAATCCGATTTTTTACTCTTAGGGTAGTAGAAGCTTGCTATAAACAGAATCCCCCCAATGATCAGCATAACCCAACTTACAATACGATTCTGAAAGATGGAGGCGAACGAAGCTAGCAACACATCCAAGCCTAACATCAAAGCAACGCCTACTGAAAAATAAATTGCCGCGACTGTCACTAAATAAATCATTAAGCGTGAGCATAATCGCTCCTTCTCCGTTAACAGCAAATATACCGTCACTCCCAGTGTTGCAGGACTTAACGTATCTAATAAGGCTAATCCCCCTACCGAATAAAGAAGTTCCAAACTCACGATACTCCTCCTTGCTCCAAGGAAGAGTCCTGTAGGGAAGAAATGTAGATGTCATATGCCCGTTCCATAAAATCAAGAACTTCCTTGTCTATAGGATACAGTCCGAGACTCTTAGATTGCTTTGGGGATTTTCGCAAATCCCATAATTTATTCACAAACTCGTCTTCGTCTTTGAAATCTTCCAATTGTTTTTCTACCATACGCCGTATGATGTTTTGCACTCTTGAGGAAGCAGGATCATCTCTCGTATATCGTTTTATCTGCCCTAGCAAAGCGATCCACTCCAGAGAATCGGGGTCTTCTCCACTCATTTTAGGAAGCTTTGTCCAAAGCTCGATTTCCTTATCGTTAAACACGTTCTCCTTGAGGGTCGGCGATCTTTTTTTATGTTGATTCGATAACTGAATAAGTTTCTGTATCGCAAGCCGCTCATCCCCGCCTTCGACTGCAATCCCATTTATCAATTCCCGCAGAGATGACTCTATACTCTTTAATCTTTCTTGCTCTTCAAGGATATAAGCTAACTGGCTATTCAAACTGTTCGACCAATTCCAATTCGAGTCGGATAGCATATCTTTAATATCTTGCAGCTTGTAACCCATTCCTTTTAAAAATTGGATATATTGCAGCTTCTTCAGTTCCTCTTCTGAATATAGACGATGTCCCCCTTCTGTTTTGGATGAAGCCGTCAATAATTCGATCTGATCATAGTACCGAAGTGTTCTGACCGTAATATTCGTTTGTTTCGCAACTTCTTTGATATGAATCAATTACAGACACCTCCGACGATGGAAAATGCTAATTTTCTTTATTTTTATAAACTGCATTTTTAATTAGATATCCCAATCCTAGTCCGACTACTACTCCTGGAAATGCATGATCCAGCATAAGTCCAATCCCTGCTCCTATAATGACACATGCATAAATAATGATATCTCCTTGCTTCATATCTATTAGCCCCTTTCATCATTGGCTTGATTATACATAATGACGCAACGTCACTTTCAAGTGTTTTTATGATTAAAATATTTTTTGCGCAAGTTAGCTTGATGCTGACGCAACGTAATCTTATATAATCATGTTCACAATAATGAAGAGGTGAGGATATGAACAAATATTGCGTCTGTTTGCTTTTGGTGGTGATGCTGTTTCTTAGTGCCTGTAGTTCTAACAATGAGGAATATGCACAAACGGTGTCGATAAAGTGGATCGATAACATCCATATTGACCACGGCAGCACAACATTGGTAGTAGAATCAGCGGATATCGAAGCACTTGAAGCATCCTGGATCAATAGTAATGGACCTGGAATCGTTATTGATAAGGAGGAAGATACCGTCAATATTCAGCTCAAGAGTGATCTCAGGGACATCGTAAATATCGGGAAAATGCCTCAGCTATCCGTTCGTATTCCAAACAGTTATGAGAGACAAGTAACGATTGACGGTTCTTCCGGAAACGTAAAGATACATAATCTGAACACACAAAAACTCAATATTAAAGGAAGCAGCGGAAATGTATCGCTTGACTATTTAGAAATTGATAGCGACATCAATGTTTCTGTCAAAAGTGGCAACGTTCTTTTACATCTAGAAGACAAGGACTCCAACATAAACTGGCTGTTGCAATCTAGTAGTGGAAGACAATCTGTCGGTATTCCTTTGAATAATTCACAACAAAGTAACAGAAAGACACAAGGACAAACAGGAGATGGCACATTTCGTGTGCAACTCCAAACAACTTCTGGGGATATAACGATTAAATAAAACATTTCGAAAGGCTATAATTCGCGAAGAAAGGCCTTCCTCTGCAGGACGGCCCTTTCTTTGATCTCACTTTATCCAACTATCGGTAACCCCGCGCTAGCTTTGATTCATGAACATGATCGTAGAAATGCCCTTTTGACGGTGCGGATCAGGTATTTTTAGCATACCGATATCGACCAAATGTTTGAGTACATATGTACGCATTGTTCCCGACGCCATGTTGTTCTGCGACCAGTAGCGCACATATTTATCTGCATGGACTGGTTGACCTTCGAGATTCAATTGATAGACAGCCTGATCCAATTTCGTAGCGGCTTCTTTAATTCGTTCGGACGGTTGTGGAATCGCCGCATGCAGACGTTCTCCTGTTTGTTTATCTTTGCAATAAACAATATTAACTTCAAGGCCAGATTCCGTTCGCAGCAAATATTGCTTGTCGAATAGACGGCGATAGGCGTCGATGTTCGCATGGTTTTGCGGCAAATCTCCATTAATCACGTGCATCAGGCTGATGAAATCCGAACTCAGATTGTCTCTCCAGCCGCCCTGCCTGCCGCACCACCACGTATTGATCTGCCATGCCTTTACTGCGTGCTCATCGGAATCGCGACTCATATCGCCGCAAAAATAATATTGGCTGCGGTCAAAGCTGACATTAAACTCTCTGTCGATCGTTGCAAAGGCGGCGTAATGGCCGCCATCTTTACGGCTGACTGAAACCTCTTCATCGCTTACCCTATCAAGTTCATTGAAGCTCAGCTGTTTACTAGCATACGGAATAAGGCTCCATAACAGCAGATTGATGTCTCCGCCTGGAATATAGACACCGGTCTCTTGGAACACTTCAGCCATCGAGAAAAGTGTCTTGAAATAATGCTCGACGGCAACCTCGGCATACTCTTCGAACAAACGGTGTAGTGCCTCACTTTTCGTTTGGGACGGATCTTCAATGTACATATTTGTACGATATTTTCCGCCCGGTAATTGATCCATGAAGCCGTATTCTTCTAGGACTTCGACTTCATCTTCGATAAATACAGGTGAAATGCCTAGTTCTTCGGCGATTTCATTGACCGTGAGCGGCTTGTGATAAGCGGAGAAAGCGATGTTTTGTCTGATCGCCGTCGCCAGAAAGTCGGCGGTATCGCCTTTATTGCCCGGGGATCCGCTATGCCCTAATCTTGTCATGCGAATCGGATTGATGCCGAGGTTGCCTATCGATCGGATTGTGTTCATCTTGTGTTTCAGCTCCTTTTTCGCTTCGAATAAGTGCCATTTGACCGTGCCACTGGAAAGATCCATCGCAGCCGCGATTTCTCTAATTTTCATGCCGCCGTAATAGTACTTGACTACGATTTCCCGTTGCTGGTGAGATAAAAAGGCGATTTCCCGCCGCAATGCGCCAGCGGTTTCTTGATGGATGATCGCGTCGAAGCCCTCGTCTTTGGATATCACCTCGTTGTCATCTATCCGCAATTGGTTGGACGCCTTCACTTTCTCGCCGACGTATTTCGCCCATACATAATGAGCGATCTTAAAGACGTAGCTGTTCAGATCCAGAAACTCCGTCTTTTTGAGAAGCGTCTGGTAAACCTCCAGCGTCATTCTTCCCGCCAACTCCTCGGCTTCGGCGATATTGCCCGTTTTGTTCAAAGCAAACCCAAACAGCGGCTTGATGTAATCCTTGATGACAAGGTTGGCTTGTTGTTTATCCATGACTTGAAAGCTCCTCCTTATCGGGTAGCACTCAACTATATACTGCATCGAAAACGAAAAAGGTTGGGTAGTAAAGAATAATTTTAACTAAACTCCCGTTTAGCTTAGAACCGATTCAAGTAATAATCTAATCTCACCTCATCTAAAGTTTTAAACTTTTCCTATAGTCAGAAGGGTAGATGTTAGTTAACTTGTAAAATATGTTTGTAAAGTGTCTTGGGCTATTGTAGCCAACCATTGAAGAGACCGTTTTAATAGAAATATCGTTATTTGATGCTAGGAGCAATTTAGCATTATAGATGCGGACCTGTGTTAAATAGTCTGTAAACTTTGTCCCAAACTTCTCGTGGAAGAGCTTGCTTACGTAATTGGGAGAAAGCTTGTAAATTTCAGAAATGACTGTAATACCAATGTCTTTCATATAATTTTTATCGACATATTCTTTGATCAGATCCATCTTATTCAATGACGACTGACTAATGTTGATTTTTAAGCCTTCGCCTAATGCCAGCAGCTCTTTAAAAAACTGTTTTGGACTCTGATGCTCTTTTAGGTTTTGACCCGTTAATTTATTCGTATACGATTGCAGTTCCTCGAAATTAATCTTTAATAAATTCATCTTGGTATGACTCAGAATATTTTTAATGTGAATGGTGTACTCAGGTTCGTTCCCATCAATATAAGCAGAGATAACCTTGAAAAAAAGCTCCAAAAATGCAAAATCATCATGGTTTAAGCCGGATGCTGCTGCTTGGATATCATGAACTATTCCTGTTTTATTGGCAAAAATACAGTAGTATTTTTGATTAATGTTTGCTGCATGTTCGGGTAAAAGGGTAAGGGTAGATGAATTTGTACTTAAACAGCTAATGTTACAGCTTTTATTATATTCTTTCAGAATTAGATTGATTGAATGAATAATGTAATCTTGATTATCTTTAACCGATTGAATAACAAGAGCAAGATTCCCTCTCTTAGAATGAAAAAGTGCACTTTTATTCCCGTACTTCAGCAAGTTGTCTGCTAGATCACCTAATTCATTGCTTAGCTTGGAATAAATAGAGTGATAGATTTCATCATAGTTATTGCATAAAATAAAAAATTCAAAGTATAAAAAATCACCATGTTCTACGTTCTTGTCCACATCTTTACCGGGATTTCTGAAGTTTGGATTATTGAACAATGAGATGACTTTGTGCTGAAATTTAAAGTTATCAAATGATGTTTCTTTATTTATCTTAATCTTAAGCTCTTTTAACACATGTTCTAGCGTTTCCCGCTCAATTGGCTTTAACAGATAATCTGTAACTCCTAAACTAATGCAGCGCTTAGCGTAAGAGAAATCTGCGTAGGCAGTCAATACGACAAAATTGGTGTTGGGGCAGCTCATTTTCGCTTGCTCAATGGCAGAGATTCCATCTACATACGGCATTTTAATGTCAACGAAGGCGATATCAGGTGAATGCTGTAAACATAGATCGATCAATGCTTGACCATTTGCGGCCTCTACCATTTCATAGGGCTCGTTCATGACTTCAGCTATCAAGCTTTGCGTATAATATCGGATTAGCTTATCATCATCTGCAACTATAATTTTCATCATGTCTCCTCCTGTTCACAGAATTTGATTATAATGATCGTGCCGACATGCACGGTTGAAGCAATAGATAAATCAACTTTATCGTTCCAGAGCATTAATCGTTTTTTGACATTGGCAAGGCCAATATTATCTTTACGATCATCCATATTAAATCCCACACCGTTGTCTTTAACCATGATCGTGTACATCTTCGTTTCATCTGAATAAGCAGCGGAAATCTCAATTAACATCGGATCATCGGTGGAACCCATGCCGTGTATAATACTATTTTCAACAAGTGGCTGCAGTATAAGCTTGGGTATCTCGATATTTTTGCAGCATTCGCTCATATTTATGGTGTAGAACAGTCTATCCTCATAATGAATCTGCTGTAGATTGATATACTTTTCAAGGAAATCCAATTCGGTTTGAATGCTGACACTTCTTTCGCTAGTCGAAGTATATTGAAACAGTCTGGTTAGATTAAGGATAGCGTTTTCAAGTTTATTTCTTTCACCCATACGGTTCAGGGCAAGCAAACAATTCAATGTGTTATAGAGAAAATGCGGATTGATCTGGCTTTGCAAAGCTCGATTTTCTGCTTTTTTTTGTTCCACAACGGCTATGAATTCTTGCTTGATATGTTGATCTAAATCAATTGTCATCTCGTTTACAGCATGAGCAATCATGTTCAATTCATTATTGCGATGAACGGTAATTCTTGTTCTTAGGTCGCCCCCTCTAATCTTCTTGAGCGCAATAACAATGGATTTGATATCTAATACAAGTCGGTTAGAAACGTTTTGAAATATGAAAAAGGCAACGCCAATGGTCAATAAGCTTAAACATATAGACAAAATATAGACGGGTTTATTAGATGCAGCAAGATCATCTTCAGAGATCGCGTAGATGATTTCCCAATCCGAATACGAAATATTGGCATGGATGGTTCGATAGGTATGTGAATCAATCTCAAAAGATGCAGTGGAGTTCAATATTTTATTTTCTAAAGAAGTGTCATATTCTTTATTGGCGTACAGAATGCTCTCATTATTGGCTAGAGCAATGAATGAATTTTCCGATGTGACGATGCTTTGAATCATCTTTTCTAGATTCTCTGAGAGAACATCGATCTGTAGAACGCCAATAATCTGTTTGGTATCAAAATCTTTTATTGCTTTTAGAGCGGAATAGACCCGATGATTGGAGCCGTTAATTTCTTTCTCATAAATACCTGTTAAGTACATGTTGCCTTTACTGGCAATGGCCTTCTGAAAATTAGTGCTTTCATGATAATCATCTATTGCAATGGTATGTAACCCTTCACGGCTCTTATTTACTTCATACACCAGATTACTACTAGGGTTGGTTGGAAGAAACCGAACGCTATCGATGTCGTTGCTATTCGTGTAAATCAGTTTGGTAAAGGTAGTAATGTAATTACTTTGAAGTCTGTTTTGTTCTAGAATATCGGTAAGAAAGACACCTCGATTATAGGATTGAAGAGCATTAAAAATATCAACATATAGCGCTGGAGTGTTGGCAACGTTTTCAAGATTGTAGATCAGCGTATTTATATTTATGGCAACCTGGTCAATAATATTTTGAACTTGCCGCTCCGTAGCTTTGATATTTTGAGCATTTAAGTAGGCAGTAATACAGATCGTTGCAATAAAAATTGGCAGTATAATGCTTATCGCAAACAGGCTGTATAAGCTTAATCGAAAGTTTGGTTTTATCAGTGGTCTTAGCATCGGTCTCACTTCCTTATACCCATTATATTGGACAATGTAAGCGCAACCGTCAAGAAATTAGTGAAAAAAAGGGTATTGTAGAAAATTGTACTTCTCGTGTAGATTCGCTACATTTTCGGGATACATATTGTTTCTTATAATGAACCCGAGATGATCATTAACATCCAAAACGGAGGGATCGAAGAATGAAAGCTAGAAAAATACTTTCTACAGTTTTGGTCGGAATACTTGCAATAAGCATGCTGGGTGCTTGTTCATCTAAACCGCCTGCATCTGAGGAATCTCCAAAACCAGCGGCAACAGAAACGCCTGGAAAACCAGCATCGGATGTAAAGCTAACATTTATGACCAACGTGGTAGGTGTTCAAGCAGAAGCATTACAGAAAGCAGTTAAGGATTTCGAAGCCAAATCAGGTTATACAGTTGAATTCTCAGCGCCTGGCAAGAGCTATGAAGAGCTCATGAAGACCAAAATGTCTTCAAACACTTTACCCGATTTATTTACAACACATGGTTGGTCAGTTGCTCGTTATAGCGAATATCTGGAACCCGTAAATGACATGGAATTTGCAAGCAGAATCTCGGATCAGATGAAGCCGGTTATTACGGATAAAGAAGGAAAGATGTATGTTCTCCCGATCGACGCTGATATCGCGGGTATGATTTATAACGAGGATGTACTTACGGCAGCAGGCGTTAAGGTAGACGACATTAAAACTTGGGATGACTTTACGGCTGCAGCTCAGAAGATAAAAGACTCTGGCAAGGAAGTTATAACGATCGGCGGTAAAGATGTCTGGACGATTGGACAGTTCTTCGACTGGGTTGCACCATCTTATTACGTTACGAATGATGCCAATAATAAGCGAGATGAACTGAAGAGCGGTACATTTGATACAGCTGCTTGGGAGAAGGTCGCTGGTCTGATGGATCAATGGGTGAAGGCAGGATACTTTAACAAGGATGTTCTGACCGCTGATTATAACGGCGATATGACAGCGCTTGCAAATGGAGAAGCAGCTTTTGCTTTCTATGGAAACTCCTCGATCATCGATGCTAAGAAAGTGAATCCGGATGCCAAGCTTGGCATGATGCCAATTCCTTCAGCAAGCAAAGATGATGAGCCTTCATTAATCGCAGGTGAGAGAGTTGCAGTAGGCGTATGGAAAGACAGCAAGCATAAAGAAGCAGCGATCGAGCTGTTAAACTATCTCGCACAGCCGGAAGTTGCCGTTACGATTTCAGATGCAACAGGTAATCCATCAGGCTTAAAAGATGTAACTGGAAACCTTGGCGATATTCAAAATTACTATGATAAATATGCAAACATCCGTACCTTCCCATACTTTGATAGAGAGTATCTGCCAAGCGGTATGTGGGATGTTATGTGTTCAACTGGAGCAGAGATTCTTGCAGGAAAATCAGGCTCTGTACAAGATGCAGCAAAGTCCATGGAACAAAACTTCAATGATAAGTTTGTGAAATAGCTGCTACGAATACATGAGATAACAAGTAGCTGTATTTCGAAGATACAGCTACTTCTCTTCATACAAGGAGATTAATATGAAACGTACTGGTGAGAAAAACTCCATTGTAAACATACTGTACATTCCTGCCCTAATCTTATTTATGGTGTTTGTCATCTACCCGCTTTTTAGGGGTGTGTTCTTATCATTTACCAATTGGAATGGTTACTCGCAGACATATAAGATCGTGGGTATCTCCAATTATACTCGCATGTTTACCGACGAAAATTTCTATCGAGCATTTATCAATACGATTGTATATGGCTTTGGAAGCACCATACTTCAGAACATTTTGGGATTGGCATTAGCGATTTATTTGAATCAGACATTCCGGGGCAAGTCGCTTGTTAGAACGGTTGTGTATTTACCGGTCATGATCGCACCTTTAATCATGGGATATATCATGTATTTCTTCGTTCGCTATGATGCTGGTGCCATAAATGATATTTTGATCGCGCTGGGAGCCAGTCCAGTAGACTGGATGGCAGATGGCACAAGGGCAACCATTATCATGACTTTAATCAATTCGCTGCAATATGTCGGGATATCCATGGTTATTTATTTGGCAGGACTTCAAAATATCTCAGAAATGTACTACGAGGCAGCGAAAGTGGATGGCGTTAATGCTTGGGGACAATTCAAATATATTACCTTGCCGCTATTAATGCCTGCGATCTCTTCTGCTGTCATTATCAATTTAATCGGTGGATTGAAGCTGTTTGATATCATTATGGCTTTAACCTCCGGCGGTCCTGGATATGATACACATTCACTATCTACACTCGTTCACAGAATGTACTTCGGCAGTGAAATGGCTGGTTACGCCTCAGCGATTGGCTTTGTAACTTTCGTTCTCATATTGATTGTGAACAGAGTTGTATTACGTCAGTTAGATAAAAGGGAGATCGACTAATGAAAACGAAAAAGAAAACAATCATTTGGCAGACACTTGTTGCCATCGTCTTGTTCGTAATCTTTGCCTCTCCCATTTATGTACTAATTGGTGTTGCATTTAAGAGCCCTCGCGATCTGAGTTCGATGTGGACGATGCCATCATACATTAATTGGGATAACTTTACCGCTGCCATAAATGAGGGAAAGATCCTCCTTTCGATGGTCAACAGCTTGATTATTTCGGCTGCTTCTGTCGTGTTCATTGTGTTAGTTGGCGCACTTGCTTCTTATCCGTTATCACGTGTAAAAACTAGACTTAATCGAGTGATTAAAGGATTCGTCTTAGGCATCATGATTGTGCCTCCACTTAGTATTCTCGTTCCTTTATATGAAACCTTGGTCAATCTGGGCGGTGTAAATAACTATTGGGGTATTGTGATCACCCTGCTGACATTTGAATTGCCGCTTAGTATATTTTTGTACTCGAATTTTGTCGCAAGCATTCCGAAAGCGCTTGATGAAGCAGCTTCTATTGATGGTTGTGGACCAATCAAGACATTCTTTGCGGTCATTTTGCCACAGCTAAAACCAGTAACAGCATCCGTCATAATTTTAGCCGGGGTTCATTGCTGGAATGATTACCAGTTTTCATTGTATTTATTGCAGGATCCATCCTATAAAACCATTACACTCGCGATTTCTTCCTTCTTCTCGCAAACGACAAGCAACTTGAATGCAGCTGCGGCTTCGGCCCTATTGGCTATTCTGCCTATTTCACTAGTGTTCCTATTCTTGCAAAAGTACTTTATCAAAGGCATGGTCGATAGCGCGATTAAGTAAAACAATGAGGTGACCCTATGAATAACGAAAATTTTCATCCTATACAACAAGTGCCACCAAACGCTCATGCGCTGCATAAATGGTACGAAGACACCAAAACGCTAGCATACGAGTATAACGGCATCGATATTCTTTCTTTCCATGTTCCGGATGCAGAAGACTTGGGCTTCCGCCATGGCTCTGACGGTTCCATGCAAAGCGTACAGTATTATCAGCAGATTTATATTGCAGTTGAGAAGCCAATGAAGGTAAACATGACGTTCAACCTGTCTGCAGATGTTATTAATATGCGTCCAAGAAGAGCACGGGCAAACGAGGCCATTCTAGGACAATGCGGCAATGTTCTGATCGAGGGCGTGAATGCGCTTTACGATATTAGCCTTGATCTGCTAATTGACTGGAATGGTGTGAAATGGTCTTGGCTGTCCAAGGAAATTGAGATTATCAATGGTCGAGCGATTGTTCAAGTTGAAGTCGAGCTTAGTGAGAAACCGATGTTTATCAATATTCGCCCCCATTACTATAACAAGCATCTAGGTTACAGCTATCACAAGCCATGGGAGTTCAAACCGAATCCGAAAGCCGTTGCTGGCTGGTGCTCTTGGGAAGCGTATCGCCGTGATATCGACATTCATAAAGTTAAACAAGTTGCTAGGTTTATGGCGGACAATTTCAAAGACTATGGGATGGAATACATTCAGGTTGATGATGGCTATCAGAAGATGCCGCTGCCTGCTAACCCTAAAGGTACAATGGCAGAGGGCTGGATGACTTGTGAGGATGAGAAATTCCCGGAGGGGCATCAAGGAATTGTTTCAGCCATTAAGCATGAGGGAATGGCTCCCGCGATCTGGACCAACGCCAATATCACGAACCCGGAATTCCCGATCTATAACCCGGAAGCCGTCCTTTGGAATGGCGACGAAGCAATTAAAGGGGAATGGATCGATTATTTGTACAGCTGTACACCTGAAACACTTGAGAAGCACATCGTTCCTCTATTCGAGAGCTTTAAAGAAATGGGCTACGAATATATCAAGATTGATGCCATCCGCCATTTATTATTTGATGGGCTGCATGAGTGTGTTCGGCTTGGACTGATGAGCAATGAGGAAGCGGAGCAGAAGTTCAGAGCCTATATGGAAGCGACGAAAAAAGGCCTTGGCGACAAGGTGTATTACCTTGCAAGCTGGGGAGAAATGCATGAGGTTGTAGGGCTGGTAGACGCTTGTCGTATTTCGATGGATGCTAATCCTACTTGGGCAGGCGTGCGTATGCAGCTGTTTGAAAGCGCTCGCTGGTTTCATACCCAACGAATCCTGTTCTTGAACGACCCTGACCATGTCTGTGTTCGAACCAAGCTGGAGTGGGCAAAGACCGTATTATCTTTAATTTCGCTGTCAGGCGGCTTATATATGCTCAGTGATACCTTGGATGCGTATGCTCCAGACAAGATGGATGTGATTCGAAAGACATTGCCGACACTGACAACCAAAACCGCTGAAACGGGACCTTTGTCGTTGGAATATCCAGCTTATACATGGACCAAGCTGCATGGATTCGCCGTACAATCTCACGAAACACCAGTCGTGGCAGAGGATGCCTCTCTTGATGATGCCTATCATATGGCCGGAGTTTATGAAGGCGTAGATGCTGAGCATCCATTTTCCTCACTATGGTCATTCCATGTAAATAAGGGAAGCAGAAGATGGTGCGTGATGACAAGAGTAGCCACCTTGCCGCTCTCGAAATCCGAAGTAACCATGAAAACTCTAGGACTTGATGAAGCTAAAACCTACTTGGCCTTTGATTTCTGGAAGCAACAGTTTATAGGTGAGGTTCAGGGCGCATATGAGGCCGGGGCTCTCGATTTAGGAAGCTGTGAAGTGGTTGCATTCTATGAGAAAACAGCAGAGCCTCAAGTTATTGCATCCGATAGACACGTTTCGATGGATGCTGTCAGCGTACTGGAGCATGAATACAACAATTCATCTTTAAACCTCAAACTAGAAGGTGTAGTGGGCGCTGTACAAAAGTATTTTGTTTATATTCCGGATGGCCATAAGGTAACAAGCGTATCTGAACATGCAAAGGTTGTAACACTTGAAACCAACTTAGTCTGTATAGAAGTAGCGTTTAAAGAAAAACTCATGGATATCTCTATCCATTTCTAGGAGAGCGCTTATGATCAGAACTATTACAAAAGAGAGCTTTAAACCCTATGGCACTGTCATTGAGTTTTCAGAGAATCCAGCAGATCCACGCTTTGAAGTGGTGGTTACGGAAGTCAATCATCCGTGGCGGCTAGCGGTTCTTCGAGTGGTTGAGAGAGAATTTGATCAACTCGAATGCCATACGATGTCGCTGGAAAGCTTTGAACCGGTAAGCGGTACAGGTTTATTGATCGTAGCTGAACACGAAACGCCAGAGCAGTATGAGGTGTTCCTGCTGGATAAGCCAGTGTGTCTCCATAAAGGGATTTGGCATCAAATGATCACCTTGTCTGAGGAAACTATCATCAAGATTGCGGAAAATTTGGAAGTGAGCTCAGCGTTTTATAACTTTGATCAAAGTTTAACAATCCATATTTCTGGGAGATGAGATTAATGTGGAAGAAGACGTTGTCACTAGTATTGGCACTTACATTGCTATTTCCTATGGTTCCCTTTAACAATCTTGAAGTACACGCTGCAGCAGGAACCAATTTGTTGAAAAATGCTGGATTCGAAGATGGGAAAGTGGCTTGGAATTTTGTTGGGGCAAACGGAAACTCCGGCTCAGGAATACAAACCAACAATCCGCATTCCGGAGCTAGAGGATATTTCCTTGATGGTACGGATGAGAACTCGCTTGGATATTTCGCAGTAGAACAGGAAGTTACAGCACCTTACACTGGAAGTTACAACACTTCTGCATTCATCTCAACAGGCGGCTCAAAATCTTCTTTTGGTGTTAAACGAGTAGATAACACGGTATTAAACAGCGTTGTTATTCCAAATGGAGCTACCTACAATTCAGTTCATACTTTATCACCAATTGAGCTTAAGCAAGGCGATAAAGTGATCGTGTATAGCAATAGCGGTACCGGATGGACCAACGGTGATGACTTTTCTTTCGAATATGATCTTTCCAGTGTGCTCCGTAATGTAATGAGTGATGCCGGATTTGATCAGATGGTGAGAATCCCAAAGGCAGGGCAATATATTCTAACTGCTAAGGTAAGCGGCAGCGGTGAAGTAACGATAACTGCTGGTCAAGAAAGCAAGACTATTACTGCTGCAGAAGAGCCTCAAGAGGTTAAGTTGATTGTACCTGACTTGGCGGTTGATACAGAGCTTCAAATTACTGCAACAGCTGGAGCTGCTGTTACAGATTACTCATTAAGATTTGATATGGATAGTATAGCGAATCATGCACCAACAGCCACAAACGTATCTATCTCGGGGAATTATTGGTCTGGCCAAACCTTGACTGGAAGCTATACCTTCTCAGATGAAGACGAGGGTCAAACGGAAGGAACTAGTCTTTATCAGTGGTATTCTTCCGATACACCTGATGGAACCTACACGGCAATTGAAGGAGAAACCAAAACTTCATTGGTATTAGATGATGAAGATGTGGGCAAATATTTTAAATTTGCCGTAACCCCAGTTGATATATGGGGGTTGAAAGGTGAACAAGTGATGTCAGTTGCTGCTGACCAAATGGTTCGGATCAACTATGTGCGTAACTATAGCTTTGACATCGAAGTAAATGGTTCGCCTGCGGGCTGGAAGTTTGCTAACGGTGGTCAATCTCCGAACAATCCATCTGTAGCAAAGACAGGGTTCAGATATGGTTATTTGCCAACAAATTCACCGAGTGCAGAACTATTCTACACCTTCCCGGTCGACAAGACCGCTAGCTATGATTTAAGCATGTACATCAATGCCGCCGCTCCTGGTACAGAGATTGGTGTCAGATATCAAGGCGATACCACGGCGATAAAATCCTTACAAACAACAAAAGCAACCGCTGGATATGAGAAAGTAACGTTAACTGATATTGTTCTCGAAGCAGGTTCTAAAGTTGAGGTTTATGCCAAGGGTGGAGCTAGTACAGAAGCTTCTTTGGTAGATGACGTTGAAATGTACTTAAATCCTGCTGCCCAGGTGCCTGATCTAGCGAATTTATTCTCTTTTAAGGCAGATAAGCAGATTGGCGATGCTGTGATTAATTCTAAAGATAGAACCATCACTTTTAAAGTCCCATATGGAACTGATGTAACTTCACTTAATGTCGTCATAGAAGTTTCAGAAGGGGCAAATGTTAGTCCGTCAACAACGGGGGTAGATTTTACTAAGCCTGTACAGTTCACGATTTCAAAAAATGCGGTTCGTAATGTCTGGACGGTAACATGTGAAATTCAGGATAAAAAAATTGCTTTAAAATCGAGCAACAAGTATTTACAGGATACTTTCAACTGGGCCGTAAATAAAACAGAACAATTCGTGATGACCGGTAAAAGTGGACTGATCAATAAGTCGGAATGGGGTCTAGGCACTGGTCCGGTAGCTTATGTACCATCTTACTGGGCTGGATATTATGACAGAACGGCTTTCTATAGCAGAGACTTTGTGCATCAGGCAACTGGCGGACAGATTGCTGGACTTGCAGATGAAAACTTTAATATGTTTAAAATCTTCGCAGCAGGTGCAAATGAGGCTAGAAAGTGGTATACCCTGTGGGCATTTAATTTCGACGGTTCCAACTATACATTGGATTACCATCATGATAACAGCTTTGTACGTGAGGTCCCTGCACAATTCGAGCTTGTTCAACGGGCATACGAGCAGTACCGCTGGACTGGCGATGAAAGATACGTACAAGATGAGACATTATTTAATTTCTACACCAAGGTAATGACTGATTTTGTTACTCTACATGATACAAACGGCAATGGTCTTGCAGAGGGAACGGGAACAGGCAATATTTTTGCTGGCTCAAGTACCTATAATGAAAGGGGTAACGAACATCCCATCGAATCAGGAGACTCTGTAGGCTCGCAGTATCAAGCTATGCTCGCTTACTCAGGTATTCTAAAAGCTCGTGGTGATGAAGCAGGAGCTGCAGCATGGAATCAAAAGGCCGCTGATCTTAAAAAATACTTCAATGAAGAGTGGAGTGTAAAAGAGGGCTATAATGGCTTTGCGAGAGGGCTGGCCAAAGATGGTACCAAATACGATGGATTCGGTAAAGAAAATAGCTGGTTCATGCCAATGAAGCTCATCACTGAGCCGGGTCAACGTAATGATGACTACATGGCATTTATTGAAGCGAATCTAGGAACTGGTATTGGCAGCACGCCAGAAGCGCCGCATAATATTGAAGCTTATACTTACATTCCTGATATGTATTTCCCATATAACAAGGCCGATCTAGCCTGGAAGTGGATGAAATATATAACGAACGTTAAAGACGTACCACATGAAAGACCATCACAAGGTACAAATGGGGATTATCCTGAAATTTCGTTTACATTTGTATCTCATGTCATTGAAGGTATGATGGGAATCGAGCCTAACGCAGCGGAACATCGTGTCATTACGGCCCCACGCTTGCCATCTGAAGTGAATGACGTTGAGGCTATGTACATTCCAGTCGGTGAGCATGAAATTAATGTGAAGCATACTGGTCTAGCAAAAACTCAAATTACGAATATTTCCAGCAAGCCTCTTGCCTGGGAAGCTAGATTCTATGGCGATTACAATAAAATTACAGTTGGTACGCAAACCTATGAAGCTATGCATAAAGATATCAATGGTGTAAAAGTGAGCTATGCAACGATCACAGTCCCGGCAAATGGTACCCTTGAAGCAGCAGCAAGCTCTGGCAGCTCTGGCGGTTCAACACCAATCATACCACCGATCAAACCGACAGAAAAACCAAAGGATATGATCATTCTTAAGCCAAGCGTTGACTCAAATAACAACGCAAGAGCGATTGTCAGCGACAACGATGTTACTGAAGTTATTAAGAACGATAATGCAAAAGATGTTATTGTAAGAGTCGATGCTCCAGCAACTACTAGAAGTGTGGAAATAGTACTTAGTAAAACGGCTATGAGCAGTCTGTCCAAGAGTGATAAAGACTTCGTTATCAACACTGGAATCGGCGATGTTCGACTAGAGAAAGCAACTTTAACCCAACTTGCAGGCAAAGACATTGTTATTAAGATCGAAAAATCAGCTGAAGTTGATCGAAGACCGGCTATAACAGTCACTATTCTTGCAGATGGAGTACCCGTAACTCATTTCAATGGTGTTATCACTGTCTCTATTCCATATGTGAAGGAAGGAGCAGAAAAAACCGAAAATATCGTAGTTTACCGTATGGATGGAAACAACAAAGTCATCATCCCAAGTTCAAACGTGATCGATGGCAAAGTTGTATTTAAGACAAAGCATTCCTCAACATTTGCAGTAGGTCATAATCCGAAATCCTTCACAGACATAACCAATCATTGGGCTAAGGACAGTATAGACTTTGTAACTGCAAGACAGCTGTTCTCAGGGGTAACGACCAGTTCCTTTGCACCAAATGAACTAATGACTAGAGGAATGCTGGTTACCGTGTTAGGCAAACTTGACGGTGCTGATGTAGCTGGTAAAACTACAAACTTCACTGATGTATCTGCTGATAAGTATTATGCACCGTATATTGCATGGGCGAGCGAAAGTGCAATTGTAAAAGGTATAGGGAATCAACATTTTGCACCTGACAAAGTGGTAACAAGAGAAGAAATGGCAACGATTATTGCGAACTATGCCAAGTACGCCAACATTACACTCGCCAACTCGGATACTACGAGTAAATTTACAGATGAAGAAACCATTTCATCTTGGGCATTATCTGCAGTAAATCTCATGCAAGGATCCGGCATCATCAGCGGCAAGCCTGGCAACATATTTGATGCCAAAGGTATAGCAACAAGAGCCGAAACAGCTAAGGTGATTCATAATTTGATTAACAAAATAGTGCAATAAGCGGTTTATAGAACTAGTTTAGCCCTCATCCTATTAATAGGTGGGGGCTTTTGATATTTTCTATAACTTTCCATACGACAAGCAGCCCATACCTGACCTAGCAATGTGAATTGCAATGTAATCGGCAAAATGTTGTACGGAATACAACAATACTTACTCTATTCTTTTGAGCGTGGCATACATGCTTGTGAGATAGCACCCGGCTTACCAATAAAATTTAACTTGCAATATCCATTTATTTCCTGCATATTCATAGTATAATGTGATCACAAAGCCATTTCATAAGAAACACGGAAACGCGGACCCTACGTATTGATAATCAGGAGGTGCTGTTAATTGAGCAATAAAAAATATGTAAAAGAGTATTTCTTGTTCCCCGACATAGCCATCATGAGCGGAATCTTCCTGGTCAGCATTGGATTTCTAATTCCAAACCTGACATCCATCGGCCCGTGGATTGCTTTTGTCATAGGTATGGCCGCCTATGCTGCTGCCGAGTATTTCACGCACCGCTTCCTTTTTCACATGAGAGCTCCGAAAAACCCTTTCTTTTTAAAGTTGCTTAAGCGCTTACATTACGATCATCACTCCACTCCGAATGACCTGCATCTATTGTTTCTGCCTTTGTGGTACTCGCTGCCGAACATCGCCATTGTGGGAGCAATTGCTTATTTGATTACAGCAAGCCTCGTGATTACAAATGCTTTTATCGCGGGAGTGATCCTATTTCTATTGTTCTACGAGTGGAAGCATTATATCGCCCATCGACCGATCAATCCAGTCTCCCCCTGGGGTCGTAAGATGAAGAAGATCCATTTATGGCATCATTTTAAAAATGAAAATTACTGGTACGGCGTCACGAATACGGTTCTTGATCACGCGCTAGGGACTTTTGAAGATCACACAAAAGTTGAGCATAGCCAAACGGCCCGTAACCTTGAGCAGCGCGAATATCAAAAGCTGGATCTGTAAGTTAAATCTCCACTGTGTAAGACAAAAATATGCCTGGCAATCGTTAATCCAAGATCATCTCAACTGGAATTACCGTCGTTACGGTATTGAGATTTCTCCAATAGAGCCAAGTGGTATCGTAAAATTAATGAGCGGTGTATAGCCTTCTGTCGAGCTTATATATACTTTCACCTTAGCCCCAAATACATTGCTCATCTTTACAAATCTATAAAAGTAGATATAATGATCGATATGGAACCTATATTAATCTTTAAAGCTTTGTCTAACGAGACGCGTTGTCAAATTATGCAGTGGCTGAAGAATCCAGCGGAGTTTTTTGATGAGAAGCCCTATTTGCAACAGGGGCTGAACTTTGGTATTGGTGTATGTGTGGGAGATATTCAGGCAAAATCGGGACTTGCTCAGTCGGTCATCTCGAACTATTTAGCCACCATGCAAAAAGCGGGTTTATTGGAATCTGAACGAATTGGAAAATGGACGTACTATCGCCGAAACGAAAAGACGATCCAGCAGTTTGCTGAGTACTTCCAAACTAAACTATAGTCGAAAAGGAGTTTTTTTTCGTTTAACATATCTATATTTCTATATACGTATATAAATGGAGGCATTCATCTTAATGAAAAAGGTCAACTCTTCACTAATCATTTTTCTTGCTTTAGGTGTATTTGGCATTATTACAACGGAAATGGGGATTATCGGTGTTCTTCCCCAAGTCACTCAGAAATTTCAGATATCGCCCTCGCAGGCTGGGTATCTTGTAAGTATATTTGCTTTAGTCGTTGCGATTTCGGGACCATTCCTAACCTTACTCGTTTCCGGCATTAATCGTAAAATCATTTTATTGATCTCTGTTCTGATGTTCGCAGTATCTAATATTGTTTATGCTTTCACAACCCAGTTTGAAGTCATGCTTGCTTTCCGAATTGTGCCTGCAATTTTCCACCCTGTCTTTTTTTCAATTGCTCTTGTAACTGCGGCCAGCCTTGTTCCTCCGGAAAATAGCAGCAAAGCCGTCACCAAAGTTTTTGCTGGAATAACCGTTGGATTTGCTTTTGGCGTGCCGTTGACTTCTTATCTCGCAGACAAAATATCGCTAGAGGTTGCATTCCTATTTGCGGCTGTCGTGAGCATCATTGCTTTTATTGGGATACTGGTCTGGCTTCCTTCCATGCCAGTTAAAGAGAAAATGTCTTTTGGCAAGCAGCTAGGCATATTACGCAAGCCTCAATTGTGGTTGACGATTGTTACCGTTATTTTCATCTTTGCAGCTATGTTTTCTGTATATAGCTATTTTGCAGAATATCTTGGGCAAGTAACCCATATGAACGGCTCATGGATTAGCGTTATGCTGATGGCCTTTGGCGTTACCATGATTGTTGGGAACTTTATGTTTGGCGGTTTCATACACAAAAGTATGACAAAGACCGCCATTCTGTTTCCACTAGTATATGCGGTCATTTACTTCATCACTTATTACCTCGGTTCGTATTTCTTGCCGATGGTGGTTATCGTATTTATTTGGGGAGCTGTGCATTCCGGAGGACTCCTTATCAGTCAAGCCTTGCTAATGAATGATGCGAAAGAAGCCCCCGAATTCGGCAACAGCTTGTTTGTCTCCTTCTCCAATGTTGGGATTACGGTAGGGACTTTGATCGGCGGCTGGTTTATTTCTCACTTAGGCATACATCAGCTCATCTGGTGCGGCATTTTGTTTTCATTGCTTGCTTTCATGCTGATCCTAGTAAAAATAACTATTTCAAAATCAAACGCAGAAAAAGTAAATGTACGTTAAACAGATCAGAGGCCACTCCTAACAATTGGAGTGGTTTCTTTCGATACAACATGAATCTCCTTAGCTTATAAAAGTCTGATCAAACTTTAAATTATCCAAGATCTATGATATCTTTATATTTATAGGCTATTAAGCTCAGGAACGGCATATTAATTAACTTCGGGGTATTTTTATGAGGTATGATAAATAATGGATAATTTAGAATTAGGTAAAACAATCGCAAATTTTCGCAAAAAAAAGAACTATACGATTAAACAGTTATCAGAAATAACGAATGTAACTTCATCCATGTTAAGCCAGATTGAAAGGGGACTTTCCAGTCCGTCACTGAATACGCTGCGCATGATCGCCGATGCGTTGGATGTTCCTTTATTTAGTTTATTTACTGAATTTGTGCAAACTAAAGATTTAATTACCAGAGCAGACTCCAGAAAAAAAATCACACTTCCATCATCTAATAATTGGGAATATATGTTATTATCTCCAGATTTAAGCGGATCAATTGAGATGGTTTTAATGAAATTACCACCTGAATCCCAGTCGAGCGAAAAACTGATGAGACACATTGGCGAAGAGGTCGCATATGTATTAGCGGGTGAGGTAGTTTTATTTATTGGGGACGATGTGGAGACTTTATATACTGGAGACAGTGTAAAAATACCACCTGGGGTAGAACATAAGTGGGAAAATACATCGGGTAAAGAAGCAACCGTTATTTTTGCTATTACTCCTCCGACATTTTAGAAAATAAATTAAAATTATATGGGCCGATTTGTTTAAACCGTCTCTGTATTTACAAGTGTATTCCACACTAGTAAATGCAGAAACGGTTTTTTTTGAATTAAATCCTTATTGATTACCTGACCAAAAAGATCGATAAATATTACGCTTGAAATAATAAACGTAAGATGCTATTATTTACCCAGATTTAATTTATTAACTCCTATTTAACTAAAAGCGACTATTACTTCACAACAAGGAGAGGACATTATGAAGAAAACAATTATGACTGATAAGGCTCCCGCTGCTATTGGACCATATTCGCAAGCAATTGTAAGCGCTTCACGTTTGTATGCGTCTGGGCAACTTGGAATAAATCCACAGACAGGTGAAATGAATGATGACTTTGCAATACAAACTGAACAAGTGATGGAGAACATCTCCGCAATTTTGAACGAAGCAGGATACGTTTTCGAAGACATTGTTAAAACGACTATTTTTGTGACCGATCTTGCCAACTTTACTTGTCTCAATGAAATCTATGGCTCTTATTTCAAGTCTAGCAAACCCGCACGTTCTTGCATCCAGGTTGCAGGTCTTCCTAAAGGAGCCAAAGTAGAAATAGAATTTATCGCAGAAAAATAAATTTAAAAACCACAACTCAAATCGCCTTTTGGACTTAAAATTTATCCATTTTCGTACGGAGGTAAACATGACTAACAAAATTGCTGGAAAAACGATCGAAGAATGGAAAAATGAATTGCCGGAACTGCAGAAAATCATTGATACTGAGGAAGTTTTCTGGGTAAACCCACAGCTTGAGAGTTGCAGCAACCGAATGATTAACACGGAATTAGGGATAGCTGATATCGAAGATGCGGAACAACGACTGATTCGCTTCGCTCCCTATTTAGCCAAAGTATTCCCGGAGACCAGGGAAAAGAACGGAATCATCGAATCTGAACTAGTCAACATCCCTAAGATGCAGCAGAAGTTATCAGAAATGTTCAATCAGGAAATAGCGGGATCTCTATATCTTAAATGTGACAGTCACCTGCCCATCTCCGGTTCTGTAAAGGCTCGCGGAGGAATTTACGAAATATTAAAAGTAGCCGAAGAGATTGCCTTTAAACACGGCATGCTGTCAATAACCGATGACTACTCCATTCTGGCAGAAGAACAATTTCGGGCGCTATTTTCGAATTACTCGATTGTGGTCGGGTCAACCGGTAATCTAGGTCTTAGTATTGGTATTATGAGTGCCCAATTAGGTTTTAAAGTTGTTGTGCATATGTCTACTGACGCTAAAGAATGGAAAAAAGCTTTATTGCGGCAAAAAGGTGCAATCGTCGTTGAACACAATAGTGACTATGGGAAAGCAGTAGAAGCAGGCAGACAAGAGTCCCAGAAAGATCCCAACAGCCACTTCGTCGATGATGAAAATTCTGCAACGTTATTCCTTGGTTATGCCGTAGCAGCTAAACGACTCCAAAAGCAACTGAATGACATGAAGATTCCAGTCGATCAGGATCATCCGCTATTCGTCTATCTGCCTTGCGGTGTAGGCGGCGCTCCTGGTGGAATTACTTTCGGATTGCGGACAGTATTTGGAGACAATGTCCATTGCTTTTATGCAGAGCCAACCCATTCACCGGCAATGTTGCTAGGTTTAATGACACGCAAGCATAGCGAGGTATCAGCTCAGGAATTTGGCGTTGATAATATTACTGCAGCAGACGGACTTGCCGTGGGGAGACCATCAGGCTTTGTGGGTAAAGCACTAGAGAAAGATATTAGTGGTGTCTTTACTATTCAAGACGACTGTCTCTATCGAATCCTTAGACAGCTAGCCGATTCAGAAGGAATATTCTTAGAACCATCGGCAGTTGCAGGCTTTATCGGACCAGTTCAACTGCACGCTTCTTCCATTGGACAAGATTATTTACAACATAATCACCTTGAACAGAAGACGCAAAATGCCACTCACATTCTTTGGGCTACTGGCGGCGGCATGGTTCCTACAGATGTCATGGATGATTTCTATCGTAAAGGTGCAATGAGCTAATTCACTTTATAGTGCAGGGAGAGATTAAGGACATGGAAACTGGAACAATGATGATGCTAGTGTTAGTCGCATCTATAGCAATTCTCATCTTTCTCATTCTTAAAGTTAAAATACATCCCTTTCTATCCTTAATATTAGTATGTATATTTGTGGGAGTTGCCACAGGTATGCCTCTTCCTAAGATTGCTACTTCCATTGAAAACGGAATGGCTGGAACGTTAGGGTTTCTGGCCACCGTTATCGGTTTTGGTACGATTTTAGGTAAGATGATGGAAGTATCTGGCGGCGCCGAGCGCCTTGCACGAACATTACTAGAAACAATGGGAGAAAAAAGAGCTCCCTGGGCTATGACAATTGTCGGCTTAATTGCCGGAATCCCCGTATTTTTTGAAGTAGGATTTGTTTTACTTTTCCCTTTGGTTTTCATAGTTGCCAAACAAGCTAAGATGTCGTTACTCCGTGTTGGAATTCCGTTGGCAGTATCGCTGATGATCGTTCACTCGATGGTGCCTCCACATCCGGCAGCGTTTGCAATTACTACAACTTTGGGGGCTGATGTAGGTAAGGTCATTCTGTATGCTCTTCTTATAGGAACTCCGACTGCCATTATAGCTGGCCCACTTTGGGCCAAGTTTATCAGTACGAAGTGCAAGACTGGAGTATTAACCGAATCAGAAGTGAACGCTGCAACACCAGCTGAGAATCTCCCAGGCTTCGGCATTACCTTATTTACGATCCTATTGCCTCTAATCATTATGGTAGGAAAAACGGTTAGTGCATTGTTTCTCGCAGAAGATTCAGCTTTATTGCCTATTGTTAATTTCTTAGGCAATCCAATTATTGCACTTCTCATTTCGGTATTTGTAGCTTATTATACGTTAGGCCTTTCTCGTGGTTTAAAAATGAAAAACTTGTTAACGCTTACAGAACAGTGCTTTGGACCGATTGCCGGCATCTTGTTGATTATTGGTGGCGGTGGAGCTTTTAATCAGATATTAGTCGACAGTGGGTTAGGTAATGAATTGTCAACGATTTTGATGTCACTAAATATGAACCCCATTATTCTCGCTTGGCTCATAGCTTGGCTCCTGCACCTGGCTATCGGTTCTGCTACAGTGGCCATGATTAGTACTGCAGGCATGGTGGCACCTATGCTGGCTGCTTATCCTGGTGTGAGCCCAGAAATTATCGTTCTCGCCATTGGTTCCGGAGCGATTGGCTGGTGTCATGTCAACGATTCGAGCTTCTGGTTTGTAAAAGAATATTTAGGATTATCGTTACCGGATATGTTTAAGAGCTTCACTGCAGCCTGCCTTATCGCATCATTTGTTTCTCTTGGCGGTATACTAGTTCTATCTCTTGTAATTTAACAAATACGATAACAACACCATCCTCGCCATTAGTCATCGAGAGGTATAGAAGTAATGGGTACTTAAATTACATGCCGCCAACGACATGTAGTTAAAGTACCTTTTTCATCTCTAGCTGCTTGCAAAGCTAGGAATAGTCCATGCACAAATATGCCTTGGCAGGGATGACGGCGCTATCGATTTATAGTACAATTTCTACATTCCATTTAATAGGTGATCCGATATGCTTGTACTTGAACTTCCTGTTCCGCCCCTTCCTCTGATCGCGACGGTCGGTCATACATTATGGCCGCCGGGGATTGTACATGCGAAGCGTCAATTTGATGCATTCGATATCATTGTTTGCGTGAAAGGTACGCTTTACATGGAGGAAAACAGGATTCCATTTGACATCAAAGAAGGCATGGTCTTGGTCCTTGAGCCTGAGAAGATGCATCGTGGCTACCGGCCGACCGATACCGAGACCGAAGTATATTGGATTCATTTCCAGTATCCAGGATTCCCTCAGCCAACCTTAATTGACAAAACGAACTGGCAGCAGCCTCTGCTCAATCGAACGGACCAGGATGTCGAGGTTCATCCGGGTGTGGTAGATATCCCGAAATTTACGGCCATTGATTTGCGCCCGATCCTGCCGCTGCTTACGGAAATGATACATGTGCATAGCATGTTATCTGCATCGCGATCCTACGAGCTACAAATATTATTCGGCCGATTTCTCCTAGAACTGCAATACAGTATGCGAAACCGCAGTCCGCATGCCCGTTCTCTTTCTCTCGGTGAGCAAGTCGCTTCCTATTTGGCCGAACATTTGGAACAACACTTCGATGCCGCAGGAATGGAAAATGACCTGCATTACCACTTCGATTATTTAGCCCGCTGCTTGAAGCAGTACTCGGGGATGAGTCCCTTGCAATATAGGCATCATCTTCAGATTGAACGTGCCAAACAACTGTTAACGCACTCTGAACTGTCAATCATTCAAATCAGTACGCGATGCGGGTTCAGCGACAATAACTATTTCACGCGCTTATTTAAACGCCACACTTCCTTTACGCCGGGAGAGTTCCGTAAGCGGTATCAGTTTATTGTAATGGATTGAACCGTCCTCGGCATGCTACGGACGAAAAAAGCGCTTGTTAAATTGAATGAACAAGCGCTTTTATATTCGGCATCGTTTCGATTAATTTACTATCGATGCAACCAGTTCGTAGGGATTCTTACCAGATCCTCTGGCTTCCGGTATCTTCCTCCGATTTCTTTGAACCGCTCGATGATATTTGCGTCCAATAGCCCATGCTGATTCGGTGCGCCGTTTAATAAGAATGTCACGTTATAGCTGTTCGCATCATGTATTTTGTCTAAGACCCAATCCGTCGTTTTAAGATCCATCGTCGTATCCGTTGATCTCCAGAACCATGTATCCGTCAAAATATTGCAGCTGGCGCCCGGCCCCTCGAAAGAGTCTTCAATCTCCTGTCCAGCAGCATTTTCGTAAAATACGATATCGGTATGATCCAGATTGGATTCACAGCTAATATTCATCAGGAGGCAATTGGGTTGCAATCCCTTTACGAATTCATTTATTTCTTCGAAGGGAAGGTCCTCGTACTTCGGTCCCCCCCAATGGGCGTTCCAGCCGTCAATAATGAGAAACGGAATGTGGCCATAGCCTGTCAGCAATTCTTCGATTTGGTCTTTAATGAACTGCTTATCTTCCAGGGTGCATTTCTTACGGCCGATTCTATGGTGGATGTCCAGCATCGAAAAATAAAGACCCGCTTCGATTCCTTCCTGCCTGAACGCGTCAAGATATTCCTTGACGACATCCCTTTGGCTAGTTGCATTTCGAATACAATGCTCCGAATACTGTGTTGGCCACAGGCTGAAGCCTTCATGATGCTTGGTCGTCAGGGCGGCGAAGCTCATTCCTGCGGCTTTAGCAGCTTGTGCCCATTGCGTACAATCCAGTTGGTCCGGATTCCAGTCTAACGGATCGAACGGGAACCTGCGCGGCTCATCATGATTCTCGTGTCCGTATTCCCAATCTTTCATCTCCGTGTGTGCGAACTGGAAAGTAGCGCTGTTAAAGTGTATAAACATGCCGAATCTTTGATTCACGAACCATAACTGTCGTTGTAGCATAACCTGGTGATCCATATCATTGCCTCCTCGAACTGTGTTAACTCATCCTTGGATGATATCTACCAATGTAAAGGATTGCACCCATGGATTCATCGGTCTACGGCGACATCCTATCGTACGATTTCTACTTTATCTTACGTGCGATGACTTGATCCCATCATCGTCATTGCAGTTGCATTCGACATTCGTAAATATGTTGCGAAGAAGTAGAATTCAAAAAAACACTACTTACCATACATTGGATTCAATGTTAATAAGGAGTGTTTTTATCATTCATAATGCTTTTTCCCCTACACTTACCGTTACTTATAGTACGGTTTTCCGCTCCGAAATGCCCCTGAAGCACGTCAGTCCCGGCCCGCCTCGTACAACTTCTGCGCCACCATGGCCGGCCTTGTGCGAGTATCCGTAAAGTGGTCCCCGTCGCCGACGATCAGGCGGAATAGACCGAGCCGTGTGGACATATGCGGATTCCATCCGAAGCCCTCTCCTTGTGGCAATACGCCATCTTGGTAGAAATAGACATAGCTCTTGGGCATAGTCAACGTGTAGAACTTTTTAAGATCCAGCTTCTCGAATAGCGGCTTCGCCGGTTCCGGAGTGACGCCTGCATACGACCGTTGGGCCAACTCCAAGGTGGCCGTATTGACGAACAAGTCCCGAAACAGCGGAAACGGAAGCATGATCGTATCGTCCCTCGATTCGGCTCTGAGCTGCTCGAAAGCTTGCCTCGTTTGGGGCGGTAACTCGTCGGCAACCGACTCGCCGTCTTTCAGTACGAACGCGTCCCAGAAGACGAGACGCTTGATGCGGTCCGGCACCTGTTCGGCAACCTTCTGGATGACTGATCCGCCGAAGCTGTGCCCGACGAGAACGATGTCTCGCAGGTTCTGCCTCGTTATAAAGTCAACGACGGACTTCGTGATCATCGCATGCGTGACAGCTTTGTTCGGATCTGTGCCGTGGCCTGCATATTCCGGCGTATAGACGGCATGCCCTTTGCTGCGCAGCGATGCCGCTATGCCATCCCAGAAGTGAGCATCGGCCCAGGAGCCATGCACGAGCACGAAGGTTAACAGCTGCTCAGGCAGCCGGTAGCTTTCATCCGATTCCAGGGCGTCATACCACCAAAGCCATCTGCTATCGGAATAAGGGAAATGACAATACCCGCAGGGCATAGACCCGTAATCGTAATTGGAATAGGGGAATTGCTGCAATTCCGGGCGATAAGGAAACATACACAAACATCCTCTCAAATCGACATATATCAGCTTATGCCCATTGCATTTGAGAGGTTCCTATACTCAATCCGCCGACATAAAAGAGATACCCTCTCTTTATGGGTACCTCTACAGGTAATGTTCTAGCTATTTTTCAACTTTGATTTGATAGGAAGCAGAAGATCCAATTGCGTAGCTTTATCACATTCCTCATGGCTTAAATGATATTGATTGATGTAGTTTAAATGTTCTTCCAAAGAACCGTGCATGCAATCGGGATCGCCCCAGTTTGGTTCATACTCATCATTGCTGTTAACCCATTCGGCAAGCCAACCCCATTCCTCGAAGTTCCCCATAGGAATCATGTGGGCAGCATATAATCCTCCCGGAAATTGCTTCTTAACAAATGGTTCATGGACTTCCATATCGTCGGGAATGGTTATCCATCTCTCGTACCCATGGTCTGACCCATCGGATTTATCCCCGTTCGGATGGTTAAAGCCATAATGACGCAAATCAGGCTTGATACTAGCAAGATTCGTCTGAATCATAAATTGTTGAACCAAATCTCCTGTGTCGTATTCCGGTGTCCCGCCTACCAAGTGTATGGACGCTACCGATGAAGGGGGTAAATATACAATTCTTACATCCTTTAGCTTGGACAAATGTTTATCGGTCATATTGAGTTCATTCATGCACATCTCCTCCTTAAGTTTGGTTTTCATACCAGGCAGAGTTTCAATCAATTGCTGGATTGATTCATCAGCCAGAATAGGAAGGCTCACTTTCACTTCTGCATTTTCCCTTAGTCGGATTACAAATTGATCTAATACTGATCGAATTGCAGACAATGTCGTTATATCACTTGATAGTTCTTTAATTTTCCCTTGAAAAATGGCTGCTGCTACCCCGGATTCTTCCTCTTGTAAGAGTCTCTCAATTTCTTTCAATGGAATTCTCAGCTTTCTTAAGATCAAGATCTGTTCCAGCCTTTGCAACGAACATTCATCATAGGTACGATAAGCATAGCCCTCTTTTTTCGTGCTCTGGATCAATCCGATTTGTTCATAATATCTAAGCGTTCTTGTTGAGATTCCATAGGCTTTAGTAACCTCGCTAATTGTCAGCAGCTCCATAGTTCCTCCTTTCCATGACTAGCATAAGGTACGACACGACGTCAAAGTCAATTAGACCCGTATTCATATAAATGATAACGACTTTAAATAATCTGCAATCATTAGAGTACTCTCGTGATAACCGCTATGCTCATGTTTTCCATAGTGAAAAAAGTCATGACCCATATCTTCATATGTAATAAAAGTAATGTCATTCTTCTCGTCTACCATTCGTTTAACGAATTGTTGATTTTGTTCGCATAGGTCATCCGCTGTGCCGCACATCCATAGCGTTGGAGGTAAGCATTTTTTAATGTTATGGATAGGAGATAGTTCTGCCGCAATGTCTAGCAGTTCTGGATAACGTCTACTCATAATGTCGACCCCGTCCATTCCAGCACCGAACACAACTAGAGCATTCGGAATATGGTCGATATTTTGATTGTCGCTATCATCGTTTAGATGTTCAAACATAATGGAGGACACCGCAATGTATCCACCTGCTGACGAACCGCACACAACAATTTGATCAGGGTCTACTCCCAAATCAGCCGAATGCTCCCTTACCCACCGAACAGCAGATTTCACATCCATAATGGCTTGAATTGGCGTGAATTGTTCGTCACTTCCATTGCGATAGTCAACACAGATTGCAACCATACCTTTTGAAGAAAGATAATTGGCTTGGTGTTGAAAGAGTACAGGTGTTATGAATGGTTTCTTTTTAAAACTACCGCCGTTGAAAAAAAGAATAGCAGGTTGTTTTTGTGAAGGTATCTTAGGCTCGAAGATGTACAATTTCAACCGTCTATCGCCTATCACTTTATACGTTCTTTCAGTCACTGGGAAATCAAATGTTAACTTCACACGAACACCCCCTGAAAAGTTTGGAACAATAGTACCATATTATCCCACTTGAGTGAAATGAAATAAACAGGAAATCGAACGATCTTCGAGAAAAAGAAGCGTTTGAACAAATATACAATGCTACTATAGACAATGTTTATCGAACCCTATATATCCTCTGTGGTTCAGAACGTGATGCAGAGGATATGAGCGAACCCTTTCGATTCCCTGGAAAATGATTCGTAAGGAATCCATCCATTCACTTTATCCGTATTCAGATTCCGAAATAACGGCATACTAGTCTAAACGTACCTGAAAGAGAGGGATGTGTTATCCGGAACCTCCTCGGTATCTATTTCACTGATCTCAAGAGGATTGGAACCAACTGGGCAGCCGCCATTATCATTGTAGGCCTTGCCATTCTGCCATCGCTGTACGCATGGTTCAACATTGCTTCTTCATGGGACCCGTATGGTCAAACCTCCGGGCTTCCGATCGCCGTAGCCAATCTAGACGCTGGTACTACACTTCAGGGGACAGCCTTGAATATCGGGGATGAAATCGTCAACTCGCTCAAAGACAACCACAATCTCGGCTGGCACTTTACCGACAAGGATTCGGCGATCCAGGGCGTCAAGCGAGGTGACGATTACGCGGCCATCATCATCCCTGAAGATTTCTCTGCCCGCATTGGAAGCGTACTGACCGACGAGCCAGCCAAAGCTGAAATTCACTACTATATCAATGAAAAGATTAACGCCATTGCTCCAAAGGTAACTGTCTCGGGAGCTTCCGGCATAGTTCAGAACGTTAGCCAAAATATTGTTCAGACTGCAAGTGACACTATTTTTCGAATTTTAAATGAGTTGGGGATCGAACTTGAAAATAATCTCCCCGTTATTAACAAGGTAGAACGTCTTGTCTATAGCATAGAAAGTCAGTTTCCAGAACTGAACGCAGCGATGCAAACGGCCATCCAGGACATGAAGACAGCAAACGAAATCGTTTCTCAAGCTCAGAAGTCACTACCGCTGTTCGAGGACATCGCCACCAAAGGGCAAGAAACCGCTGGAGCGCTAGCCGACTTCGCCAAGCGCACCTCGGAAGCAGCCGTATCGCTTGATCCCCTGATTAAGCAGGATCTTGCCATACTAAACGAAGCCGCTATCTTCATTCAGCAAGTGCTCGATCAAGTCGAACAGTCCAGCCTTCCCCCCGCGGAAGCCGCGGCTCGCCTGAAGAAAGCAGTGGACCGAGCTGGTACTGCCGCTAAAACAGCGGACCTCCTCGCTGATCTGTTCGGGCGGCTGAATCAGGTACTGCCAGGAACCGTAAAGTTCGCTGACGATCTCAAGCGCTTGAGCGATCGCTTCACCGCCCTACAGAAAGGCTTAGAAGATGCCTCTGCGGCAATTAGTCCGGACGGTACCTTGGGACCAGAACAGCTCGCTAAGCTAAGACAGCTTGCCGATGACGTTACCAAGCTGTCTGGAGAAGTGCTGACTAGCTATGATAAGGAGATCGGTCCTCGAATTTCCGAGGCAATTAACCGCGGACAACAAGCCGCCCCGATCGTTCAAACGGAGATGGGCCGGGTTCTAGAGGGTCTAACGGAAGTACAACGGATTTTGCAGGATGCGGAAAAAGGCCTAGCCGCAGGAAAAGCAAAAGCTACTGAGATCCAGAACCATCTCCCTGAAGCCGAACAACAAGTTAAGGCGATTGCTGATCGTTTTCGAAAACTGGAGCAAAGTGGCGAGATCCAGGAAATCATCGATTTTCTGAATAACAATTTTGAGCAGGAAAGCATTTTTTTTGCTGAGCCGGTCGTGTTAAAGGAAAACAGGCTTTATCCGATTCCGAATTACGGTTCGGCCATGTCACCTTTTTTTACAACGCTATCGCTCTGGGTAGGTGCTTTGCTTCTCGTTTCCCTCCTTAGCGTTGAGGTGCATGAAGAAAAGGACCCACCCTATCGCAACTGGGAGGTCTATTTTGGACGTTTCCTCACCTTCCTGACCATCGCCATCGTTCAAGCGTTATTCGTCACGCTTGGCGACATGTATCTGCTCGGAACCTATGTTGTGAATCAAGGCTGGTTCGTCCTGTTCGCGCTCATTAACAGCGCAGTGTTTATGCTGATCGTGTATACTTTGGTTTCGGTTTTTGGCAATGTCGGTAAAGCGATGGGCATTGTGATGCTCGTTCTTCAGCTTGCTGGTGCTGGCGGTACATTTCCGATACAGATGACGCCGACCATTTTTCAGGCTATTCATCCTTACCTCCCGTTCACGTATGCCATTAGCTTGATGCGTGAGGCAGTCGGAGGAATTGTGTGGGATGTCGTGTACCGTGATTTATTCTTGCTGGCCCTATTCGCAGCCGCCGCTCTTGTCATCGGCCTCGGCCTGAAAGGACCAATAAACCGCATCGGCAAAGGGATGGTCGAAAAATCCCGGAAATCAGGGCTGCTCCATTAACGACAAATCGCGGAAGCATCGGCTCGCCTGAATGATGGCGCGGATCGAGCCGATGCTATTTTCTCACTCAATTATGAAAATCTGTACCATCTGTTACTGCCTTGATCATACCAGTACGGATCACATAATCACCAAAATGTTCCCTTTCCTCCCGCTCTTGAGCATAACGGGCAAGCAGAACACTTAATTCATGTAAATCGTCTGCTGTTAGATATGTTTTCAATCTAGAGTTGCATCGTTCTACACTTGTACGCTCGTTATAAAGCTCTTTCCAGCGTCTCGTATCTCGATGTGGATTGATGTATCGTCGAAGATCTTCCTTCACATCTACTTTCACTCTGCGACTGGCTGATCAGTATTGCCAATTCAATAACCGAATCAAAATGATCCAGCGCCAAGCCCCCTTTTTCAAGGGGTTATTTTCATTTTCAGTAAGCTATAAAACTACTAATGTAACAGATAAGCTCATTCGTGTAACCACGCGGTCATTGAGGGTATTTCAAACAAAAAGTTATAATGCAATTGACTAGTCGACATGATCAAAGTGGGAGGTTAATCAATTGAGTATTGAGATCGGTAGAAAAATCAAAGCGCTGCGTTTACAAAAAGGAATGACTCAAGAGGAACTTGCGGCAAAACTGAATATGTCATCCCAAGCCATATCCAAGTGGGAAAACAATGTAACAATGCCTGATATACAATTGCTTCCTAGTTTATCTGTGATTTTGGGCGTTACCATTGATGAGCTGTTTGCATTAACCGATGACACCCATTTAGAACGGATTGAAAATATGATTAGCTATGAACATTTTATATCAAAAGATGATTTTACCTATGCTGAACAATTCCTTAATGAAAAACTTAATGACGACGAAAAAAAGGCCCAATGCCTCACATTGCTAGCCGAGCTGCACATTCATCGTTCAGAGGAGCACCGTGAATTAGCTTCCCATTTCGCCAAGGATGCACTGATATTAGCTCCAATTAGTAAAAGGAATCATAACGCTTTACGGGATGCAGAGAATGGAGTCATATTGGACTGGAACTTCTCCAACAACCATAAACTCATCGAGTATTATAAAAATTTTGTGCCGAATCATTCAGATTACTGGCGAGGTTATGTATGGCTGATGAACTACTTACTTGCAGATGGCAGATGTGCTGAAGCTAGAGAAGTACTAGAAAGATTGAACGAAATCCAACCCGGTTATTTGTATCCATTATATGGAGGTCTGATATGCAAGGAAGAAGGTAACCTTTCTCAAGCACTCGTTCTCTGGCAGCAGATGACCGAACTGTATCCTCATGATTGGAGTGCATGGTCCTCTAGAGGAGACTGTATGGCGAAACTATGCAAATACGACGAAGCCATTGATTACTACTCCAAAGGTCACGAACTACAGCCACATCCAAAATATACGGATTCATTGATAGCCATTTCGCATATATATGAAATTCAAGGGCAATATGATAAGGCTATTGAAAAGCTCGAGGAAATCATTGCACTATTGGAAAGTGACTGGAACATTACGGAGGGTAAGACAGTTGATTCTCATAAAGGAGAAATAGAGCATTTAAAGACACTGCTGATACAATGAACGACAAGCCCCTTCCGCTAAAACGGCAGAGGGGGCTTGTCTTTTCACAATGGCAAAGCTATTCTGACTCAAATCTGTTCAACAACGCCCGTGCTTCTTCATGATCAGGCTCAAGTGTTACTAATTTTCTAGTGTAATTCAAAGCATCCTCTTCTAATTCTAACTCGAAACAACAAATGGCTAGACAGTAATATACGGTGGATACGGTCTCCTCTTGGTCTTCAAGTATCGATATTTCTAAATACCGCTTGGAGTCCTCGTACATTTCCATCTCAAACAGTAACACTCCAGCATCGAGTGCGATGCCATAACGCTGCTCCATGACGTAGTACGACGACCACATAAGCTCTATACCCCGCAAAATATCCTGCTTTTCTTCATCATTTGCATCCGGTAACAGACTAGAGATCTGTTTCACACTCTGCAAGAAGAATTCCGCGTCATATCCACCTAACCGCCAAAAGCTTAATATTTGCTGAAGCTCCATACTATCTATATTGAGATCTATCCATTCCTTCAAGCTAAAAAATTCATCCGGACCAAAGCGCTCAATAAATCGACGATAAGCTAACCTTGTTTGAAAGTAGTCCATCGGTGTATCCATATTGATCATACAACCCACATTTATATTTTTGTAATGATGCGGGGGAAATAACGCGAGGGCTCCGTTCTGTTCCAATACTTGCTGAATCGCATGGTAGTTTGCCGTTACAGAAAAGCTTCCATGCAGGATCAACTCCGGTGGCTCCGCGAATTTCCAGTTTTCAAGCAAGTGATCCCCTTTGTCTGCTGTTATTAATAGAAATCCCTCCTGCGACAACTCGTTTAAACGTTCTAAACAAGTTAATCCGGCGGCTGGAAATAAAATATGTGAATCCTCCAATTGTTCCTGATATTGAGCTATGACATCACGATAAGGATACGTTTTTTGTTCATACTCCGGCGCCCGCCGATGCTTATATTGTAAAGATATTTGATTAAGTAATTCTGATGGTTTTAGTGAATCTCTATGTTTAGGATATTCGACGAGTACATCTGCTTCGTAAATTTCACCTTCACCCACATAAAGCAGCTCTTGCGGAATACTATCAAAAAAGTAGTTAGCCACAATGACTAAAGGCTGTTTTAAATCTCCTTTTCTAATGGTTGCATCTGATACAACCAAGTTCAGATCCGTGTCATGAACAGCATCAAATCGTGCGAAATCGAGTATCCCCTTAGCAATAAAAGTCTGTAGTGCCGGATGCTCCTTCCATGCCAACACATTGTTCATCGCCAAGTCCGTCATGATATACCGAAACGAGGGTAACTCGATCTCCACATAGTCTATCAACCGACATAACTCGTGTAACACATGGAAAGCAAATCGCCCCGCTCCAGCTCCAAGTTCTACAATTAGAACAGGCTCTGAGCTATCTCCCTTATATGCTCGGTCTTGAAGAAACCCGAATATCATTTCTGCATATGCCGTTGCGATCAATGGATTGCACGTTATATATTGAGGAACTTGGTCGTTGTTCCAAGCCTTCAATCCTTCTTCTTCATAATATTTTCGCTGAATATTCCATATAGGCGCTTCACTAAAGCGGTAACTTTGCTTGTTATTATCTGTCATTTAAACCTTATCCTGCTCTCTGGAAGTTATTCGATCCCTGTATCCGGTGTTGGAATCGTTATTTGTAATATCCTATTATTATAACCTCCTATATTCATGTGTCATACTAGCCTTGATTATCAAGTCTCGCTTCCGGCTCTTTTACTAGTTCAATCTTCTTTCGGAACGTACTCCTCTCCAAAAAGCTCCTTGATCACGGTCCGGTTGATGTTAAGCTCTCCATTCCAAGCCGCCCACGGCATCTCCATATCCGAACGGCCTTTTGTATTCGGAAGCTTTTCTTCGTGACTCACCATATATTCGAATTCCGTCCAGGTACTGAAATGAGTATGGACAAACAAGTTAGGAATGACTCCTGTCACAGCGAGCGAATTCAAAATCCCCCGTCGCACATATTTGTTTTTCGGCATGATTTGTTCCGCCGTCAGCCGCTTCTCGAATTGACCCGGAGTTTCGTCTGGCCCCGAACGCGCCAAACTGGCCAATAAATTCCGAAAAACGTCGATATCCTCCTTCGTCGGTTTGATCGGAGGCTGCTCTGCCAACTCCTTAAGGTCCAGGAGCGCCCCCCAAGGGTTTGAGCCATACGCGCTCCCTAGATAGAGGGCATAATGAAGATATGAAGCATTTTCCCAAAATCCGTCTTTCTTATTTTTCGAAAAGGAACATATTTTGCAAGCCGCATAACGATCTGCCGCCAGATACTCATGTTCCGGGATGTTCTGCATGGTATAATAACTGACCAACGGGGATAGACCTCGGGGATAGCTCCCGCCAATTCCCGCGATAAAGCCATCTATGATGCGTTCACGATATAAGCGTTTGTCCTGTCTTAGCTTTATTAACTCCTTGACGCATGAGTCATGGGAAAGCCATTCCAACTGGTTGACCAGCCAATTCATTTCTTTCAGCAGCTCTTTCTCCTGATCCGTTAATGAGTCTTCTTTGAACAACCTCACTTCCCGTTCAAGATCGTATTCTGAATTGGTTGAATGATAAAGTTTCTTGAGCAAGCTCATCTTCTTTTTATCCATACCGGTTATGCCTCCATACTGTAGAAATATTATTATGTTTCAATGGAATTGGAAGTTTCGCTGCCCTGCCAGTTAGCTGAACAGGCTGCCAATGATCTCGGCAGCCGTATGATAGATTATGAAATGTAAGTATGCTCGGCAAAACAAGAAATTTCAATAAAACTATTTTTTTCATAAAATCTTTTTGCCCCAACATTAGATTTAGCCGCACGCAGATAAATATTTCCCATCCCATGCAAACTCATACGGTTAATACAACTTTTTAATATGATACTTCCATATCCACGGTTTTGAAATTTGGGATCTATAACAAAATCGCGTCATATCCATTAAATGTGCTCAGAAATTCTTCAGGTGCTCTTTGGCAACTATCTGTTCTCCAACCATTTTCTTTGTTCAATTCATAATACGCTCTATCAAATAAATGAATAAATTTCCCGAGCATATCTGGCGTGAATCCAAGTTCTCTCACGAATTCAATTAATTCTAATAGTGAGTCGCTCATTCTGTATTTGATGAAAGAAATATATGCTATTATACAATCAGCATTCTCCACCAAACAAAAGACACCATGATTTTGAATGGACTCCTCATAAAAGACGACAGATACCGTTTTATTAACCTTCCGTTTTCAATGTGGATCGGTACTTCTTCGGCGTCATGCCCGTATACTTCTTGAAAACTTTAATAAAATGAGATTGATCATAAAAGTTCAACCGCAATCCGATGGACGAAGTCGTGTCATTGGTCATATGAAGCAGTTTCTTGGCTTCTTCTACCCGCTGTTTCTGTATATAATTCAGCAGTGTCATGCCTGTCTGTTCTTTGAATAAATTCATCAAGTAGCTGCTGTTCAGTCCAGTCAACTCCGCAAGCTTGTCGAATGTAATCTCTTGATATAAATGGTTGAAGATGTACTCGCAGCAAATTCTGATCGGTTTGGACATACTTTCTTTTTGGCTCTGTTCAACCCGTTCCGTAAAGTCCAATAACGCACGTACTAACGCGGCCTCAACTGCCTTGACATCATTCAGTTCCTCGATTTGTTGAATATGCAGGTCACTGAGAGTAAAGGCCAGATCTTCATATATTCCTCCTTCTATAGCAGCCCTCATAGCAATCGCAACACAGCAAATGGCTAAATTTTTGATATTGCGGAGTTGACTCCGCTTAGATAAGATCCCCACGCCCTCGTTAGGAAAGGCGATCCACTGTTTCATTAATTCACTTGTATTGCCGGTTCGAATCAATTCTAGCATCCGTTTCTCTATTTTCGAACTATGATTAGATACCGATAATTCCCGTTTGGTTATAATTTCAATTTCTATATTACTCTGAAACATGGCGGGCAGCACATATTGATAACTATATTGCAGCACATCCGTAATCTCCAAAACCTCTTGATTGATCATCCAATGCGCAAGTACGCTGATATGGAGCAGACGAAGACGGCTCACGACGGGAAGGCTGTCCCAATATGCTTTCCAGTGCGGCAGATCGCGATGGGACATTTGGTTATCGTTCATAAGGCCATTGATATGCTCATCCGTAGGTACTTGCTGGATTGAAGGACCGATTACAACGAATCCATGCCGCTCTCCACTACGTTTAACAGGCACTATGATAAACTCTTCCCAGGAATTCGCTGTGAGAATCACCGGGTGTTCCATTTCTTTCTCTATAAATGGACAGAATAGCTTTTCGAATTCCATATTAAATGGCCAATGCTGATCTCCGCTCCCCCAAATCGTTTCCACGGCATGTCCATCCTCGGTATAAAAGATCGGAAGTTGGATGCTCTCATATAGCAATTTACATGAATAGGCTACATCAGATTGATTGTGAACATTGACCACTATGGAATCCCCCTTTACGTACAATTTTTCTAAGTATTATACCATACGAGAAAGCGTTACCATGAAATAATGTGAGTAATACAGATTTTTGCATTCAAGGAGGTTATATCTTATGAAACGCGATATTCAAGCGCTAATTGCTGAGATGACATTGGATGAAAAAGCTGGCATGTGCTCCGGTTTAGATTTTTGGCGGCTAAAAGGTGTGGAGCGCCTTGGCATTCCTAGCATTATGGTCACCGATGGTCCGCACGGACTGCGCAAGCAGCAGGAAGACACCGACCAATTGGGCATATTCAAAAGCGTACCCGCAGTTTGTTTCCCGTCGGCAGTCGGCATGGCCAGTTCATGGGACCGGGAGCTAATCGGCAAGGTGGGCGTAGCACTGGGTGAAGAGTGCCAGGCGGAAAACGTTGCCGTCCTGCTTGGACCAGCCGCCAATATCAAGCGCTCTCCACTATGCGGCCGCAACTTCGAATATTTCTCGGAGGATCCTTACCTATCTTCCGAAATGGCGACCAGCCATATTCAGGGTGTGCAGAGCCAAGGCGTTGGCACTTCGCTGAAACACTTTGCGGTAAACAACCAGGAGCATCGTCGCATGGGCGTTGATGCCGTTGTCGATGAACGCACGCTGCGGGAAATTTATTTGGCGAGTTTCGAGGGTCCGGTGAAGAATGGCCAGCCGTGGACGGTCATGAGTGCTTACAACAAAGTTAACGGAACGTTTGCTTCCGAGAACAAGTTCTTGCTTACCGATATATTGAAGGAAGAATGGGAACATGAAGGATTTGTCGTGACCGATTGGGGCGCCAACAATAACCGGGTAGACGGGCTGGCTGCCGGGCAAGAGCTGGAGATGCCTTCAAGCGGCGGCGTAGGCGACCGTAAGATCGTGGAGGCGGTCCAGAACGGCAAGTTGTCCGAAGAGGCGCTTAATCGTGCGGTTGAACGGATTTTGCGCATCATTTTCATGAGCGTGGACAACAAACAACCAAACGCCACGTATGATCGGAACGAGCATCATCGTCTGGCGCGCACCGTTGCCGGCGAAACGATGGTGCTGCTGAAGAACGAAGAGAACCTGCTCCCGCTAGCAAAAGGCAAGAAGCTTGCGGTCATCGGTCCATTCGCGCAAAAACCGAGATACCAAGGCGGCGGAAGCTCGCATATCAATCCGACCCAGATCGACGTGCCGTTTGAAGAAATCCGAAAATTGGCAGGCAATTCTGCATCAGTTGTATATGCACAAGGCTTCCATGCAGATAAAGATGATTTGGATGCCGCTTTGGTCGGGGAAGCGAAACAAGCTGCCAGCGAAGCGGACGTTGCCGTCATTATCGCGGGTCTTCCTGACCGTTATGAATCCGAAGGCTATGACCGCAAGCATCTATGTATGCCTGCGAACCAGAACCAACTGATCGAAGCGATCGCCGCTGTGCAGAGCAACGTGGTCGTCGTACTCATGAACGGTTCTCCAATTGAAATGCCTTGGGTCGACCGAGTGAAATCGATTCTTGAAGCTTATTTGGGCGGTCAGGCAGCAGGAAGCGCGATCGCTGATTTATTGTTCGGCGAAGTGAATCCGAGCGGTAAGCTTGCCGAGACATTCCCGATGAAGATAAGCGACAACCCTTCGTTCTTGTTCTTCCCAGGGGAAGGCAATCGGGTCGAATACCGGGAAGGCATATTTGTCGGCTATCGTTATTATGATGCCAAAGAAGTGAAGCCGCTGTTCCCGTTCGGACACGGTCTGAGCTACACCACATTTGAATATTCGAATCTTGTCATCGATCACACAGCAATCAAAGATACGGAATTCGTTAATGTACAGATAACGATACAAAATACGGGATCCCGTGCCGGTAAAGAAATTGCTCAGCTCTATGTCCGCGATGTAGAGAGTACGATTATCCGCCCCGTCAAAGAATTGAAGGGCTTTGCTAAAGTAGAGCTTCAGCCGGGAGAGAAGAAGACCGTTACGATGACGCTGGATAAGCGCTCCTTCGCTTACTACAACGTAGATCTTAAGGATTGGCATGTGGAGTCCGGTGATTTTGAAATATTAATTGGACGCTCGTGTGAAGATATCGTTTTGAGCGATACGGTACATGTCGAGTCGACAATCGCTTTGACATTCAAAGTCGACCGAAACACATTGATTATCGACCTGTTAAACGATCCGCAAAGAGCGCCGTTCATGCAAGGATTGCTTCAGAAGATGCAAGAGGGCATGGGATCTATGTTGGAGGGTCTTGAAGCCGCGGAAACCCTGGGGGAAGGCACGAGTGAGATGTTCGCTGAGATGATGAATTATATGCCGCTGCGCGCGCTGTCGATGATGAGTCAGGGCATGTTCACGGAAGAAATGCTGAACGGGATTATTCACCAATTGAATCATCAATAATAATAGGCGGAGGTACTAAAAGATGCAAAACGAAAACCTAATCGTAGTAGTTACCGGAGCCGGCAGCGGAATCGGACGCGCAAGTTGTATAAAGCTGGCGCAATCCGGAGCGAAAGTCGTTGCGGTCGATTTCAATCAAACAACCGGGGAAGAGACGCTTGCACTAATACAAGAACATGGTGGCGAAGGAATCTTCGTGCAAGCCGACGTATCGAAGAGCGAAGACGTCGAACGGTATGTTCATCTCGCCGTCGAAACATACGGACGCATTGACGCATTTGTCAACAACGCCGGTATTCTACAAAAGTTTTCAATGCTGTCGGATATCAGCGAAGCCGAATACGACCGTATCATGGACGTCAACGTGAAGGGTGTTTTTCTCGGCTTGAAGCATGTTCTCAAAGTTATGGAGAAGCAAGGACACGGTTCGATCATAAATACCTCCTCTACGGCAGGCATTCGCGCCGAACATAGTCTCGCAGCATACTCAGCGAGCAAACATGCTGTGATAGGATTGACGAAGGGGGCGGCTTTGGAATACGTGAAAAAAGGTATACGCGTCAATGCGATTTGTCCAGGTGGTGTCGATACGACATTGACGCAATCTGTTCCTTTGATGATACAGGAGACCGGCTACGTGCCGGAGGAGCTCCCGAACATGCGTATGAATCGGTTTGCTGATTCCTCAGAAATAGCAGAGATGGTGGTCTTCTTGGCTTCCAACAAATCCAGCTATATGACAGGTTCAATCGTTGTCGTGGACGGTGGTTTGACGCTGTAAACACGATTCATGTCGACAGGGTGTTTCAACCCAAGGAATACTCTTCACTTTTGTAATAACGCGGATTAACTCCGTCCCCTAGGGGCGGAGTTTTTTGCGTTTATATCACGATTGAACGGGTAGTCATTCAAGATTTATGGACTAACACCTTACATATTTGCGTTTGAAGCCGAGCTGCTCTTTATCTACCGCCTTTTGAATATTAGCGGAAGCGTTCAGGAACTTGGTTTTTGTCGAGCCACTATTGACTTCCACCGGGCCAACTTCCTTCGCGATCTCGACTGCCTTATCATGAAGCGGCTGATAGGATACTGCCACAGTGTACATGAAATTGTTCATCGCGTATTTCGTACGTTCAGGTGCGTCATGAATCGTGTTTTTTACAAGTTCCAGCATATCGGCTATTTTCTCTTTGGAAAATTCACTGTCCGGACGATTGCCGAGCAGCCAGCAGTAGCAGCTCCAGCCCGCAGACATTTTTAGCTCTATATCGCTTGCAATCCATTTATCCGAAACTTCTTGCGCAATATCCGTTTCTGCCAATGTTACGGCTACCACATAATCCGATAGCATATAAAAATAAGCTCCGTCAATCCACCGTTCAAAGTCCGTCTCAGACATTGTTTTAGGATCCGCGATTACCCCGGCAAAGTACATAGCATCGTAATTTCCTGTAGCATAGAGCTCCTCGGCCAATGGCTGGTTAAGTTTTATTTTCTTGAAGATGGGCTTCATCGCGCCTGTAGCAACACCAAAAAGCGGTTCGTGCGCGCCATTGGATAGGTATATCTTCTTGGTGCGTTCCTTGCCAAGAGCTTCAAGCTCTTGCATGACCATTTCTAGATTCATTATTGGCACTTCCTTTATTCAATGGTTTGTCGTTAGTGATTAAGTCGTCTTTAACATGAATATATCATAAAGCGGCCTTAATCCCATAAGATCAGGACCAAGACCGCTTAATTTATGGAACAATTTCAAAAATGGTCCCTTGGTTAAAGTCAGCCACTTTCATAGAGCCATAAACTCCTAAATATAATCTGGTTTGATCCAGATTCGTTCCCAAACTAACATAATAAGCGGATTGAGACCCAAAATTATAATCCGTTTCAATAACACTAAAATCATGAAGTTTACAATCTGTTCTTACCCTGGTATAAGCCAAAACCCCTCTAACCGGAGGTTGAGATCCTTCATTCCGAGCTAGATCGGTAAACACAACGCTTCCCGTTAAAGCAGGGATTTCATTTCCTATATATGACTGGACTCCTGTAAGTGCGGTTCCTCCAAATTTATCGGGGCGGGAATCCTCATGATAATAACTAGTTAGAGGCTGCAGACGCCGTGCAGAAGTTTTTACTGCTTCATCGTAATAAGCAATCGTTTTCTCATTTAAATTCGGATTTGCAGTGCAGCCCCGTATGATCGAAGTAGGAAGTGCACCTTCCCACCCTCGCCAGCCAAAGTTAATAAATCCTTCTTGGTCAGGTTCAGAATTCATTAAAGAAGCTTGAACAAGCTGGGTAACCGGCATTGGTTTATAATGAACGAATGAAAATATCGACTCTACCAGATCTTGTCCGACATTCCCCACATATTTAATGTACTGATTATAAACCCTTTGAAATGAAATACCCGGTATATTGCGAACCCCTTTGGCGATTACCGTAAGCGTCTGCTGAATAGATATGGGAAGTTCATCAAAACGTGTAACTACAGGGGGATTATCGATAAATGTACTCTTAACTACATCGATTTCAATAATTTTTCCGGCAATCTCCATATCGTCCTGACTTGAATTAAATGGATCATAGCCTGATCCACCATCTCCGGTTGTTAACACAAGCCTTCCTGTTTCAGGTGAAAAGTTTAAGCTATTAACACCATTATGATTTAAAAATGGTCTTCTTAAGTTAAGTAATGTCCGTCGTTTTTGAGGTTGACCATTCGGTTGTAGCATCCATTCTTCAACAGTATCGATATGATCATATTGCGTTTCTCTATTTATCCATCGTAGGTTTAAAGTTCTGGGATCACACGGATTAGGCTTAAAAGATTCAAAAGCACCTGAAAGGGCACCTGGACCTTGTGTTTCGGCTACTGAAAAATGAAGATAGAAAAGACCGTTATAATGAAATTCGGGATGAAACGCTAGCCCTAGCAATCCCCGTTCATCATATCCTCCACTAGAAACACCTAGTTTAATAATTCGGGGACTAATATCTAAAAAAGTCCTCATAACTCCGTCTCGTATATAAAAGATCTCCCCTACCTGGGTTGCAATAAATAATCTTTCAATTGAATCACCCGGGAGTATAGCTGTTTTCAAAACAGTGGGTAAATTTATCTTGCTTACAAAGGGCCGTAAACTAACCTTAACTTTTATCAACTACCTTCAGCCCCCCTCCTCATATTTCTTTTTTAGAAATATGATCAGGACTGTTCCTTTAGCACCTGTCACTTATGGTACGGTTCTCCACGCTTTAGTCACGCGGCCTGCTGGTTCTTTTCTTTTTTCCGAACCACGCCAATGATTGCAGCAAGCACTATACAGAAGGCACAAATAATCGTCGATGTAATAAATAATCCGCTGTAACCATTCCCCACAACCTGATGAAGAGAATCCATCAATACCTGCTTGATCGTTGGATCTTGGATTTGCTCGAAGCTAGCCTGCAGGGAGTTGAAATCCATTTGGCTCGGCATTTGCATCATCATATCAGAGCCTGTGAGTGGGATATTCGCTGCATTCATATTGCTTTGGATGACATCCCCCATATTCATAAATGAACGAGCGATAAACCCTGCAAGGAATGTTGGTGCGAGAGTCATGCCAATCTGACGAGCAAGTGAAGTGGTCGAAAGTGCAACCCCTTTGTTCTCTCCTGCTTTCTCAGTCGCTAATACATTTACTGGTGCGCCGATCATTGAACCAAAGCCTACACCGACAAAAATGCTGGCAAACACCATTTCCCATTTCGTTGTTACCCACAGTGGGAACAGCAGGAATCCAAACGCAGCTATGGAGCTTGCAACTAACAATGTAAAGACAGAGCCCTTTTTATCAACCAGCCGTCCACCGAATGCCGCCCCAATCCCTGAAGCGAGAGCAAGCGGTGTAAACCAGTAACCCGCTTCCGTGCTGCTTACGCCAAGATACTGCTCAACAAAACCTGGAACGAATATAATCGATGCGATAATCGCGCCTGAAAACATTGCAAATACGAGCGTCCAGCGGAAAGTATTGTCTTTAAACAGATACGTTGGCAGAATGGGGTCGATCGATGATTTTTCTACGTTTTTCTCAACAAAATAGAGGATGATAAGCAGCACAACTCCTGCACCGAAAAATCCTAGGAAAGATGCTGAGGTTAGGCTATCCACAAAGTTCACGCCATCCAAATTCGTAAATCCATACATCATGGATAACATCGCTAAGCTAAGCAACGTTACGCCGACCCAGTCCATACGTGATTTCGTAAGAGTCTGTGTTTCGTGTATATATTTCACACCAAATACAAGCAGTAATATGGCAACTGGAACATTAATTAAGAACAACCAGTGCCAGCTTCCGGTAATATCCAAGATAAAGGCACCAATGTTTGGTCCAAGAACGGCTGCAACTCCGTTCATACCACCTAGCATCCCCAGCATTTGTCCTTGCTTTTCTCTTGGAAAATTATTGAGAACGAAGGAGCTAGCGATAATGAAGATACCGCCACCGCCCATGGATTGAAAGAATCTTGCGATCAAAAACCATGTAAAGTTCGGACTCAAAGCAACTAATAATGAGCCTAAACCAAATATTATGACTTCTAGGATAAATATTTTTTTACGTCCATATCGATCGGAGAGTTTCCCGATAATTGGAACACTTATGGCTAAACCTAATGTGTATACCGTGATCGACCAAGCACCCCAAGTCGGGGATACGTTAAATGCTTTGGATAGTGTCGTCAACGCCGCGGTAATGATCCCGTTATCCAGTGCTGCCATAAACACCCCGACAGCGAAAACGATCAAGCTTACTTTTAATTCACGCTTCATACTCACACCCCATTTTAGAACCGAAGATTGAGAATCCTTAGATTCTTGTGTATACTAACAGCATATAGTCATACGTGACTATTTATTCGTGATCATATTTTAGCAATTCATTTTTATATAGTCAAGCGTGACTAATTACATATGATTAAAACAATTTTAAGAAGGTGACAACTATGGATGAACGTATACTCTTAATTCTTGGATTATTAAAATCCAATAGTCAGCATGGATATCAGATTAATGATTTTATTGAGCGCAACTTGGGACGAGTATCCGACATGAAAAAAGCAACAGCCTATTCTTTGTTGAAAAAACTGCATGAGAAAGGCTTTGTCGATGTAACGATTGAGCAAGAGGGGAACCGTCCATCTAAGCAAGTGTATTCTATTACCCCATCAGGTGAAGAAAAATTCTATAAATTGTTGCGGCAGTCCCTTGTTGTTGTGGACGATTATGTTCCACGGGGTGATATTGCATTATGCTTTATCGATCAGCTTCCAACAGAGGAGGTCATCAAGTATTTACAATCCAAATTAATAGCGATTGATAAGCTGCTCGCCACTTATGAAAATATACCAATGCGTGCCGAGCACACCAAAGGTGTAAATCTATCGATCCAACACCGAATTGCATTGTTCCGCTGTGATCGGACATGGCTTACAGAGACAATTGAAAAACTTTCCGCAGAGGTTTAAGACAATAGAAAAAAGCAGTAGCCGGCTCCCTTAAGGATTGGCTGCTGCTTCTTCTTCAAGCGACTTATACTCGTTACCTCAATAAATCGAAATTTCCTTGTCAAGAACAGACTTGTTTTGCACTTGATTCCCTAAAATAAATAGCTTCTTTAAATTGGGCAGATTCACTAAAGGCTCTACATTTGAAATAGCGTTATTCTCCAAATGAAGCACCTCGATCTGTTGCCAATTTTTCATGAAATTTAAGTCTTGAAGTGAGCCGTCTTGCATCGTAAATGAACGTAAGGCTGTCACATCAGCAAAGTAAGGCATCACCTTATCCACTTCATGCAACCAGTCACCATTACCTATTCGAAAAGATACATCATTAAAAGTTAAATGTTCCAGCGTGTTATTCGCAAACGGATCCTGACTATTTATTTGGAACTTACATTGATTACAATTTAACGTTTTTACATGCTGCAAATTGAACAATTCACTCATTTCATCGTAAAAAGAAGTCTCATTTAAACTTAATGTTTGCAGACTTGGCAGACGATTTAAGGAATTAATACCTATAAAGTCTCCATACTCCATCGCTGAAAGTTGTTCTAGCTGCGGGTATTTCACTAAATCTGCCCCATCCAAATTATTTTCCGACCCGCGTATGTAAACAGTTAAAGATTTTAAAGCAGGCGCCTCTAACTTTGGTATGAAAGTACCTATTAATTCAGCTTTCTTTAAATTTGGTGCTACGATCGATGATACAGTGCCGTTATAACCTGTTATAGACAATTCGGTCAGTGAATTCAAACTATTCACAACCTCAATAGATTCCACTTTATAGAGAGAAGATAACCGCAGATTCGTCAATGATGACTTATTTTTAAGGCGTTCTAAATTCGCAATGTCAACATTCTCAAGATCAAGCGACTGCAAGTTAGGCATGTTTTGTATGAAATCCAGCGTTTTTAAATTTCTTACTGACGTAAGCTTCAACTCTTGTAATTGACTCAGTGAATAGAACGCGCTGAAATCCGTCGCTTCACTATTATCTATTGCCAATGACTCCAAACCAGTTAATGAAGACAACCACTTCAAATCATTGATAGTTCTTAAAGACAATGATTTTAACGGCAGTTGATTCAGCAGATGGAAGTCGGTAACCGATTCATCTACATAACTAATTTCAAGCGATTGTAGATTCGGAAACTCTAATAATAAAGCCATTTCCGCATTACTTCGAATTTGTGTGGAGAGTTCAACTATTTTAGCTTTATCACCAAAATAATGTGCAATCTCTCTAAATGATTCGTTAAATCCGCCTGTATAGCTTTTTAACCCTTGTAAATGTTGAAAACTCACTTTCTGACCTTGTGAAACTTGGTATTCACCCATTAGATTTATCACCGTTAGTCCGCTAAATGCCTCAAAGTCTTTTTGTTCGATTCTTTGTGTATTCAATATCTTATCCGTAATCACATAGTCGGAAATTTCAGCATGCTCATTCGTAAATGGATCGTCAAAGCTGTAAGCAAGGTGCCACTGATCGTCATCATAGCGAGTAGACAAATAACGGATGCTTGCGATTTCTTCTCCTGTAGGCATCACTGCGCCTTTATTAAAAATATCTTTTAAAAAGAACAGGAGAACTTCGCTTTCAGGCATTGTTCGAATAGGTACTTTTACATCGCTGCTGTATTCTGATTGATTGCTAGTAAAGAAATATCCAACCATTAAACAAACAAGTGCGAGCGGCACAATGAATAGCATCTTTAAATTCGTATTTGGGCGTGTTGTTGTTTTAACAGGTGATGTCCCATAATAATTGTTGATCGTTTGGTCAACAAAATAGACGTTATTCTCCTTCAACAATAATTCCGTTTTACAATATGGACATTTGAATGTTTGCCCTTCCTTGTATTCAACGTTCCCATTACAATTTGGACAATTTAATTTAAGTATTTCCACTGGCCACCCCTCCTGATATCCTTATCTATTAAGACAAAACTATATATTGATCTAAAGTATCTAATTATCTTTAAGATCATATCATGATTGGATAATTTTGGGTGGTTTAATAATATGACTTAACCTATGACAAAAGACCGGATCTTGGTAGTTTGTACCTATTCACACCGTCAGTTCTAGGTCGTATGATAGATTCGTAGTTACAATTAACCAAGTGAAAAAGGCAAATCATAGGAAACTATGAGACGCAAAGCCAAGGGCCTGTACCACAACGTTTTTTACATGATGTGGATGGCAGCCGGTTGCCACAAGGCATCATAGTATTATTTTCTATGAACCTTGTATGTAAGGTTCTTTTTCGCATGCCTTTTTCCCTAAATCCATTATGAAAGGTAGAACAAGATGATGAGAAAAAGATTTAGGAGTAGCTTGCCTTTACTCGTGTCGATGCTACTTGTGTTGCAATTGTTCTTTCCAATTGCAAATGTGTTTGCACAAAATGCTGCCTTGGCTGGCAGCAGTATTTTGCCACCGAGTAACCTCGACTACCAACCTGTAACACCAAGTGACGTAAAACTCACATGGAATTCTGTTTACCAAGCGACTGGGTACAATATCTATGAAATAGGTGATGGTCAACTCAACCTGCTAGGTACAACAAAATCGAACTATTATAACATTAACGCCCTTTCGGAAGGTTCTTACACTTATGTCGTTTCAACGCTAAGTGCTGAAGGTGAATCAGGGCCATGTGCACCGATTACGGTTAATATCGTTTATCCGATAATGGCGGCACCAGCTACCTTAACTTATACCTTCCAGAATGGAAACGATCTTGTACTGAACTGGGGATCGTCACAGTATGCTGAAACCTACAGTCTCTATCAAATTGGTGCAGATGGAGAAAAGACACTAGTCTCTTCGCTCAAGGACCGTACATACAAAATTACAAACGCACCTGCTGGAACATACACCTATGCGGTGTCCGCTGTAAACTCCAAATACGGTGAATCACCTCTGTCCAATCCATTAGAGGTAACGGTGGGGCTGCCAGTTATGGCTGCGCCAGGAAATCTCGCGTACACAGTAACAAACGGTGGAACAGACATCAATCTGAAATGGAGCTCCGCCACCTATGCAAACAGCTACAAAGTCTATCAAATTATCGACGACCAAAAAGTTCTAAAAGATACGGTGACTGGTACAAGCGTTACTTTCAGCAACATGTCTACCGGTACCTATGTTTATGAGGTTCACTCCTATAGTGACCGCTTCGGTGAATCAGAACAAGGAAGCCAGATCTCCGTCACTTTAGGTGACGTAATCATGGCTCCACCAAGCAACCTGACTTATGTAGTGAAAAACGGAAACGATATTACTTTGAGCTGGGGCGCGGTTGCAAATGCAAATAGTTATAAGGTTTACCAAATTGTTGATGGTCAAAAAGTATTAAAAAGTACCATCACAGGTACAACTGTAACGTACACCAACCAACCGGTAGGGGTTTATCTGTTTGAGGTTCATTCTTACAGCAATAGTTACGGTGAATCCCCGGACGGAAGCCAGGTTACTGTCAACTTGGACGATGTGGCTATGGCTGCTCCGGATAACTTCACTTATAAAATCAACAATGGCAACGACATCGTTTTAACCTGGGGAACTGTAGCCAACGTTAACAACTATAAGGTTTATCAAATCATTGACGGTCAAAAAGTGTTAAAAAGTACGGTAACTAGTCCAACCGTGACATTTAGCAACATGCCGGCAGGAGATTACAACTACGAAGTGCATTCTTATTCCACCCGCTTTGGCGAGTCACCGGAAGGAAGCAAGCTCACGTTTACACTGGCTCACCCTGCCATTCAACCGCCGCAGAATTTGGTTCAGAAGACCCAAAGTGCGACCAGTTTCTCTTTAAGCTGGGATGCCGCGTCGTATGCAAATAGCTACAAGGTTTATCAAATCATCGATGGACAAAAGGTATTAAAAAGTACAGTGACCGGTACAAGCGTGGCATACACCAATATGACGCCGGGTGAATACACCTACGAAGTTTATACCTATTCCACTCGTTTTGGGGAGTCGGCGGAGGGAAGCACACTTACTTTCACACTCACCGGACAAATTATGCAAGCACCGACAAACTTGACGTATACCATTACAAACGGAAACGATATTACATTGAAATGGACGGCAAGCAGTTATGCAACAAGCTACAAAGTATATCAGGTGATTGACGGACAACATGTCCTGAAAAGCACAGTAACTGGTACATCCGTTTCCTACACGAACATGCCTGCGGGAGATTATGACTTTGTTATTAAATCTTTCTCAACGGTTTTGGGTGAATCGCCTGAGGGGGCGGAAGTCAATTTTTCATTGGTTCATCCGACGATGACAGGTCCGGGCAATCTTGCCTTTACCATCAAAAACGGAAATAATGTTGTGTTGACTTGGACAACAGTACCTTACGCCAACAGTTACAAGGTTTATGAGCTGGTAGACGGTCAAGAAGTACTGAAAGCAACTGTAACTTCCCTCACTGCAACGATCGTAAATGTACCAGCGGGCGACCATATTTATGTGGTGCATTCGGTAAGTACGCGCTTTGGTGAATCGGCAGAAGGAAGTAAAATCTCAATAAATCTGGATCAACTGATGATGGCAGCACCGGGAAATCTTACACAAAGTATTTCCAACGGCAATAACATCACACTGAAATGGAACTCCGTCACGTACGCAACTGCCTATAAAATCTACCAGATCATTGACGGGGAAAAGGTATTGAAAAGCACCGTAACGACTACGTCTGTTACGTATCCTAATATGCCGGCTGGTGAGTACACCTTTGAGGTCCATTCTTTTAGCGACCGCTTCGGTGAGTCTATTGAGGGGAGTCAAATTTCACTTACTCTGGTTGCTCCGATCATGCAAGCACCAAGCAACTTTAAGCAAAGCATTGCAAACGGAAACGACATTATTCTTAGTTGGGGAGCAGCAACCTACGCAACAAACTATAAGGTCTACCAAATCATCAACGGGGAAAAGGTGTTGAAAAGCACCGTAACGGGCACATCTATTTCGTATCCTAATATGCCCGCAGGTGATTACACCTTTGAGGTGCACTCTTTCAGCGATCGTTTTGGTGAATCTGACGAGGGAAGCCAAGTTTCATTGACTCTGGTGTTCCCAATCATGCAAGCACCAGCTAACTTTAAGCAAAGTATTGCAAACGGAAACGACATTAGACTTAGTTGGACAGCAGCAACCTACGCAACAAACTATAAGGTTTACCAAATCATCGACGGAGAAAAAGTATTAAAAAATACTGTAACAGGCACGTCTGTTTCATTCAGTAACATGCCGGCGGGCGATTATAGCTATGAGATTCACTCGTACAGCACTCGATTCGGAGAGTCGCCAGAAGGCAGTACGGTGGATATCACACTTGTTTGGCCTGTTGTACAACCTCCGACGCTGACAGCATCAATCTTCAACGCGAACAATCTGACATTTACCTGGCCAACAGTAACCTGGGCGAACGAATACCGTCTTTATGAGATTGTTGATGGTAACCGCCAGCTAATCTATAAAGGAACAGCATTAACCTACAAGGTGTACAACCTAAGTGAAGATACTCACCAATATGAAATTACGGCGTACAGTACTCGCTTCGGTGAATCTGCTCCTTCAGAACGAGTGGTTGAAGAGATTATTTATCCTGTGATGCAGCCGCCTGTGGCAAGCTTGAAACTTACAAGTGACACAAGCGCTAGGATTTCATGGAACTTTGTTACTTACGCTAATGGCTACAATGTCTATGAAATCATTGATGGAAAACCAGTTCTTCTAACCGAGAACCTGAATAACCTGTCTTACACAGTTTCAAATCTGTCGTATGCGGACCATGAGTATTATGTTACTTCATACAGTAACTCCTTTGGCGAGTCAGATCCGTCCAATATCGTGATTGCGAAGCTGATCGTAGACACGACGCCACCGGTAACGAAGGCGAATGTACCAGAAGATTGGACGAATCAAAGCCCGGTTGAAGTGATGTTGTCTGCAACAGATGATATTACGGGCGTTGCGAAGACCTACTATGCTGTGAATGACGGGGCTTTCGTTGAGGGCAATACATTGTCTGTCAGCGAAGAGGGAGTAACCAAAATTTCTTTTTACTCTGTCGACAAAGTAGGAAATACCGAAACTGCTAAAGTCGTCTATGTAAAAATCGATAAAACGGCACCAGTGACCACAGCAACAACAGATTTGCAATCAGCTGCCATCAATCTCACTGCCACAGATGAACAAAGCGGAATATTTAAAACATTGTATTCCGTAAATGGTGCAGATTACGTGGAAGGAACAACAGTAACTCTTGAAAAAGAAGGGGCAAACAAGGTTTCCTTCTACTCGATTGATAAAGCAGGTAACAAGGAACCAGAACAAACTGTTGAAGCTACACTTGACCGGACTCCACCAGTCACTACGGCAGATGCACCCGCGACTTGGTCTAAGGACGATGTGACTGTAAGGTTGACCGCTACAGATGCGCTAAGCGGCGTTGCGAAAACCTTCTACTCCGTCGACGGTTCGGCATACGCGGAAGGAACATCCTTCACTATCAGTGAAGAAGGCATTCATAAGATCGCCTTCTACTCAGTGGATGCGGCCGGAAATATTGAAGCGGCAAGCACTGCTGATGTGAAAATCGATAAGACCGCTCCGGTCATTACCATGAATTTGAATGAACAATACGACATCGGGGATAAGGTACAGCTGACTTACGAAGTAAAAAATAGTTTGTCGGGTATCGTTTCTGAGAAAATGACCGTTGTCGGTCCGAATGAAACTACCGGAACCGTGCTGACAAATGGCGCCGTGATCCAGCTGGACAAGCCGGGCGTTTATAACGTCACCGTTACCGTTACCAATGCTGCAGGCACAAGTGCTACGATACAAAAACAATTCACGGTAGCTACCATTTTCGATTATGTGCTTTTTGCTGGGGACCCGACTAAAACTTTCACTTTAAGCGGTTCAAACAGTAATTTTAGCGGGAAAGTGCATGTCAATGGGAATGCCGCAATTTCCGGAAGCAAGCATAAGTTCGATGTATTCGAATATGGAAATTCGTTGAGGGTATCCGGCTCCGGCACCACGATTGCTTCCGAAGTAAAGTCTGCTTATACGGATATGATTCAAATAAGCGTGGATGAGTACAAGAATAAAGCAACGACAATTTATAAGGGTAATAAGCACTTCTCCGGAAGCAATATCAAGATCGATGGAATCGTGTTCGTAGACGGAGACGTCACCATCTCCGGAAGCCAGATTAGCGGTGCAGGGACAATCTTTGCTACCGGAAGCATTAAAATAACCGGGTCGGGATTAAAATATCAGACCAACAATGACCTGGTTGCCTTCTACTCGCTAAAAGACATCGAAATGTCAGGAAGCAACCACGAATATAATGGATTATTTTACGCTCCAAACGGATCAATTAAGATAAGCGGAAGTAAAACGACTGTCCATGGTTCGCTGATTGCCAAAGAAATCCGCATTTCCGGTTCAAACTTCAATGCGGTCTATGATCCAAGATATAAAACCATATTTGGCTCGGCACAATAACATATTCACGGTCATCAAACGAAAAGTCACTCTGGACGACCTTCATTCCCAGTTTTTTTTGGGAGTGAGGGTCGTCTTTTCATTTCGCATTCGATCAAAACAAAATAACCAGTTAGAGTAATGTCAGCTCAGAGGATTCATAGTTCAAATTGCATTCTTGTGTATTAACATAGGAATATTGCACACAGAGCATACCGCTTCTATCCTGAATACTCTGCTGTATAAGCAGAAGTGGTTTATACAGCCCACATTGCATCATGGAATGAATCACTTGATCAGCTGTGATAATAGAAAGTGATGTATTTACAACTTTAAACCGACATTTCAATATTTCTTTAAGATATCTATTTAAAAGGCAGTTCTCTGGAGCCAGGTTATCGGTAATAGCCAGTCGCTTAGCAAAATAGGTCTCGGTATAAACGGGGGTTACCTGTTTATCTTCAGTATGAAAACAGCGTTTTACTTTCCATAAATCTGAACCAACCGATACATCAAATTCACGAGCCAAGGCTTCATCCGCTCTGCTGATTAGCGGGCGCTGCCACTCAACAACCAATGGTTCCTTCGTTTTCATCTGATACAAAAATATCTATCCCCTAACTTTATTGCCGTTTCATTTTTTTGATGATATTCTATCACATGTAATGACATATAGCCATTTAGAGGAGCATACACCATGCCTTTGTACGACCAAATTATCCAGGACATCATGTATAAAATAAATAGCCATGAATTAAAGGAAGGCGATATGCTTCCTACTGAAATAGAACTTAGTGCACAATTCAAAGTAAGTCGTCCTACAGTACGCACAGCCATGCTCAAGTTGGTTAACGAAGGGTACCTGACACGAGTGAAGGGTCGGGGTACATTTGTAACCAAGCCCAAACTCGTACAAGAATCTTCACAATTTATTGAAAGCTACAATGAAGAAATGTCGGGTAAGGGACTCGCTCCACGAACCATCGTGTTGGATTTTAAAGTGATAACTAAAAATGATTTAGTTTGTTCCAAATTAAATATCTCTCCTGGTGATAAAATCATTCTGTTACGACGCCTACGTTATGTGCAACCTTCGAGTGAAGAAAAACCCGTTGTGCTGACTACCGTATATATTCCTTATGATCTTGTACCTGATCTGATGAATTATGACTTTGAATCGTTTTCGTTATACGAGGTACTAGGCAAACATGGGATCACGGTCACTCAAGTCATTCGTGAATTGGAAATCAAGATGCTGCATGGAAAAACGGCACGCCTACTCGAGGCAAAAGAAAATTCTGCTGCTCACTTTATCTCTTCTACCGGGTATGATACGAATGGGCGAGTAGTTGAATACTCAGAAAGTTTCTATCCCGCTGATCGCAATAAGTTTATTATAAAAGTTTCAAACTAGCATAAGTACCCTGATCATAGAGCAATCTTTAAGGTTCAATAACCTGAGATTGCTCTTGTTTTTATGCAGATAATTCCATAGTAAATGGCAATTTACAACGCTTTAGAAGGTTGTTACAATACATATGTTATTACATTTAAATAAAATTACGCCTGGGGTGACATTATGTCAGAATATACATTTACGATCTATTTGATCCATCACAGTCATACTGACATTGGATATACGGATTATCAGGAAAAAATTGAAATGCATCATGTTCATTTTATTAAAGAAGCTATTGATATTCTAAACGCAGCACATCAAGGAAAAGAAGAATGGCTTGGATTCAAATGGAATTGTGAGAGCTTCTGGTGTGTAGAGAAGTTTTTGGAGTACGCTTCACAAGAAGAGATCCATGATCTTATCAAATATATTCAATCTGGCGAAATTGGACTCTCTGGCAATTACTTAAATCTTACGGATCTGGTGGATGAAAGAGTCCTTCGTGATACATTTGCCCGTAGTGTAGAGACGATGCGAAGCTATAATCTTTCTATGAAATCCGGCATGACTGCTGATATTAACGGCTATAGCTGGGGGTACGCGGATGCGCTTGCAGACCATGGAATCGAGAACTTGATGTCCTGCATCCATTCCCATCACGGCTACCATCCTTTATTTAAGAAACAAACACCTTTCTACTGGCAGTCACCAAAAGGAAATAAAGTGCTCGTGTGGAACGGTGAACATTATCTGGTTGGAAATGAACTTGGTATCACGCAAGTAGGTGAATACGAATATTCCATACGCGACAATTTCACTTCTGCCCCTCTAGATAAGTTCACTAAGGCTGAACAGCGGATTGAAGCTTATGTGCGAGTGCTGCAAGAAGAAGGACATCCTTATCCTTTTGTTCCGCTTAGCATCTCGGGTAGAATGACGGATAATGCACCGCCTAACACCAAAATTATTGAGTTTATTAAAAAATACAACCGCCTTCATGGGGATCAGATCCGACTGGAAATGGTGACATTAGATGAATTCTTTACGATTCTAAAAAACAACAACACGGAGATCCCTACCTACTCCGGCGACTGGACGGACTGGTGGGCTGATGGTGTAGGCTCTACCCCTAATGTCGTACAGCATTATCGTGAAGCTAGCCGCAAGCTTGATATGGCTCATAAGCTTGATCCTGATTTCCAGTTCTGCAGCAAAGAATTGCTGGATAAAGCGAGCTACAATCTCATGTTCTATGCTGAACATACTTGGGGGTATTCGTCCTCTGTCTCCGAGCCATGGCATCCGGGCGTAAGCAAATTAGATCTGCGAAAAAGTTTATATGCACAGAAAGCCAATGAGTATGCTTCGCGTGCTTGCGATCAGATTAGCTTTGCGAATGGGGAAACGCCATTTACCTTTAAGAACGAGCTTTCTATCATTGCGATGAACCCGCACGATATTCGCGTGACGGATATGATTCAAGTCGAACAAGAAGTGCTTTATAATGAACACTTTGAAGTTGTGGATGATACTACAGGGCAGACTGTGCCGTATCAGATTGGGTCTTATTCGCGTGGCAAGACGCTGAATATCTTGGCGACTTTGGAGCCTCACGAGAAGAAACAGTATTCCATTCGGATCACAGAAGCGCCACCACTGCATTCCTCAGGTCATTATGCACCTATAGGGATTGATGGAGTAAATGATCTCTCTCCGTCATTTAAGCGTCAACTTCATGAGGGCAGTGTGGTGACACCTTATTACCTGGAAAATTCATTTTTCCGTATGCAATACTCTCAAGGTGAGGGAATAATCTCGGTCTTGGATAAACGACGGAATCAGGAGTTGATACGAAGCGATGCTCCTTACCGAGCGTTTACCCCTATATATGAGGTAACCGATGTTACAACCACACAGTGCGATGAACGTCAACGGATGGGACGCAACCGCAAAGCAACTTCCACTCGTCGTTATGAGGGCAAGTTGCGAGGCGTAGATGTGCTAGAGGATGGTAGTGTTTATTCCAGAATTGAATTGCATTATGATCTGGAAGGAACCTCATTCTGCTCGCTCCTGATTACAGCGTTCAAGGATATTCCAAGAATCGATGTAGACTTCCGCTGCCATAAGGACAGTGTGTGGAATCCTGAGAATCTGTATCTGGCTCTTCCATTCACGACAGGACAAACCGATGAGGAGTTGTGGATTGACAAGACCGGAGCCGTGCTACGTCCGCGTATAGACCAACTACCTGGAAGCTGTACGGATTTCTATGCAGTGCAGAATGGCCTATGCCTCTGTTCCTCTAAAGGTTCCATTGCAGTCGCTACACCAGATACGCCGCTCCTCATGATGGGTGACATCAAGGCGCATGAGATCAAGCTTGCGGGTGAACCGGGAGTTCACAATCTGGACCATGTATATGCATGGATGATGAATAACTTCTGGGAGACCAATTTCAAAGTGGATCTTGGAGGCTTCCATCAATATCGTTATACACTGATGCTAAGTGATAGCACGCATGCTGCAGATGTACTGAAGCAGGCTAAGGTAGTGAATACTTCTGTGCTTGGATTCCAGTCCTATCAATAGCTCTACAGGTTACAAATAGTGGATCTCATTTTTACTTGAATTTCGTATGAACCAAAAAAGCGTAAGGATTCGATAATTTGCAGCTCGAATCCTTACGCTTATTCTTTATTTATCAACGCATCGCAATATACCTTCATAGCATTTCGCAAAATCACACTCCGCTATTTGTGATACGGTTCACCCTAACGGTCAAAGCGGGAAAAAATGCGAAAGGAACCGTCACGGACAGCACTCTTTGTTCGAATCAAAAATCGCGGAGTTGGTCGGTATATTCCCACAACGCATGTTCATCAATTTCGATCTGAATCGCACGCAGTTCCTCAACAATCCCGGACACAAGTGGAGTCACGGCTTCAAAAATCTTCTCTCGTTCCTCAGTATAAATAAACACCTTGCGCTTGTCTAGTTTATTAAACCCTTCAATATAGGTAGAAAAGATGTGTTCGAGCCGCTGCTGCACGTCCTGGGAGAACATATTACCTGTTTGCGCCTGAGCCGCTAACTCCCGCAGCTGTCCGCGTATCTGTTTGTACAGCGAGGCAGCCTTTTTTGCTTGTGCAGGTGTAATTCCTTCTCGACCGTCCCACGCCCGAAAGGGGTTATCGAGATTATCGGCTAACCATTCCGGCTTGCGCGGTTGGCGAATGGACAAATCCAGACCTTGCTTTGCCGCTTGTTTGTAGGCTTGCTTGATCGTCTTGGCAGCATCATCCGGCAAGCTGTCCATCCACAACGTGTGAAGTTGCGGCAACTGATGCGGCTGTGGAAACTGCTCGCCTGAAAAGCCAAACATGTCCACCGTCGTGAACATTCGAAGCTGTTCGAGCTTGTACAGCTGCTCCATTCCACGGATGTAACCTGGCTTACCCCATATCCGCAAGCTCTGTAGTGATGGAAACCGATCAATGACGTCTTCCAGATCGATGTCATCGACAGAGCACAGCTCCAGCCTAGACAAATGCGTAAGACCCCTCAAGAAAGAGTAGGACTTCACTCCCTCGCCATTCAATTGAAGCGTGATGCCGCACCCTTCCCGCTCGTGCTTGATATGAACATCATGCTGCAAACTTCCCTCAAGTGTTATCCGATCCATGTCGTTAGGAATAAGCAGCTCATGGGTGTTTGGCGGCTTCATTGTGATTTCTGTGATGAGCGTGTGCTGCAAATCAATCCGTTCCACGGCTGTCTTGAGTTCCAGCTCCAGCTTGTAGATAAAATCATGCGTTCTTACATAGTCCTCCAGTGCAGAGCTCCAATCGAAAACAGTCAAGTATGTCAGACAAGGCAGACGGTCCAATTCCGTGTAGTCGGTTAGGTCTGGGATCCGGTCCAGAGAAAGCGATCGGGTTCCCCATTGCACCATTACTCCAGCAATTTCCACCTGCTGGCTGTAATCTGCCTTGCTAGCAGCTTTGAAGTTATGTCGTTTGTTCTCTGGAATGCGTTCCCACTGTAGCTGACGATACATCCTGTTCTCGCGATTCCAGTCTCCGTAGCTTCTCGGCTGCTCTTTCACAAGGATCTCAAAATTTCCAATATAGGTATAGTCACGAGGAATCGGACCTGCACTAATGAGATGATCCGGCTGATCATTCCAAAAATAAAAATTGAGTACAAGCGGCTTTGCCTGCTTCAGCTGATCAATGGCAGGAAGCTCTTCCCCGGTCCAATCCAACATCAATGCAGCATAGCTGTCTTCTTCGTCCGGATTTTTTGCTGGCACAATATGCGTAATCTGGCATGCCACATAAGCGTTCAATTCCGGATTCCAGAATCCGAATACATCACCTGGTTGTATCGTCATGTTTATCCTTGTCCTCCAATGGTGCTTGTTATTGATAAATAGAAAATTACCGCCCAAATCTATATAAGACTTGGGCGGTAAAATAATATTATTCAAGATATATTAAGTAACTACTAAATAATGTTGTCGTATGCCAAGCCCATATGAGACTCTTTTATTCAGCTGAGTTAATGGTCGGCTCTGTCGCGGTTGCTTTTTTAGCAAGACTTCCTGGCAACTGCCATGCTGTTACCACTGCCAATACTACAAAGATGATATCCTTGCCGCCGAAGAATTCTGTGATATTCTCTTGGAATATCGTTAGAACTTCGCTGTTGAATATTCCAGAGATATTTTCATTATAGTAATACCCTAGAATGAAATATTTACCGAGTAATATTCCAATCAAACTCGCTATTACGGCCATGACTTGATGTACTGCGTTGACTTTCTTTTTTGCGAGATAGTAAACCGAATAACCGGCCAAGCCCCCAATGCCCCATGCCACAAAACCAATCTCGTAATCCGTCAGTACTGCGATTAACGCCCACACTGCTCCCCCAATTACCGCAGTTAACAATGCGCCAAGAACAGGCAAAACTATTTTGTTGCTCTCCAATGTCATACTCTCCCTACAAAATATGTATTTTATACAACACATTCTATTAAACACCAAAATAATCCTCTTTTCTACATTAATTTGGTAAAATTCTTTGACATTTTAATGTAGACGTAACCACGCAACTAAATAACCCCCAACCTATGAGTTGGAGGTTATTGTTTCTTTGATTATGAAATTTTGAACTTTATAGAGACTTAAACTTTTGCACACGTTAGCTTAGCGCAAGTCGTAACGGTACTTTGTCGTTAAATCCCTCGTCCGACATTCATGACCGTTCTATACATTTTTTCTGCTTCAATAGGACTTTCTTTTGCCGTCACATGGTGCGGAATTACTCGGTAAACTTGAACCGGTCCGCCGAATACAGCCGACCTATACTTGTCCACATGCTGCTTCGACAAGGGGCGGTTATAATAGCCGGGCACATATTTATTGATCATTTCCTGAAGTACATGAGTGGCTTCGTCCAAATCTGTGATTGGCTCTGCTTGTCCAAATATCATTACGCTCATGTAAGCCGTATCCGTTTTGGCAGGTACCTGATCCGTGATAGTTCCGTATTCCTCACATACCGTAAAACATACCTCTGGATTTTTACTCATGACATGATTACGTCTTCCATCTCCAGCCCCGTGAAAATAGAGCTTCCCCTCAGTCCATACATAATTAAGCGGTACAACATAGGGGAGGTTTCCATCAACCAACCCAAGATACCCAATTCTCGCTTGTTGAAGGAAACTTTCAATTTTCTCTTGATCCTGGCATTCCCTGATCTTGTAACGAACCGAATCCATTTCCAAATCTCTCCCTTCACTTATAAGATATTCATCCCACTCCAATTGTCTTAACTCTAATAGTCTTCCAGAGTGCGGCAATAGCCAGATTGCAAATACCAGCGTTGTTACGGTATTATACCAATGATTGGAATGTACTAAAACATCCAAATATCACGATTATGAACAATCCATAATTCGTATTTTATGAATGGAGCCTATTTGGAGGTGTGCAGGATGATGAAGGTAAATCGTAATGACAAGAGACCAATCTGGCAGCAATTGCTTGATCAAGCGATTCATAATATTACTAGCGGAATCTGGGCGCCAGGAGAATTGCTGATTCCCTCCCGTGAACTTGCTCACATGTTAGGTGTCTCTCGCTCAACGATACAGATCGTCTATGAGGAATTACAAAGTCGAGGCTATACGATTACATCTCGCAGAGGAGGAACGCGAGTTAGTAACTGGAAGCAAATCACTGAGTCAATGAAGGAAATAATAACAGATGGCCCCCCCCCTCCCTCACTTCCCTTATTGAACACGGCTGTCGATCATTTACATGACTGGTTAAGAGGCAAGGATCAGCGAGAAGTGGATATTGATTTTACTCCCCATGAACCCTATTTGGATGAACAATTTCAAAAGAACTGGCGACGATCGCTTCTCCATGCATCCGCAGAAATGGATTTATCAAGCTGGACTTACGGCAATCCCTATGGTCTCACACCATTACGCGAGCAAATTCAGCGTTATTTATCCCATGAACGAGGCATTCATATTCAAACCAATCAGATTTTGTTGACATCAGGAGCTCAGCATAGTATTGACTTAATCGCACAATCCCTTTTAGCTGATGGGGACACTGTCTCTGTAGAAGATCCCGGTTTTCCAGCTTCCTGGATAGCGATGAAATATCGACGTATGAATGTGGTACCCGTTCCCGTTGATAAGTATGGTTTAGTGGTGGACAATATTCACCCCCAATCCAAACTGATCTTTGCGACTCCTTCGCACCAGTGCGCGGTCGGGGTCGTTATGTCAGAGCCGCGTAGGCAACAATTGCTGCATAAGGCCTCCCAAGAACAATTTTGGATCATTGAGGACGATTATGATAGTGAATTTCGATATCGCGGGGAGCCGCTTCCAACGCTGTTTAGTCAAGCACCCCATAATACTTTGTACCTCATGAGTTTTTCTAAAATGATTGCTCCAGGCATTCGTATTTCGGCTATCGTTGGATCTGTCGAGGCAATTGCTCAACTAGCCAGGGTACAGGAGCTGACTTACCGTCATCTTCCGATTATGGATCAGCTAACACTAACCCACTTCATTAAGAATGGTCATTTTATGCGACATATGAGGAGAGTCAGAAATGTGTACCGAAGAAGACACGAAGCCATAACAAAGGCTATTATGGCTAGTGGCTTAGGGGAGCGTTTCACACTAAGTGGAGTAGAAACGGGATTGCATGTGTTACTTGAAGCTGAAGAGTCATACGACGAAGAAGCCGTGACAAAGTTAGCCCTACAACAGGGAATACGTGTATACCCTCTTGGACCCTATTGTTTGGAAAGCAAACGAAAGGGATGGGTGTTGGGATTTGCAAAAGTAGATGAAGCATCGATTGAGCGAGGAATTCATCGTCTTGCGGAGTTGATCTTATAGCTTTCATCTTCATAAACTGGTTTCGCTGCGCCTACACGCTCTTATTGTCCAAAAATTTAGCCGTCACTTATGGTACGGCTCACCGTATCACTATAACCACGAATCTATAAATAAATCAGGGGCAACAATTGCTTTAGTTGCGGAGTAAGCAAACAAATAAAGCCGCTTTTCCAACACTCGGAATAGCGGCTTACTCAAAATAAGCATTAACAAATGACTCGACAAGCTCTGCAAATTGAACTTTTTCTAAATAGCCCTCGAGTCAAGAGAGCAATGGCTGGATTTGCGCTTTTTCTTACTTTAATATTCTCCTTTAATTACAAAAAACGATCCCCGAATGGTTCCGGCTAGTTTAGACTTCTTCCTAGCAAACTTAATCTTCTCTTCTAATTCCTTTGGTACCTCCATCCCTTCAGAAAGCTTAAGGCCAACGGCCCACTTCTTTGGGCCAACCCCACAACCAAGGCGCGATTTTCTCTGGGATATACAGCTCGGTATGTTCGCAGCTCGAAGGCTAGCTTTAAAACTTGCTGGTTGACGGAAAGCCGTCCGCGCCCGAACGGATCAAGATGGCCAAATTCGAGCTTTTGGGAGATACTCCTTTTTCTATGCCTAAAAAACTAGTCACAGCAAGAGGTTAGATTTATGAAATTGATTCAAAAGGCCTAATGTTTGATCTAATTTTACCGATATAAATAATAAATAGAATATTCTCAAAATAACCACATCACGTGATAACTTATAGGAGGTATTTTATTATGGAAGTAAATTTTCAATATGAAGAAAGTAACTGCCTACCAATTAAGACCATATCTGTAATAGGAGAGTTTAATGGTTATGATCCTAGCAAAGGGGTTATGGTTAATGAGAATAATAAATGGACATTTAAATGTGATTTGCAAACAGGTGAGCATCCCTATAAATTTCTTATTAATGGAGAATTAAAGCTTAATGATCCAACTGCAAATATATATTTTCCAGATGATAATGAAGAGCTTTGGTCTATAGTCAAGATTAATGAAAATGACCAGAGAATGTACAATAATACCCAATATACAACACATATAGAAAAATACAATATAGGCTCTGCAGTAAGTGAGCAAGAAAATAGCGTGAATAAAAAGATTTTTAATATGACTTTAGATAAAAAAATAGTAACAAGGTTTCAATTTACCAATGTAACAGGATTACATACTGTAACAACAGCATGGTATACACCTGTAGGAGAGTTGTTCCAAGTAACTGAGAATAATTTATTCACGCCACCAAATCATGAAGAACCAATAACGTTATGGTTTTGGATGGATTTAACAGACAATACTCGTAGATATATTTTTGGGAATTGGACAATGAAATTTTTTATAGATGGTGAATTCATATTAGAAGATCAATTTAAATTAACTCAAAACTCTGTATATTCGCCGCAAGGAGATATAAGATACTAGTTTATAAATTTAACTTTGCAGGATATAACCACTTATCAGTGATTATATATTATTTAGAAAGAAAAGGATGTGAAAGGTTATGAGAATAACTAGCAACGTCAACCTTAATTCAAGTGTTATCAACAATAGCATTGATAATAAGAACAAAGGTAAAATAGTTGAAAATTCCAACACAAAATCAGATATACAAATGGCTAACATGAAAGAAGCTAAAGACATATATGAATCTTCAATTGTTAGTGCTGTGGGAGGCTCTTCAGAGGTTGCATCTAAAGAAAGAGAGACAACTAAGAGTTCCATAGGAGGATTTTTTAAATCAGTTGCTGATAAATTTTCTTTTGCAGCTAATGAGGCTTCAAGATTTGTTAAGACAGCAGTTTCTGTAGGTGAAAGTGTTGTTAAAACAGTAAAGTCGGTTTCAAGTGTTGTTGTTGATACTGCTACGGCTGTAGCAACAACTATAAAAGACGTGTCAGAGTCAGTAGCTAATAAAGTAAAAGATACTGCATCACAAATAGCTAGTACCTTTAAGCAAGTAAAAACTACTGCCGCCGATTTGAAAAAAGCAGCTGAAGATGTTAAAAATTCGGCTACATCTCTAATAGATACAACAGTAAAGACAGCTGTTTCAGTAACGAACGATGTTGTGGGAATAGCAGTGAAAATTGGGACATCAGTGAATGATATTAAGGCTGAGTGGAACAATCCAAATGACGGCATTATAAAAAAAGTGGTTCAAACGGGTAGAATAGCTAAAGATGGAATAGAATCCATAAGTGGATCAATAAAAGAAATAGGAAATACAGCTTCAAAAGGAATTGATGAAATTAAGAAGAATTACAATGACATAAAGAGTAAGGTTGAAACTTCACTGTCATTAATTCAAGAAGTTAAACAGTCAGTTGTATCAGTTAGCAAGAATGTAATTGATACAGCAAAAACAGTTGCAACTGAAGTTAAAGATGCAAGCAACATTGTATTTGATAACATAAAAAATGCTTCAGCTAATATAAAGAACATAGTTAAAGATGGGTATAATGAAATTAATGAAACTATACAAAACTCAAGTAATGAAAAAGATAAGAATAGCCTAGAAAATAACATTGGCATGACACCTTTATTTACTTAAACGATGGTTAGCAAAGGTAAGCTTACAAAGAGGACTTATTAATAGGTCCTCTTTTGAGTTTAGCTTGATTATCCATTCACTTTATTGACCATCACTTCAAATTATTCTATTCCAACTATTTATTTCGTAGTGTTTACGACCACCGAATTTGTGCTTACTTATGATACGGCTCCCGTAATACATTAGAATGCTTAGTGGACCCATAACACAAAGAACTTTTCCAGGTACATCTCTCCCTTGATGTAACTTAGATAAGTTAATATATGAAAATAGTATCATATAATTATATGCTGTTATTCAAAATTAATATGTGAAATATATTCCTTATCCCCCCCCTCCACCGCACCCACTTTCGTTACGATTCCGTCAAATGGTGCAATCAGTGTGCCATTTGCCGACAAATCCTCCTGCAGTTTTTGAATTCTACGCTGTAAAACATGGCCGATTCCACATCCCATTTCACAGTCCCGCCACCTTGAAATGTATGAACAAGCCGAGAATGATGCGGTTAATTGTCTGCCTACACCCTTTCGTTCTATATATTCTCCTGCTTGAAGGCATCAGTAATGTTTTCTTTTTTCACTTTTGAACTGGAAAACCATAAGTAAATACCGACATTCTAGCATCTGCTCCGTTAATTGGATAATCACTCCTTCTGATCTTTTAAAGCTCCGTTCATCCTCCGTTCATAATTCAATTGTATACTCATAATGCAACAGAGAAAGGGAGGCACAGTAAATGAATATGGCATGGAAAGAAATCAAGAAGAGTAAAGTGAAGTTTATTATTCTAGGCTCTATCATTTTTTTAGTTAGTTTTTTAACCTTTATCATATCGGGACTCGCGAATGGTTTATCACAAGATAATGCATCTTTGATCAAGGATTTACCTGCTGGTCATTTCTATATGAATGAAAAGGCTAATGAAACTTATAATCTTTCAAAAATAGATCCAAGTGTGCAGGAGGACATCTTAAAGGAACAGAAGGATGCCGTTGCACTCTCGATTCAGATGGGTTTTGTGAATGATGCAGAGGACAATCAGCATGGTGTAGCGTTTGTTACTTCAACCGAATCCCCATTATTTGAGAAAGTGAATCCAGGGGAAATCATCTTAGATAGTTCGCTTGAAAAAGAAGGCATTAAAGTTGGAGATGTCTTAACGAACAATCAATTCAGCGGTGAATTTAAAGTGGTGGGATTTGCGGATCAAAAAAAATATAGTCATGCGCCTGTTGCTTATATCCATATGGATGACTATAAAGAAATTTACCGCGTGAAAACTATGCAATTGCTCTTTATCCCAGGACAAGATCAAGCACAGGCTATAGACGGATTACAATCCTTTTCAAACAATCAGTTTCTAGGCACTATTGCGAGCTATAAAGCAGAAATGACGTCCCTTAATATGATTATTTGGTTCCTAGTTGCCATCAGTGGCATGTTGTTTGCGATTTTCTTCTATATGATGAATGTTCAAAAGATCGGACTATATGGTATCTTGAAAGCCATTGGTGTAAAAACAAGTACATTATTCCGTATGATGTGGTCTCAAATGTTCTTCATCACGGCAATCTCACTAGTATTATCAATTGCACTCAGTCAGGGCTTTAATATGATCGCACCAGAAGGCATGCCGTTCAGTCTAACGACTGCAGCGACCATTCAATTATCGATTCTGTTCTTAATCATTGGATTTATCGGTGCAACTCTCTCTGGTCTTCAGATTAGAAAAGTTGAACCCCTACAAGCCATACAGCAAGGAGATATCTAATATGACTACCTTCACAATACAAGATGTCAAAAAAACATTTACAAATGGCGAAGTCGACGAACAAGTATTGAACGGGATCAATCTTTCCCAACAAGAAGGGGAAATAACGGCACTCGTGGGTGCTTCAGGTTCTGGCAAAAGCACGCTTCTTACGATCGCAGCAGGTCTTCAGCGCGCATCTGATGGACAAATCATTTTCGAGGGAAAGAACATGACCGAAATGTCGCAAGAAGAGATTCGCAAAATACGCGCCAGTCAATTTGGGTTTATTTTTCAATCGTCTCATCTTGTGCCATTCCTTACCGTAGAAGATCAGCTCATGCTGATGCTTAACGTGTCAGAGACCAAAATGAGTAAACGTGAGCAAAAAGAAGAGGTCGCGAAGATACTCAAATTGGTAGGCATGGATCATCGTAAAGATGCTTATCCTTCTTCACTGTCGGGTGGGGAAAAACAGCGGGTTGCCATTGGTCGTGCCATCATCCACAAGCCCAAAATGCTATTCGCAGATGAGCCAACTGCAAGTCTAGACTCGACTAGATCAAAAGATGTCATGACACTCATCCGCAATTTGACTAAAGAGTTGAAAATCACCACCTTGCTGGTCACACATGATGAAGAAATGCTCTCCTATGCAGATCATGTTATCACTATGAAAGATGGATTGATTGTTAAATAAATAATGAAGAAGCACCTACATGACTAGGGTGCTTCTTTTTTTGCGTTATATGAAAAACCTTAATCGACCATTTACCTCGACTGACAAGGCTTTTCTTCGAAAATTCACCCTACTTTTCGAGCTAACTTAATTTCTTTCTTTCATAATTTCTATACATTAACCATGCAACAATTGAGAAAATAACGGGTCCAGCCACACTCCAAATGGTTGTTTGCATATCCCCTTCTAAAGCTGGCTGTATGATACTAAAGAAATTTGCAAATCCAACGGTTAGAACAACGATCCATGTCCAAATATTAGCGCTCAATTGCGTCTTATATACAATAAACGGCTTATCGATTTCCACTTTTTTCTTAAAATGTGGGAATGCAAGTGCTATAAATACATACGGTATTGTCATAGCCACGTTAGTCATCGAAACGAGTATGTTAAAGAATACGGTCATGGTGCTTCCACCGAAAGCGATTAATGCGATCATCACACTAACGATAGTAGCTTGAATCCACATCGCATGAACAGGCAGACCATTCTTTGTTTCTCCAATTTTTCCGGGCCACAATCTTTTAGGTGTTCCTTCAATCAATTGCTTTAGCGGTGAAAACATTAAGGTAAAGAACGCACCGGAAAGTGCCAGGAACATTGAAAGTCCAATAAATCTTGCAACCCCATGTCCCATGGCTGTAGCTGTAGCATCACTTGCTCCAAAAGCGGTGCCTAATGAGTAGCCTAAATTGGCCATAACTATATAACTCACGTTTCCTAGGTTAACATTTGCAATACCCATTACAGATGCCCAGTTTGTGAATATTCCAATTAATAGTATTCCTAATGAATACCCTACAGAAATGATAGCTGCAGATATAAGAATTCCTTTCGGAAACGTTTTTTCTGGATTTTCTGTTACATCCACTAAACCGCCCACTGCTTCAAGTCCGCCATAAGCAAAAAGAGCATATACGATAAAAGCTAACGAAGCAATAAGATCTCCTGCATATTTAGGATTTGGTGTTTGCATAAATGAATGCAATCCTGTAATCGGCTGTGCCAACTGTCCATGATTGCCTACAAGTACTGCAATTGCACCCACCCAAAGAAATACATTCAATAACAAGACCGCAGTACCACCTAAAGAGGTTACTTTCTTAATCTTATCCAGACCCTGTATTGATGTGTAGGTTACGATAAGAATCCATACAATACCAAGCACCCCCAAAACCTGAGGTCCTCGAAGATTAAAGATAGTCCAGCTTTGTGTTGTATCTTGTCCAAAGATAGCATTTGACACCGGAACCCACATACCAGATGCGACATTAACCATCCAAGTGATATAAGAAAAATACCACATAAACGTTCCTATAAATGCAAATTTGGGACCGATGGATTTTTCCATCCATGAGTAGATCCCACCCTTTTCCTCTTTAAAGGCAGAACCAAATTCAGCGACCATTAATGCAAAAGGAACAAAGAAGGCTATGGCTGAAAATATGAACCAAGGAATAGCAGCATAACCCATCTTATAAAATGATCTTGGAATGTTGTTGAAACCATACACAGAAGTGAAAATCATTAAAACTAGGGATACTAAAGTCAACTTTTTGGTTATGTTTGTGTTTGACACACGTTTTTCCTCCGCTATATTTACCTTCAACACACAATATTTACTTAGTATCACCTAAAATGATTTTTTTAATTTTTCACTTTCAGCAAGTCTTAACAGGATTACTTTATAAGTTTTCGAGAAAATCCCGACCAAAAAAGCGCCAAGAACATTGAATTGTTCTTTGACGCTTCAGTATCAATTAACGATGAATTTGTGCTTACTTATGGTACGGCTCACCATATCGGTCATAACGGCGAAAAATACAAAAGGAGCTGCCGCGGCATTCTCCTTCGTTGCTTAGCTTATGAATTAGTATTTTGGTTTTCTTTCTCTTCTTTGTATGTAAGATATAAGTAGAGTGTCTTCATATTTCGAATTGAAAGAAGTATTGAATGAATAGTGATTACTAGCCATAGACCAGCCAATCCCCAAGCCCACCAATAGATTGGCCATTTCTTCAATGAATCTGGAATAAATGAACCTACGTAAAAAAGAATGATGCTAGTAAAAACAACAATGAGCTGTATAATCACAGCCCACGTAAAGAAACATACGACTGTGTCAAAGAGCCTCAACTTGTTGTCAGCCGTTTTTGCTTCTTTAAGTTTTCTAGTTGGCCCTCCAGTTATTGTGGAAAGAATTGTTATGCTCGCAATATTAAAGCCTGCTAATATGGAAATAGCAGCAATAACCTGACCACTAACTTGTTGAAATTTCTCAATTAATATAGATAACTTATCAGCCGTAAACGAGGTGAAATACAGCAGAACTACTGATAACACAACAGGAAATAACAAGTCGACCATTAGTTCGGATGTCGACGCGTCTTTCCAATATCTTTTAAATGTTACTATAGGGAAGTTATTTGCCTTATAGAACGCTTTTATTCTACGCATCCTCGTCCTCTCTCCTTAACGGAGCTCTGGTTTGGGCTATTTGGCTTAGTTTATCTTCAGCAGAACGCAATGTAGGTTGCCCAGTCCCATCAACCTCTACACTCCGTGTATACTTTTCTTGTGACTCGTCCATACGAATCACCTTTTCAGCACCAGCAAGCTTACCTTTCACAACAATCTTAGTAACTCCTGGTTTATCCTTGTAACTTCTGATGAAAGGCACAGCTCCAGCTAATCCGCTCCTCCTGAATTTTGCAGAGAAGTCCAGCTTAACTGTTGTCGCATCCATTCTATCAGCTTCTGATTGAAGCATTTGAACGGCAGCGTTCTCATCAGCGGCTGCCTGGGCGGTTGTTACTTCAATCGAGACTTTATTAACTGAATTTAACGCCTGAATATTTTCATAGAATGAACTGTCAAGCAGAGTGCAGATCTGGATATAAGTCAATTGGTTATTCCGGATCACAGGTTCCCCAATACGTTCTAAATACTCTTCTACACGCGGCCTGTTTAACTTCATATGTGATTGGAGCAACAGGAGACCGTCACTCTTACGAATTAAGAAATAAGTATAAAGTGTCTCGCCTTCCCTCAAGTGTTTTGGATTAGGACGACGAGTAAGGTTATCGGCATGAATTAATTGCCCTGTTGTACCATATTCTGCATAAGCGAATCTTCCAAATAAATAGTTTCTTTCAATTGAGAAATGATCCAAGTAAATCAACCACGAGTCATGAAACCGTTGCGTCTTTTGATTATCTGGTAGTTGATTGATATAGTTTAACAGGTCAATTATGATTCTCTCGTCCCACTTAACTGCATCAACTTGAAATTGATGTCCTTCCAGATAATGCAAATCGATTTGATACGCATAGAAGTTTTTCTTTTTATCTGGCACTTTTTACACTCTCCTTTTTACCCAGTGTTCGACAAAAAGGAGAATAACTCCTGCAAAAATGAGCTTTTCATTACTTATTTTTTATAAACTCGTTTGCCTACCTGTTTATTCTCATGTTTGCTGCTAATAAGCCATAATAACAATTCTTTAACTTCTAACCTAAACCATAAACAATCACTCCTTAATGTTTGACTGTTACCATTATACCAAACATACGTTCCCGTTTAAAGTGATTGTTGCTGATTTCTTTATGAAAAATTCATTCTAGTAAATATTCGCCCTACTTATGATACGGTTCACCGTATAGTATCTAAGCACAAAGTATCATTTGATCGTAGGGTATACATATGTATTTTAATGACAAAACCATTCCTAATAATGGAGGCCACTGAAAAAGTCCAAATATCAAGCAGGTATCATTCGTATAATTAAATTATGTGGATGGTACCTGTTTTTCGTATAATAGAAGTATCAAATTCAGGCGTGTGTTCGTGGTGATTCAAAATCAACAGACTCTTAATTTAAGTCCATACATAGCAATTTATGATATCGTAGTGCCTCAAGATAATATGCTACGTAAAATTGTAGAGCTAATCGACTTTTCATTTGTATACAATGAATTAAAAGATAAATACTGTCATGATAATCGACGAAATGCAGTCATCGATTCGAGTTCACTAACAAAATTCCGCAAACTGCGATATGGCATTGTCAATTTTATTGCACAATAGTAGCGATGGGGTTGTCTAACTGTTTGAGTGCGCCAAATTGGTTAATGACGCATCAGGCTGATAAGGCGTACTACTATAAAGTTGAATTTAGACGTTGGCTTTAGGGATATTCTTTTTGTTACGCTGATGACAATGGGGGATAATTGATGAAATTTAATGACTACTTCAAAACAATTCCAGTTCTTGAAACGAATAGATTAATTTTACGGTCATTTTGCTATGAGGATATGAACGATTACTTGAAAATTATATTTGACCCGCAGGTCCAGCAGTTTTTAGGAGGTGGCGTAAACACTTTTAGTACGGAACCACATATATCCAATTGGCTTAATAATATAAACGAAAGACTTCTAAAATCAAAAACAGTTTTCACATGGTGCATAGAGCATAAAAGTGAAAAAAAGGTCATAGGTAGGATTGACTTGGGTGGATTTGTTAAGAAATCAATGGCTGAATTAGCCTATCATTTCTCTCCGCAATATTGGGGGATGGGGTTAGCGACGGAGTCGGCAGAAACAGTAATCCACTTTGGTTTTGATGCGTTAAAATTACACAGAATACAAGCAATGGTTATGCCAGAGAATATTCCTTCATTAAGGGTACTGCAAAAGGTTGGATTTATAGAAGAAGGGCTTTTGCAAAAATATTACTTTGGGAAAGAGTTCCATGACACAGTCGTGATGGCTGCTATTAACGAATGTAATTTAGGGATAGACAAACAGGGGAATCTATAATACATGATCGGAAAGTAATATTCCTAAATGGGCCTTCAAACGCATCTTAAACAGTTTTATAATATGTATTTTATTACATTTTGGGATGATAATACAAAAGTGCGAGAAGCGAAAAGGTGGGACTTTTATGAATATCGAAAGCAATATATTAAAACACTATTTAAAGAACTGCTACTTTATAAACGGAACAGCATATGCCGGGAAATCAACTATGTGTAAAATGCTTGCTGAAAAATTTAACATGATTCATTGTGAAGAAAACTACAATATGGATATGATCCTTTCTGTTGTTACGGAGCAACTCCAACCTAACATGAATTATTTTAACTCTAAAAGGGATTGGCAGGAGTTTCTTAATCGCTCGCCTGATGAATATGAAAATTGGATTAATGGTAACGCAAGGGAAGTGGCAGGATTTGAAATTGCTGAATTAATACGAATATCGGCAGATAAAAAAGTAATAGTTGATACAAATATTCCGTGTGATGTATTAAGGGAAATCTCAGATTACAATCAAGTTGCAATAATTCTATCGCCCCATTCTATGTCAGTAGATAGATTTTTTGATAGAGAAGATCCCGAAAAACAGTTCTTGTTTTCTGAAATTCAAAAATCAAATGACCCAGAAAAAACATTGAGTAATTTTCGCGAATGCATTGCGAGAATTAACAGTCAAAGGTACTATGATGAGTTTTTAAACAGCGGGTTTTTTACTATTGTTAGAGAAGAAAGTGATTTGGATACTAAAACAGATACCTTAAATACTATTGCAAAACATTTTGATCTTGCATAATAATTGATACAAAAGTCAAGTTCATGGGTAAGATTATCAGCATTTGACGTAGTTCATTTAATTGGCATATTGTGTAGTAGTCATTTGATTATAAGCAACGTTAGTACAAGGGGCTGTCTCAAAAGCCAATTTGTGATTTTTTGAGTCCCACTTAGAACCTCATATTCCGATAGAAAGGACCTCAGCCTCCACTTTGCAGTGGTGAGTGAGGTCCTTTCGTGTGTAAATTGGGACGTTCTTATATCATACGAACACTTTTGAGACAGCCCCTTTTTTCGCCGTTACTTATGGTACGGCTCCCCATATCATCTATAGAACGAAAATCGAAAGGCACCCAACTGGGTGCCTTTCCTTAATGCCCGGTGTATTTGAATACCTACCTCAATGAGCCCCTTTAGGTTTAGGTACACCAAAACGTATGTGTTTCTCTACAAGATCTGTTGCTGACATGATATATGAACTCTCACTTAGATCATTCATTTCAGCTACAAATGGAGTTTCAAGTCCATCTGAAGTAATTACAAATCGATGCTCGTATTGGTATTTAAGTTCATCACTTTTCCAAAATGCCACATCTATCTTTTGAGCATCCTCCATTCTCTCCCGTTGGTTGATGCTGTAATCAACATACTTGACCTTACGACCAACAAAACTAAACTCTTGAATCTCAGCGGCTTTTTTAAGCTCCTCTAAGAAAACAGCATATTCGATAAGTAGCATATGTTTTCCGAACGCATCTATAATCGAATCGAGTTCATCCTGATTAAACACAATCTCAACAAAGTACGTATTTTCATCTTCTCCAATAATCTCAAGAAAATCGGGATCAATTGCTAAAGAACAGAATACCGGTAAATCTAGTACTTCATCGAAGGCAAAAGTCATGCCGCTGGCAGTTCCACTAGCCACTTCTTCACCCGTTTCAAGATCCTGAATACTTATACTTTGTATGTTTCTTATGACAGTGTGACCATCAAATGCGTCACCCATCCCCTTTTTACCTTCCCTTTTTTCAATTTCCTTGTAGAGACCTAAACGATTCATAAATACCTTGCCGCTTCTCAGATACTCTAATCTCTCAATGTTATTACTGAATTTAGCGATAAACTGAATTTGCCCTTGATAATGTTCAACAGTCGATAATCGTGCCATTAGTCCGTTGCTCCCTTCAAAGCTAAGACCTGCTTATATGTCTTTCCCCTCCATAGCTGGTCTACTTAGATAGTTTTTCTATTAATAACCCGCCATGCAAATACTCCACTCGAAACTGCTCCGCTTCCTTCTTTGCAGGTCCCGTCAAGTCTGAAGTTGTAACGAATAAAAGTCAGCATGAAACTGTGAGTCCGTTTTGCTGCGACAAGCTCTCGGACGGTCTGCACAAGAACCATGTTATGGCCAGCGTAGCATTTTGCCTGTACCGCTGTTCTCTCCCCGCGCTTGTTCGAGTTAGCCTTCAACGAGGAGACCGAGAAGCATTTTTTAAGCGCAGCCCCTTCCGCCATGTTGTCAGCGGAAGGGGCTTTTCCTTTGTCCGGAAGAGCCCCTATGCTACATTATCAGTTAAGACTTACTCTTTAATACTTTACCAGCCGAGAAGCACATCATCGAGCCTACTCTCAAACGAAGCTAGATATTCCAACCACTACTCCTTAAAGCTCTCTCAATCATTTCAGCTTGGGAAAACATCCTCATTCTTCGAAGTTCAACGACAAACAAAGGCCACGGTGGGTGAATGGCCCTATATGGATTTGAGTCAGGACCGGTGTACATACCTCCGCCCGGACCCGTGTATAATCCTCCCCCTGGCCCCGTGTACATTCCTCCTCCAGGTCCTGTGTACAGTCCACCACCCGGGCCGGTATATGCTCCGCCTCCAGGTCCTGTGTACAATCCACCACCCGGGCCAGTATACGCACCACCACCTGGGCCCGTGTACATTCCTCCTCCTGGACCGGTATATGCTCCGCCTCCGGGGCCCGTATACAATCCACCACCTGGGCCGGTATATGCACCACCACCTGGGCCCGTATACATGTTTCGAACCCATACATTAGCTTCACCCATCTTTGAATCCCCTCTCACATAAAGAATTATCCAGGTTAGGACACTGGCAATAATTGCATCACCCTACCAATTATACTGTATTTTATGAACATATCAGAAATTTCGCCCTACTTATGGTACGGTTCCCCGCGGTTAATCTTCACCGCGCGGTAGATCTGCTCCACCAGCACCAGGCGCATCAACTGGTGCGGCAGCGTCATGCGGCCGAAGGAGAGCTTCGACTGTGCGCGTCGCAACACGGCTGGCGAGAGGCCTACCGAGCCGCCGATGATAAACACCACGTGGCTCGTTCCATAGGTAGCGAGCTTGTCAATGTGCGCCGCGAGGTCTTCGCTCGACCACAGCTGGCCGTCGATCGCCAGCGCCACCACATGCGCATCCGGCTTCACATGCGCCAGGATGCGCTCGCCTTCACGCTCCTGCACCTGCAGTAGCTCCGCGTCGCTCATATTCTCCGGTGCCTTCTCATCTGGCACCTCCGTCACTTGGAACTTCACATACGGTGCAAGCCGCTTGCTGTACTCCGCGATCCCCTGCACCAAGTATTTTTCCTTTAACTTGCCTACGCCAATTAACTGAATAAACATCTATGTAAAACCCGCCTTTTCCTTATAATATGGGAACTCTAACTGTCCCTAACATACTACCCGCATACGATAAGCATACAAAGAGGAGAGCCCGCGCTCTCCCCATCCGATCATCTAGCAATGCTTCCTACATATAGTGTAACCGACAAGAACCGTCTTAGTCCATGCGAACCCACACTGCTTCAATCCGTCACAAATGTTTTAGTGGTTCTATCCTACACCACCATTCGACACGATCCCCTGTAAAAAGAGGGAGAAGAGCCGCGAAAAACAACAAAAAAGAGCAAGCCATGAGAAAGCCTGCCCTCGAATCCTCGATATAAGAATAATAAGTCGATAATTGCCTACCCATCAACCACCAAACAACCGTTTAAACCAGTTCAACACATCGCCCGTCAATGGAATTAAACCAAAGCCATGCTTCCCAATCACGACCACACCGTACACCCACTCACCTAGAGCAACAACGCCAAAGGCATACTTACCCACAGCAACCGCGCCTAACGCCCACTCTGCAATGGCCACCGCTCCGAGTGCAATCTCACCCGCTATGGCAACAGCACCCGCGGACAAGCCCCAGCTGCACGCCACTGCACCTAATGCCAACCACAAGCCCAACGCAACTGCGCCGATAGACAACAATCCTACACTGACCGCCCCGACCGAGATTAACCCAACTGCGATATCACCGATTGCGATCAATCCAACCGCAACCTTAGGCTTTCTCAATCCGCCTTTCCAGGAAGAACCGTCCCCGTATTGTGCTAGATTACTTCGAATACTAATCACCGGAAATGATGGAGAAGGCCATTGATAATCGATTTCCCGTTCACCCTTATTCTGATCAACCATATACCGTGTAAAGTGCTGATGCCACTTCATCTTCATCCCGTCCTCTACAATATGCTATTTCCAATTATAGCTTGTATCCTCACTCTTGGAATCCAACTCTGACCTGACCTTTACTCGGTCTCTAGACCGACTTTGTCTCAGCTTATTTCAACACGCTAACCGTTATCCACATGTGCATAACCATTTACAACAGCCATATCCCCCGTGTTATCCCCATAATACCCAGCCTATACACAAAAAAACAAGGGCCCGGACATTCATCCACAACCCTTGCTCTCATCTTCCTATAATCTGAACTTCCCTGCCTGCACTAGCTCAAGGACCGACTAAAGCTCTAACTCGATCTCAAGCTCCAGCTTCATCCCGCTCCCTCTCATCTATACGACGAGGAATTGAGCCTCCTGTTCGCAGTTCAAGCAGCAATTAATCGGGCGTTCCCAGTCACTGAACTCATTATCATCCAGATTGACTACATCCGGAGCATCCTCATACTCATCTACAAATTTCTCAATTGCCAACTCGATATGTTCTTTGCAAACTACGTACATGATGAACCCTCTTTCTTGCCTTCTAGCTGTCTAAATAGCAGCGACTTCGCATTACTTCTTCACTCTACCGCATTTGGTACAGATGATCAAGCATGACAAGGCTTCTTTTATGCTTCCGGCTTCTCATCCAGCGTCACCTGTGTCGTCATCAGCTTCCCATCTCGATAGAAGGATATCTTCATCTCTTCACCGATCTTCTTCTGCTCATACAGATACTTGCGCATATCCAGTGTCGAGTTGATATCCGTAGTATCGAACTTTACCATCACATCGTTCAGCTTCAAGCCGCTTTCCTTCGCAGGACCCGACGCTTCCAGTACGATGACGCCTTCCTTCTGCGTACTTGGTAGCTGCAGCTCCTGACGCTGCTCATCCGTGATTGGCGCATATGGATTGTTCAGATCCACCGTGTATACACCCAGGTAAGGACGCGCAACCTTCCCCTTCGCCTCCAGCTCATCCACCACAGGCTTCACAATATGCGACGGAATCGCGAATCCGATACCTTCTACACCCGTCATCGATATCTTCATCGTATTGATTCCGATAACCTCACCGTCAAGATTCACCAGGGCACCGCCGCTGTTGCCTTCATTAATAGCGGCATCTGTCTGAATAACGCTCTGTTCCCAATCGTACACTCCATCTTGATTCAGGGAAACAGGGATCATTCGATTCGTATATCCAACGATACCGGCGGTCAACGAATCCCCGAGTCCAAGCGGATTGCCGATCGCGATGACCGTTTCTCCTCGCCGCAATTTATGAGAATCACCGATCTCGGCCACTTCCGTGACACCGGCGCCATCCATTTTCAATACTGCAAGATCCGTGATCTTATCTGTGCCTACAAGCTCGGCATTCTTACGTTGCCCATTGGGCAGCACCACTTCCAGAAGATCGGCGCCATCCACCACATGCTCATTCGTCATCACATAGGCTTCGTCATTCTCCAGCTTATAGATCACACCGGACCCCAAGCTTGCATCCGCTAGCTTGCTCTCCTCATCCAAGAGGCTCTTCTGCTTATTCACAATGCTGACAACCGTAGGACTGACCTTATCCGCGGCCTGCACGATTCGTTCATAAGGATCATTCGCGACCTGTTCATTAACCGCAGCAGCTGTTCGCACAGCACCAGGAGCTACAAGCCATCCAAATACCATAATTGTCAATATCGACGTAACGACAGAACTAATTACCGCAACTTGTATCGTTGACAGCCCTTTGCGCTTACGATCCAGACGCGGCCCACCGCGCCATCTTGGAATACGTAAACGAGGCAGACGCTTGCTTGATATCCAGGAACGGCTACTGTTTCTGCCAATCTTCGGCGAATAGAAATCATCATCAAACAAACCCATCCGCACCATCACTCCCTCTTACGGCGGCACTCATGCCTCTCCGGTTGCTCCATTACCCTTATATGAATGTCTTCTACCCTTATAGAAACAGGAATGGGAACCATTCAAACGGTCAACACTAATGAACAGCGCATATGACGAGTCTATGAACCAATCTATTGAAATATACCATGGACAACAGACCGGATAAACGAACCATAACTGAATATACCAGGCAGCTTCTATCTTAAAGTAAATTCTATCAATGTGTCATAGACGATATGAACTGTACATATTCTATCATAAGTAAACTATGAACCGCGAACAATATGAAAATAAACCTAATAGAAGGAGCGATCAACTATGACTTCGAACTCACCCAACTGGGTCGACATCGATCTGATCGGCAAGCTAGCTGATCTGAAGCATGATCACTACCGTTTGACCTTAGCTGTATCTACACTAATGGAACTGCTAGTGGAGAAAGGAATACTAGAGCAAGAGGATATATCGCGGAAAGCTGCGGAGCTTGATTCCTATATCGCTTGCGCCGAGTAGGGCGGCAGTACGAAGCCGCCTTCGGTTATTACCGCCGCACGGGAGCCTTCACATTCACCGTATCCCAAGCGGTAGGCTTATCAAAATACGTATCATACAGCTGGAATTCCGATTCCTTGAAGAAATGTCCACGGTCCTCCATCACATTTTGCACCGTCATACGAGCCAAGTCTTGTTGATTATGCTCTCGACTTAGATGCGCCAGATAGACTCGACGAGTATTACCCGTCATCACATCACACAGCGCTTCGCCTGCGGCTTCGTTCGACAAGTGACCTTCATCACCGAGTATACGGCGCTTAATGTTCCATGGATATCGGCCCATGCGCAGCATCTCAACGTCATGGTTGGATTCCAGTACGAGCACATCCGAATCTATAATCGCATCGCGCACCTTGTCACTCATATATCCGAGGTCGGTTGCTACACTCAGCTTCGTCTCGCCTTCACGGAACGTGTATGCGACCGGCTCTGCGGCATCATGCGAGATGCCGACAGACTCAACGCGCAGATCCCCGAAGTCTCGAGCCTCTCCCGTTTGCATCACGATCCGATTCTCTTCCACAATCTGGCCTATATGCTTGTCGAGAGCTTCCCATGTCTTCTCATTCGCATAGATCGGCACCTTATGCTTGCGCGCGAACGCGCCCATCCCTTTGATATGATCGGAATGCTCATGCGTTACGAGTATGCCGTCAATATCAGCGCCGGACAATCCTTGCTCCTGCAGCAGCTGTTCTGTCCGCTTGCCGCTTAACCCTACATCTATCATCAACGTCGTATCATCATTTTTTATAACCGTCGCATTGCCAGTAGAACCGCTCGATAGTACCGTAAAGCGTAGACTCATTACTTCTCCTTCTTCCCTGCTGGCACGTGCTCAACCGCGCCGTTTATTGCATTCATATAATAGACATCCCCATTTTCCAACAGCAGCCGCCAAGACGGCGCAGCCACCTGCGTATCCGTGTCAAATACTTGGCCGTGATAACCCAGCTTCACATCCGTCACAACGGAGTTAGGAGCTAGATGCTTCTCAATGACCGTATCAAGGGCTTTGGAAGCCGGCAGTATCTTCTGGTCCTCGGAAGTCTTCGAATTCTCGATCTCAGCGTACTGCTGACGGTATGCTTTAATCATCTGATTCTCAGAATACAGCTCCAGATTCACTTCAAATAACGGCAGCCCATTCACCATCTGCTGATGCATAATGAATACCCCGTCTCCACTAAGAGCCTCATCATGCTGATACATCTCGATATGCGGAATCTCGTCCTCCATCTCCTGAATCGTATCCCGCTTCGTCATGAACAGCACCTTGCTCTCCACCGGCTCCTTCATCGGAATGAGATCGACGTCCTTATCTATCATGCGATACGTAATCTCACGCAGGGAAGGAGTCTCCGACGGAATACTAGCGGTAACGCTAATCTGCTTCACATCCATAATCTTGCGCGTCTCCTCTGAGAGCGACGTCCAGTCCAGCTCCTTATTCATCTGGTCACTTATATCCTGCCACAGCTGATAGCCCAGCACGATATTCAGGAGCAGAAAGGCGTATATTAAGATGCTCTTCGCACGACTCCAATCCATGAAACTCCTCCTCTCCGCTTCAACATTACAATCTCAACAACTGAGTCGATCCATCGTAAAATGTAACCTGCCACACCGGCCGCAAATGAATCTGCGTTTCCATCAGAATCGGTTCATATACCGGCTCTACCGCCGCAATCGAGTTCATCCGGTTCGTAGATCGCAGCGCTTCGATTAACACCTCTCCACCTGGAAGCTTGTGAATCTCTTTCTCATCTGCATGAGTCGCCAGCTGCAACAGCGAACGCTCATAATTCATAACCATTCCTTGCTTAAGCTTCACCTGCACATAGCCAAACTTGAAGTCCTTCGTGGATATGATCGGGTAGGAACCCCAGTACAGCTGGAACTTCAGGGTCGTCTCGGTATCATTAGACATCTTAAACCCGCTTCCAGATACGGTGTCCTTATCGACTGGTATCTCCGCTAATCGATAGCGACCGTTCCATCCGCCATGCTTATTGACGAAGTTAACAGCCTCCCACACATCAGCTGACAAGTCGTTAGGTCCCTCAGTAGGAGCGGTTGCATCCGTATATGTCATCCAGTGCTGTTTACTCTGCAGCTGCAAGCCGCGCTTGCCATCCGTATAGATGGTTGATCCATCCGATTCACGGATAATCTTCGTCAATGCAGGGTCAAAGAACAAACTCTTCACCATCTGCTCCGGAGCATAACTTGTGTATGGAAGCTTAACCTCCACCATCTCAAGCGGCTCCTTCGGAATGTAGAATGCTCCGTTGACAAGCTGATAAGGCGTCAATTCACGCCCGAATTCAACCTGCTGCTTGATATCCTGTACCGTCAAGTCTGCGTCGGTTGACTCATACACCCGCTCCCCATCAGCGGTCAGGAACAAGACGATCACATCATTGTCCTCTTCCGACGTATAGATCATCATCTTGCTCACACTTTCCTGCTGAAAGAGAGGGTCATCTGCGATTGGCATCACCTTCTGCAGCAGCTTTACCGGGACAGCCGAATTATACTTAAGCTCGATGCCTTCAGAATTCGCCTGTATGGACGACCAATCGATCGTTGTCGACTGCTTCATCTTAAATCCATCATAAGATCGCCCCTGCAGTCGATCCAAGATAATGTTATAAAAAGTCGTTCCTGGAGCCAGCAACGTATGCTCGTTATTGCCCATATGAAGAACGATCTTCTCTGGGTATATTAAGTTCTCGATCTTCTCGTCGGGTCCCATCGGTTCGGTTACGACGTAATCCCCGGCAGATCGTTTCTCTCCATCAAAGTTCGGCATGCTGTAAGTCAGGAAGAAGCTCTGTACAAGACTGAGTACGACAAGGAAGGTAAGTGCAATCGACTTTAATCGTTCCATTATACGCCCCCCTCACTCTTGTCTTCCGCATTCACCCGAACGGGTGCGGGATCTATTGGAAGCGTAAAGGTAACGCAAGTTCCTTCGTTCCATTCCGAATCTATATGAATTGAACCGCCGTGCGCCCTTACCATTTCCCGGGCAATCGATAGTCCAAGCCCTGTGCCGCCCATACTGCGCGAGCGTGCCTTATCCACTCGATAGAAGCGTTCAAATATCCGCTCCAGATCCTGCTTCGGAATACCCATCCCGTTGTCCTGAACCGTTATCGCAACGTGCTTCCCATCCTCCGCCAACACTGCGCTCAGCTCAATAACGCCCTGTTCAGGCGTGTACTTGACCGCATTCGACACCAGATTGTCCAATACCTGATCAATCTGGTCCCGATCCATAACAACCATCGGCAGCTGCGGATCTATCGTTACATCGGCATAGATCTGCTTGCTGCGGAATTGGAAGGAGAAGCGATCCTTTACTTCCTCCAGCAGCTCTACGACATCCATTGGCTGCATACGAAGCCTAGCTTGCTTCGAATCAAGCCGTGACAGCTGCAGCAGATCCGTTACTAGCCGGATCATGCGCTCGGTTTCATTCTGTATAACACCGACAAATCGACTCGCCAATTGAGGCTCTTCCAGCGCACCGTCATCCAAGGCTTCCGCATAGCTCTTAATCGTCGTGAGCGGCGTACGCAGCTCATGGGATACGTTCGCTACGAATTCGCGCCGCGATTGATCCAGCTTCTCCTGCTCGGTTACGTCCTGAAGGACGACGATTGTCCCTGTAATGCCCTCTCCACGGCGATGAATCGGCGTGAAGGTAACACGCAGAATCGTGTCATGCCCTTCCTCACCGTCCACTCTTGAACTGAGCGGCAGCAGCATCCCATTGATCTTGTCCTGCATGCGCTCCTTCAGCTCGTCAGCGGTGATATTCAGCAGAGCGGTCATATCTCGACCTTCCCAGTCTTGTCCTTTCACGCCGAGCATCAGCCCCGCGCGTCGATTCATGACGATAATGTGTCCTTGATCGTCAGAAGCGATTACGCCGTCGCTCATGTTCGTCAGAATCGAAGTCAGCTTCTCCTTCTCTTCCTCGTTCATGCTGAGCGCTTCCTGCAGCCGCTTCGTCATATTATTGAACGCTTCGCTCAATTGCCCGATCTCATCGTTGCCATGCACCGTAACCTGACCGTCATAGTGGCCTTCCGCTACTTTAGTGGCCTGCTTCGTGATCTCCTTGATCGGTTGTGTGATCGTATGAGCCAATATGATGCCAAGCACAGCGGTCAATCCAAGCGCGATAGCCATACCCGATAAGAAGATGCGGTTGATATCATTGATCGTCGCATATAGTTCATTCATAGAGCCGACGGCATATACCGCGCCGATCGTCTTGTTTTCGACCGTGATCGGCAGCGCGAGCACTTGCTTGCGATCATTATTTTCATCGATAATGACCTCTTCGTTCTCGCGAATCCCCTGCAGGGCGCGGCTAACTACCGTTTCGGTGTTCTTCTTGCCTATGATATTCGCATTGGATTGCACCGAAGTGGCGAGGATCTTGCCGGTTGCATCAAGCACTTGGATCTCGACCCCGTTCATCTTGAACAGGTTCTGAAGTGAAATGTTCAAGTCCTCGATCACATCTTCATCCTCAGTGCCGACTTCCCCCTTAAGCTTCTGAACGGCCATTAGCAGCACATAGTTAGCGGTAGTCTCTAGATCTTCTGTAAAATTGTTGGTTAAGGTGTTCTTCATCGTACTGACGAAGTAGACCCCGATGAGCTGCATCGCGATTAAGATCAGCAGCACATAGATAATGATCAACTTGGCCTGGATCGTACGAAAGAAACGGCTGATCCAAGCCATCACATTCCTCCGTTACGCGGATTGCGCATCATATAGCCAAGACCTCTGCGGGTGATAATATACTCCGGCTTGCTCGGATCATCCTCAATCTTCTCGCGCAGGCGGCGAATGGTTACATCCACTGTCCGCACATCGCCAAAATACTCATAGCCCCATACCGCCTGCAGCAGATGCTCACGCGTCATGACCTTGCCGCTGCTCTTCACCAGATAATGCAGCAGCTCAAATTCACGGTGTGTCAAATCTAACGGCTCACCATTCTTATAAACGATATACATATCCGTATCAATCAACAGCTCATGAAGACGAACCCCTTGTTTCTCATCTTCAGCTAAGGCTAGCTCGCTAGATGTCACTTTCGCCAGACGACGCAGATGGGCCTTAACCCGCGCTAACAGCTCGCGCGTACTGAATGGCTTCGTGACGTAATCGTCAGCCCCCATTTCAAGACCCAGCACCTTGTCTAACTCCGTGTCCTTGGCCGTCAACATAATGATCGGCATCTGCAAGTGCTGACGCACCTCGCGGCATACGTCCATGCCATCCTTTACCGGAAGCATGAGATCCAGCAAGATCAAGTCAGGCTTCTCCTTCAACGCCAGCTCAACCGCTGTCCCGCCGTCAAATGCACAAATGACTTCATAGCCTTCTTTCTCCAAGTTGAATTTCAGTATATCTGCAATCGGCTGTTCATCGTCAACAACTAGTATTTTGCCGTACATGAACTCCACCTCTTTCGTCTCTTCTTAACCACTATATTGTATCATACTTGCCCCAATAGTCAGAAGCAAACCAATACCGTCGCTATCGTTATTATGCACTTTCCTCTAAGGTACAGAATGTTCGTATCGGAGTAAGAAACCACGCCAAAAAAGCGAATAACCCGAAGGCTATCCGCTTTCCGTTGTATCCATATAAATTAAATGATTGCATTAGAGGATTATAAGCTTATAAATATTTACTAGGATTGACGACATCACCATTCTTATGGATCTCAAAATGAAGATGCGTTCCCGTAGAGTTGCCGGTGCTGCCCATAATGCCAATCTGTTCGCCCTGCTCTACGACCTGGCCCTCTTCCACCGTAATCTTGCTGAGATGACCGTAAAGCGTCTTGTAGCCGTTGTTATGATCGACGATGATGCAGTTGCCATAGCCATTCTTCCAGCCGGCATACTCGATAACACCTTCATCTGCTGCTGAGATCGTCTTGTCCGAAGAAGTCATATCAAGTCCCTTATGAGTTGTGCCCCAACGAGATCCGTATCCGCTTGACAGACTTGCATTATTTACTGGATATATAAATGAACCTGAGCCCTCACCGTTTACAACCTTCGTGCCCTTCATAACGATCTTGGATACAGGTGCTTCAACCACTTCTTGCTCGATCCATTCTTCCTTCGTCAGCATGCCGTTGTCCTTAATCAAACGGTAGGTCATTCGTTTCAGCCCTTGCTTGCCTTCTCGAACTACCTTGCTCTCACCTGCAGGCATGTCAGGATTCTCGCGAATCTCAACCTGAGGCTCTGTGACTACATATTCGGTATAGCGCTCAACCGTCTTCACCGTTACCAATGGATCAGGTTCTGTAATATCAAGAACTTGCCCGACTTTCAGATACTCCTCACCTACACCAGGGTTGTTGCGATAGATTGTTTCACGAGAAACATTCATTTTCTCGATAATAGAACTAACCGTATCACCTTTCTGAACGGTATATGTTTCTTTCTCTGTATGACCTGATGTCAGCAACATTATAGCCTCTTCTGGCGTCAGTACTTTGTCAGGGGTAGTCTCTGTTTCCACCGTGGCAACGCGTTCGCGCAGCGATACGGATTCGACATGAGATACCGTCTTCGTCGTTTGGGCTGACTTCGTAGCAGACAATGTCTTAACTGCTGGTTTCTTATTCAGATCCGGATTGTATTGATTCTTAATCTGTGCGAGTATCTTATCTGCTGTAGCCTGATCCTTAACGATACCTACTGTCTTACCTTCAACTTTCAGTTCTACGCCTTCGGCATAGCTAGGGATAACCTCAGCTACCTTCTTCAACGTGTCTACTGTTTCGGGCTCTGCTTTAAACGCTTTATCTTCTACTGTATGGATGGCTGATGTGTCTATTTTCATGATAGCATTCGGATTATCTGCTTGTACTTCCTTCAACTTCGCATCATAGAGTGCGTCTAACTGTTCCGCGCTAGCGATCTCGCCAATGAATTGTTCACCGTTATATACTTGTAAGTATGGAAATGTATTAGCCTGTACATATGCTGTTCCGCCCCAGATCGCAGCTGTTAATACGGCTGCGCCTCCAACTGACAGGAGCAGCTGTTTGCGAGATTCATATACCCAGCGCTTCATAGCAGCCGGCTTCTCTTCTGAGCGCCATGCCGCAGTGAGCTTCTGCCACATTGATGTTGGCTCGCTCTCATTCCGTTCCTCGTTTAGATTATGATCCATGATATTCTCCCTATCTTCATATAAACTGATAAAGATTAATATTTTGTTACCTTTTATAATGTATCATACTAAAACTAACGGTTGCAACTACCAGACGTGAAAACGCTTTAAAAATAGACAAAATAATAGACTGCCTATTGGCAGCCTATCGCAATTCATATGATCTTAAAATTAAGCGCCTGGTGTTGTCGAGTCTTGCCCTGCTTTGGAGCCAGCTAACACATCACGCATCTTCTTATACTCTTCGTCATTGAGATGCTTTGCTAGAATCTGTTCTACTTCCGATAACTCCGAAGACGTCAAGCCGCCTTCCATCAACGTCGATATTCGCTGCCAATCCTCCTGCGGGAGCTTCTGCAACAGCGTTCGGAATATCTCATCCTTCGCATTGGCAGGCAACTGCTCCTTGCTGTCCTTTAGAGCTTCTGGGGTCACGATGACCTCTTCCTGCTGATCGATACCGCCCGCTTCTTCCGATATGGAGCCCCATACAGGAAGAGCATCATCCCCTGTAGGCTTAGACTCCGTATCTTGCTCCGAACCTTGAGAAGCACCTGGAGATTCCGTCGATCCTGCTGAACCCGACGTTTCGGACTCATGCCGTGATCCACCCAATCTTTCCTCTCCCGCTCCCGGTGTCACGGCTTGTCCAATGCCTGTCGGATTCAGTTTAGCTTTACTCCCTTGCTCCTGCTTCTCCTGCTTTGATGCAGTCCCTTTCCACAATGAACTCCATAACGTGACCGCCGTCATCGGTTCCCGCTTGATCGGAACATTGAACTGCTGCAAGGCTGTCTGGATATATCCATCTACTACAAGAGCCGTCGTCCCAATCGTCAACAGGCTCGAAATGACGCTGACTGCCGCAATGACAACAACCGTCCTAACTATCCTTATGTACCAACGCATATGTCACGCCTCCTTCCTGCCGCACTTGCACAAGTTGTGTCAGACGCTTCCCCTGCTGCTGACCTTACGTGCGTACGCAAATTACTTCTTAGTATGCCCGCACCAGCATCATTCCATGCATAACGGTCTATCTTAAAGCCAAAAACGCCCTTCCCGAAACAACCGCATATGCGTGTTTCGAGAAGGGCGTTCCTATTCTAGATTAACGATAGATCGGACGAACTTGGTTCGTTTGCTCACGATTGCGGCCAACGGAGAAGATCGAGATCGGAATACCTGTCAGTTCCGATACGCGCTTCACGTAGTTGCGAGTCGTTTCAGGCAGATCCTCCAGTGTCTTGCACTTCGAGATATCTTCCGACCAGCCCGGCATTTCTTCGTAGATCGCTTCGCATTCAGCCAGCATCTTCAGGTTCGCTGGGTAATGTTCGATAACTTCGTCATGATACTTGTAAGAAGTACAGATCTTAACGGTCTCAAGACCTGTCAATACGTCCAGCGAGTTCAAGGACAAGCCCGTGATTCCGCTGACACGGCGTGCATGGCGTACCACGACACTGTCGAACCAGCCTACACGACGCGGGCGTCCTGTTGTCGTGCCGTATTCATGCCCTGCTTCACGAATAAAGTGTCCAACTTCGTTATCAAGCTCCGTCGGGAATGGGCCATCGCCAACACGAGTTGTGTAAGATTTCGCTACACCGATAACTTCTTCAATCTTAGAAGGACCGACGCCGGAGCCGATGCAGACGCCGCCCGCAGTCGGATTCGACGAAGTAACGTACGGATACGTACCTTGGTCGATATCGAGCATAACGCCTTGAGCGCCTTCGAACAGCACTTTCTCGCTGTTGTCGATCGCATCGTTCAACACAACAGATGTATCAGCTACATACGGACGGATGAATTCAGCATACTCAAGGTACTGCTGCAGCATCTCTTCGACATCCAGTGCCTCGCCGTTATACATCTCGATCAGTTCATTCTTCTGTACGACGAGGTGACGAAGCTTCTTCTCGAATTCTTCGGCATCCATCAGATCCGCGATGCGGATACCGATGCGCGCTGCTTTGTCCATATAAGCAGGGCCGATCCCCTTGCGAGTCGTACCGATCTTATTCGGACCTTTGCGCTCTTCTTCCAGCTCATCCAATACCATATGGTATGGCAAGATGATATGAGCGCGGTCGCTGATACGCAAATTATCCGTATTAAAGCCGTTCTCGTGAATATATTCAATCTCTTCAATAAGCGCCTTCGGATTAATTACCATACCGTTTCCGATGACGCACAGCTTGCTCTCATAGAAGATACCGGATGGTATCAGATGAAGCTTATATTTCTTATCGTCGATTATTATTGTGTGGCCCGCATTGTTACCGCCTTGATAACGAGCTACGACGTCTGCGCTCTCAGCGAGAAAGTCAGTAATTTTGCCTTTTCCTTCGTCGCCCCATTGGGTTCCTACAACTACTACTGTAGACATAATCTCTACCCCCATCGGGTGTTTACACACCAAATTTGACTGCCTTTGGGTAAAATGCAGCTATCACAGTGTATCAGCCTTAATGAGCAAAGTCAATTAAATAGCGAACATTTTTTATCTCCCAATCCTTAACGTTCGGATACTTATGAGATTTATGTTTATTGGCTGGTAACATTGCATGACTATTTTGCGAAATGGTACATTCAGTAAAACAAAAAGTAAAAAAAGACCGGATTCATACGCCATCCGTCACGGGATATATAATGTGGCTTGAAGCCCTATTATCATTATCCCGCATGCGGATCGCCATGATTCCGGTCGTAGCTGACAAATTTATTGAAATTTTTGAGGAACACCAGTTCAACTGTACCTACGGGACCATTACGCTGTTTTGCAATAATGATCTCAATGATGTTCTTCTTCTCCGTGTCTTGATTGTAGTAATCATCGCGGTACAGGAAGGCGACGATATCGGCATCCTGCTCGATCGAACCGGATTCCCGCAAGTCGGACATCATCGGACGCTTATCCTGACGCTGCTCAACACCCCGGCTTAACTGGGACAATGCGATAACGGGAACTTCGAGCTCACGCGCAATCATCTTCAATGTACGCGAGATCTCGGATACTTCCTGCTGTCTGTTCTCCCCTGCCTTGCCTCGGCCATGAATCAGCTGCAGGTAGTCGATCAGGATCATACCCAACCCATGTTCCTTCTTCAAGCGACGGCACTTCGCGCGAATATCCGCGACGGTAATACCTGGCGTGTCATCGATGAAGATCTGGGCTTCCGACAATGAGGCAATCGACATCGTCAGCTTCTCCCAGTCATCATCCTCCAGCGCCCCGGTACGCAGCCTTGTCGCATCTACGTTGGATTCCGCACAGATCATACGCTGTACGAGCTGAGCGGCGGACATCTCGAGACTGAAGATCGCGACGGTTTCCTTGGCACGTACGCCTACATTCTGCGCAATATTCAACGCGAAGGCGGTCTTACCAACGGAAGGACGCGCCGCAACGATGATCAAGTCGTTTCGCTGGAAGCCGGCCGTCATCTTATCCAGATCGATGAACCCTGACGGAATCCCGGTTGTCGTCCCTTGATTCTCGTTCAAGGTCTCGATCCTGTCGAATACCTCCATCAGGACGTCCTTGATCGCGATGAATCCGCTCGATGATCGGCGGTTGGAGATCTCCAATATGCGGCGTTCCGCATCGCTTAGCAGCGCACCGATATCTTCCTCAGCGGTATATCCTTCGCTTACGATCTGTGTGGCTGTCCGAATAAGCCGACGCATCATCGATTTCTCTTCGATGATCTGAGCGTAGTAGTCCACATTGGCGGCAGTTGGCACTGCGTTGGCAAGCTTCATCAGATATGAGACGCTGCCTACTTCATCCAACTGCTGCTTCACTTGCAGCTTAGCCGCCAACGTTACCAAGTCAATCGGCTGGCCTTCTTCTGCCAGATCGATCATCGCTTCAAATATAAACTGATGTGCAGGATTATAGAAATCCTCCGGTTGAACCCGCTCCATCGCGGTAATTAGCGCTTCCGCATGGATCAGGATCGCCCCGAGAACCGCCTGCTCTGCCTCCAGATTCTGCGGGGGCACGCGATCGACAAACATGTCGCTCATCTTATTCCTCCGTTACATGTACCTTCACGGTCGCACGCACCTCAGGATGAATCTTTATTGTGACATTCGTATATCCAAGCGCACGGATCGGCTCTGACAGCTCAATCTTGCGTTTATCAATCTTCAAATTCAGATGAACCAATGCCTCAGCGATCTGCTTCGTCGTGATAGCACCGAATAAACGACCGTTCTCACCGGCCTTCGTCTTCACTTCCACCGTCGTCTCAGCAAGCTTAGCCGCCAGCGCTTCCGCGTCAAGCTTCTCCTGCTCTTTGCGCTTCGCCTCGGACTTATGCTGCTGTTCGAGTGTCTTCACGTTGCCTTCGGTCGCAGGACGACCTAAGCCGCGCGGGATAAGGAAGTTAGCAGCGTAACCTTCGGATACTTCCTTAATCTGTCCTTTTTTACCTTGACCTTTGACATCTTGCAATAGGATGACTTTCATTCGAACAACCCCTCTTCTGCATCAATTTCGGCTAGCACTTGCTTCAGTTGCGTCTCTGCTTCCTCGAGGGAGCATGTCAGCTGTACTGCGGCGTTCGTTAGATGACCGCCGCCGCCTAGGCGCTCCATGACGACCTGCACATTCATCTGCCCAAGTGAACGGGCACTAATGCCGATATATCCGTCTGAACGCTCGCTGATAACGAACGAAGCTAGTACTCCTGTCATAGTTAATAGCGTATCAGCTACCTGAGCAATGAGCAACTGAGAATATTTTCGCCCAGGCTCGGTCACCGCGATCGCTACATGATCATATATCATTTGGGTATGGCGGATTACTTCCGCCTTCTGAATATACTCCTCAAAGTCCTCTTTCAACAGCTTCTGCACAAGAACGGGATCGGCACCATGACGGCGTAGGAAGCTCGCCGCATCGAAGGTCCTTGAGCCTGTTCGGAGCGAGAAATGCTTCGTATCCACCGTCATCCCCGCCAGCATGACAGTGGCCTCCAGCACGCTGAGATGCAGACGGTTATGGATATACTGCAGCAGCTCGGTCACTAGCTCACATGCTGATGATGCATATGGCTCTAGATAGATAAGCACCGCATTCGAGATGAATTCCTCTCCTCTGCGATGGTGGTCGATGAGCACAATGCGGCTGGTAGCCTGCAGAAGCCGCGGCTCCTCAACCATCGAGGCCTTGTGCGTGTCGACAACGACAACGAGGCTGTCCTCGCTTGCCATCTCGATCGCTTCGTGGCGTGTGATGAATCGTGACCATAAGAGCTCATCCTTGCTGATCATCGCCACCAGGCGATCGATGGATGGATTGCTCTCCTCCAGCACGATATAGGCATCCACCTCTAACATGCGGCATGCATTCAACACGCCGATCGCGGCACCGATCGAATCCGTATCCGGATTCCGATGGCCCATAATGAGCACGCGATCGCTCTGGCGAATGAAATCCCGCAACGCGTGCGCAATGACGCGCGCGCGCACTCTTGTGCGCTTCTCTACGGCGTTCGTCTTGCCGCCGTAGAAGGACAGGCGCTGGCCTACGCGCACAGCGACCTGATCGCCGCCTCGACCGAGCGCGATGTCCAAGCTGGACTGTGCCATCTGTCCAAGCTCAACGATGGACTCCACATCCGCTGCGAACCCCATACTCAAGGTTACGGGCAGCTTGTTGTCCATCGTCATCTCGCGCACTTCGTCGAGAATAACGAATCGGGTCTGCTCGAGCGCATGAAGCGTCTGAACGTCCATCACCATGAACTGTCGTTCGGAGGATAGACGCTTCATCAGAATGCCATTGCCTGCCGCCCATTCCGTCAGATGGCTGGTCACACGAGCGAGCAGCGCTGCCCGCTGCTGATCATCCAGCCCCTGCGTCGACTCCTCCAGATTATCCAGCACCACGATACCCACGGCCATCCGTTCCTGCTCATATCGAGTTCGCAGCGCTGTCATCTCTGAACTATCTGTAAAATAAATTAATCGTTCCTCGGCAACAACCTGCGCTCTTATTGTGCGCTCGCCTATTTTAAGCTCAACGACGTTATGGTTGTCTTTACCTGAACCCGTCGGTGCATGCAACTGCAGATCCAGCTTCGGAAACAGTTCACCCAGCTTAATCCCTGCTGCACTGTCTTGTTCCAGCATGTCTGATACATAGCGGTTGTGCCATTCCACAACCTGTTGATCGCTATAGAGCAATATACCGTACGGCAGTTCTATAACTGCTTCATCACCGGCGAGCTTTATACGATGCCCCAGCGTATTCAGATAATTCTCCAACTCAAGTTGGAAATTACGCTCTGCCGTAAATGTAATGACAAGCAGCACTGACAAGCAGAGAACACCGAAGATTGCGATCATCCAGTTGTAGAAAGCCAGTACAACCGTCAGGCCCAAGACAAATATAAGCGCCCAGATGGTATGCTTAGCGTACCATCGTTGGAACCACAATTTTGGCATATCCTCTCACCCTATTGTTTTGGTCTTGATACCATTTGCCGCAATGGAAATGCCATATCGATGATGCCGATTATTCGCAGCAGTATATATGCAAACGGAATAATCAGTGATGTAATAAGGATTGCCACCGGTACTATCTTCGGCCAACGCTTAAAGTCAGCGATGTAGAACAAGAATGATATTCCTTGTATCACGAAGCCCAACTGCAGAAGCGGTATTAGGTTAAGCAAGATCACAACCAAGAAGCTGCCTGGTGAATCCCCTACAAACATCTGCAGGATAATCGTAATCAAGTAATACCAGATGAACGACTTCGGAAGCATCCAGTCCTTGATCGGCTTCATCTTATTAACCTGTACACCCTGTGCCGTTAATAAGCGGTTGCTGATAGCATACGTAATAGCTCCCATATAGATCGAGCTCATGATCAGCATAACTGGGATCATCTTATTGAGCGTAATCACAAGCGCATCTACCAAGTTCCCTGCTTTGTCAGGTGTAATGCCCCCTGCTTGCTGCAGTTTATCCATGCTCAATTGAATTTGGCTTCTGAGAAACTCAACAATGTCCAAATCAAAGACAAGTGTTCCAATCGCCAACAGCACCAATGATTCTGCTAAAAATGCAATGGTCCCTGCAGTGAATGCGTTCCATCCAGAACGATTGCGCTTAAACATATAGCCCATGACGATACCTGGAATTATAAAATATATCGAAGCCAGCACAACCGCAGAACCAAATGTCCCGGCTAAGAAAAAGACGACGATCAACAGCGCCACGACGTGAATCGCGAACGACTTGATCGACTGCGTCGTAAATAGCATGACGAACGGAATCGCCATAAAGCTCATCGTAATGACCTGAACAGGATTGCCGATCGATAATAACAGCACCACTGCTGCTATTGCCCATGCTATCGAAATCAAGCGTTTATTCAAACTATTTCACCTCTTGCGTAAATGTTCATCCAGCTTAGACAGGTCCTGGTACCATTCTTCCAGCTGATGTCCTTCCTGTATGGAGCGCTGCAATTTGTCTTGGATGCTGTCGTCTAATTCCCGATAGGAAATGCCTACGCGTCGGCCTAATACATAACTGCTTACAATTAGGCTCGCTAAGCTGTCAACGACTTTCGTGGTGCTGCCTTCCCACAGAGACCTGAAGAGGCGTGCTGCATAGTCCATCACTTCGGTCTTCAACCATTCGATGACTTTGGCACGCTTCGCTAAATCCATCTCTTTGTGCATCCTCGATTGTCACACCTTTCTGTAAAAGTGCGTTATTCCCCATTATAACATACTTAATGAACGTCCATCGCTTTCGTTACGAACTGCTCGCAATATTCAATAATCTGGCTGCGCCGTACAATTCCTATGAATCGATTCCGGTCATCAACTACGGGTACGAAGTTCTGAACCTTAGCCAATTTGATAAGATCTTCCATGTTAGAATCAATTCTTACTGATCTTATCAGCTTATTAAGTTCCACTTCTTTAAGTAAAAATTTCGAAGCGTTCTCAAAATTAATTGCACCATTCGAATTCTTCATATGCCATAACAGATCACCTTCGGTTACCGTACCCACATATTCCCCATTATCATTAATGATAGGCACTGAGGTAAACCGGTGATGCTCCATGCGCTCTAAGGTTTGACGAAGAGTTGACTGTTCATTCAGACAAACAACCTCATGTTTTGGCAGCAAGAAAAATGCAATATTCATCCGTCAGGTATCCTCCTCATGATTAGCGGATCATCCCTATTATTATAAAACCTACCTAATTATAAATTAACACATTTATTATTACAAAAACAAAAGCCAGCTGCCCAATGATATGCTCCCATCATAGTAGACAGTAGATAAAACAAAAACTTCTACTGCTACAATGATGGGAGTTTTTCTGATGT